>NZ_SSXS01000003.1:221467-293070 GCF_004832235.1 Methylophaga sp. SB9B
ATCATGTGCTTCAAGACTGATTCTTAAAAATTTCTTAATCTGGGCTTCGTCTTCAATAAGTAATATGGTTGCCATAGGTGAATGCTTAATAGGTAACAGTGTTCAAAGGTGTGATTGGCAGCTTGACCCGCATCATTGTGCCTTGACCTGAGGGATTGTCCAACGCCATAACCTGACCATCATGGGCTTCTACCATGCCGCGACAAATTGCCAGTCCCATGCCTGTTCCGGGAGTGTTGGATGCATGGCGATCTCCTTGAGCTAGACTGTAAAACATATCAAACACTTTCTCTTTTTCAGATTCAGGTATACCAGGACCATTATCAATGATGTCCAGCGTGATCCATTCGCTATCATGATGCACATTCAAACTTATTTTCAGCTCGGCAGAATGATGTTGAATAGCATTATCCAGTAGATTAAAAATAGCTTGTTCGATAAGCAGTCCCTGCACATAGAGCATCGGGGTATCTTCGGCTAATTTGAGTTTTAGCTCGACATTATCTAATTGATGCCCGAAACGGTTTATCGCACCATTAATCAGATCATCAATATCTATCCATTGTCTATTTAGATTGAGCTTACCCTGACTCAAACGCGTCATATCCAGTAGATTTTGAATGTGACGATCTAGCCGGTGCGCTTCATCTTCAATGGTCTGTAGCAATAATTGCTGATCATCACTGGATAATTGCTGAGCGTATTCCCTTAACGATGAGCTTGCTCCAATAATCGAAGAGAGTGGTGTACGTAAATCGTGCGACACAGAAGATAGTAATGTGGATCTTAATTGTTCGGTCTCTGCGATTAATTTGGTCTGCGCTAATTCTTCAACCAGATTTGTCCGCTGTAAAACCACAGCGGTAAGTTGGCAGAAAGTTTGAATTGCAGCGATTTGCTTGTCATTGATCCGTTCATTAATCGCCACCAGACCAAGCTGCTTGCCATCCCAACTCAAGGGAAAAAATAACCAGCCTTTATGCCAAAACTCTGTTTTTAACGCTTTGGAAAACATATGTTTAAACAGCTCTTCACCAGGATGACCACTGGTAAATTGTGTTGAGTGCAAAATCAATTGCGAATCCTGTAGGGTGGCAATTTCCACGTGACCATCGTTAGATAAAACACGGTGTAAAGCCTGCTTTAGAATTTCGATAGAAGATTCCGTGTTGGTCGCCGACGATAACGTTTGGCTGAATTCATAAAAATGCGATAGACGGTTTAATGCTATTTCTTGCTTTGCTATCGCTTCACGCATTTGCGTCGCTAAATGCGCTGTCATCAGTGCCACCATCAAAAAGATAATTAAGGTGGCGACATCTACTTTATGCAGCATATTAAAACTGTAATAAGGTTCGGTGAAAAAGTAATTGAAACTCAAAAAACTTAATAAGCTGCTTAACAACGCGGGACCAATACTAGTTTTTGCGGATACCAGCAACACACCTGCCAGAAACAATAACAAAAGACTGGTATAGGGCAGATAGCGATTGAGCACTTGAGCAAACAGTACGACGACTATGATCAACCCAATGGCCAGCAGATACTGTTTGATAGAAAGGTTGGTTGGTAAATAACGCATAGCTGCTTCGCTTTTGGTTAATAGATTTGATGTCAGTTTTAACAATATTTCGTTATTAAAAAAGTAAAATTTTTATAAAATTTTTATCTTTTTTTTAGCTGACTTTGAACCGCATGACCCGAATAATCCACCCAAGATAAATGTTTTGGAAGGATAACGTGATGCCGTGTTTTAGTTCTGGGTTTGAAAAGCATAAGTTACAGCGTATTTATCAGCGGACATATCTGATTAAGGCGGCTGTCTAATGCACTGGCGCGCCATTATTCGACTGTTTGGCTTGTTACTGATGTTTTACAGTCTCAGTTTTCTGCCATCTTTGGTAGTTTCCTGGATCTATAACGATGCACAGTGGATGACCTTTATCGGTTCCAGTCTGATCGTTTTTTTGGTTGGATTGACTTTTTGGTTAGGTAATTACTATCAACGGCAAGAGCTATCTGTACGCGATGGTTTTTTGGTGGTCACGTTATTCTGGTTTTTACTTGGATTGGTGGGTGCGTTACCGTTTTATCTAAGTTTGCACCTTGATTTTACCGATGCTGTGTTTGAATCAATTTCCGGGTTCACTACTACTGGTGCGACTGTCATCGTTGGTTTGGATCAGTTACCACAATCCATTCTCTATCACCGCCAGCAAATCCAATGGTTGGGCGGCATGGGCATTATCGTTTTGGCTGTTGCGATTCTGCCTTTATTAGGAGTCGGTGGGATGCAGTTGTATCGCGCGGAAACCTCAGGGGTGGCTAAAAATGAAAAATTAACCCCGCGTATCGCCGAAACTGCACGATCTCTATGGATTATTTATGTGTTGCTCACGGTAAGTTGTGCATTAGCTTACTGGTTCGCAGGTATGAGTCTGTTTGATGCGATTGGGCATGCCTTTACCACCGTAGCAACAGGCGGCTTTTCTACTCATGATGATAGCATCGGTTATTTCAATAGCCCTTTGATTGAAGCAATTGCCATCGTATTTATGTTGGCTGGAGGGATCAATTTTGCCGTGCATTTTCTGGTGTTGAGACATCGATTAATGTCTCCTTACGCAGAAGATCCTGAAGTGCGAACCTTTGGTTTGTTATTTATCTTCGCCAGTGTATTTATCGCGATCAGCCTGTATTTTTCCGGTGCTTATGCCGGGGGATGGGAAGCTTTTCGTTATGCTGCATTCCAGGTCGCTTCCATTATGACTAGTACCGGCTTTGGTACCGCTGTTTTTGCCGAGTGGCCATTACATATCCCGTTAATTTTGGTCATTTTGTCATTTATCGGTGGCTGCGCCGGATCCACTTCTGGTGGCATCAAAGTTATGCGAGTGATGTTGTTAGCGAAACTGGGTTTACGACAACTTGAGTTATTGGTGCATCCGCGAGCGGTGTCAGTGGTCAAGTTGGGCAAGCGGCCGGTATCTGAGACAGTATTGTTTGCGATTTGGGGCTTCTATGTACTTTATATTGTCACAGCATTACTGCTTACCGTAGCCATGATGGCTGCGGGTTTGGATTTGGTTTCAGCATTTGGGGCGGTGGTCGCAACGATCAATTTATTGGGACCGGGTTTAGGAGAGGTGGCGTCGAATTTTGCCACTGTTGATGCTACGGTGAAATGGCTGGGGATATTTGCCATGCTGGTCGGTCGCCTGGAAGTATTCACCTTATTAATCTTATTTCTGCCAGCCTATTGGCGTAACTAACAAAGAGGTTTAGCAGATGAAAATAATTATTTTAGGTGCGGGACAAGTAGGCGGTTCAACGGCTGAGAGTTTGGCCAATGAAGGTAATGATGTGACGGTCATTGATCAAAACCCTGCATTGCTGGAGCGCCTTCAAGAGCATCTGGATATTCGCACAGTAGTTGGACATGCTGCTCATCCAAGTACATTGCTAAAGGCTGGTATTAAAGATACCGATATGCTGATAGCGGTGACGCATAATGATGAGATCAACATGATTGCCTGTCAAATTGCCAGCTCATTGTTTAATACGCCAAAAAAACTGGCGCGTATTCGAGCCACAGATTATCTGGCTTATCCGGCGTTATTTGCCCTGGATGCCGTGCCAATTGATGTCATTATCAGCCCCGAACAATTAGTCACTGACTATATTACCCATCTAATAGAACAACCCGAAGTTTTGCAGGTTTTGACCTTTTTCGGCGACCGCGCGCGTTTGGTCGCAGTCAAAGTCGATGCTGGAAGTATTATGGATGGTAAAGCTATCCATGACTTATTGGATATATTGCCTAAAGTCCAAATGCGTATTGCCGCCATCTTCCGTAATGAGAGTGCCATTCCACCGGGAGGAAAAATTACTCTACAAGCAGATGATGAAGTGTTTTTTCTGGCCGAAAAACATCAAATCAGTGAGCTAGTCAAAGTATTCAAAAAAGATTATCAGCCTTATCAACGTATTTTTATTGCCGGCGGAGGGCAGATAGGTAAACAACTTGCACAGCGATTGGAAAAGTCACATAACGTTAAAATTATTGAACATAATGAAACTCGTGCACGGATTATTGCTGAAGATCTGCATAAAACGCTTGTATTGCATGGTGATGTTGGCGATGCCAATCTGCTTAAAGAAGAAAACATTCATAAAACCGATGTGTTCTGTGCAGTTACCAATGATGATGAAGCCAATATACTTTCAGCGATGCTCGCCAAGCGTTTGGGGGCGCGTAAAACCTTCTCAATTATCAGTAAAGCCAGCCATGTTGAGCTGGTAGAAGGCACCAGTATTGATATCGCAGTATCACCAGCACAAATCACCATTGGTACCTTGTTGGCCCATATTCGCCGTGGGGATGTCATCACTGTGCATTCCTTAAGACAGGGAGCTGCAGAAGCCATTGAGATTGTGGCGCACGGTGATAAACAGACGTCTAAAGTAGTCGGTAGAACCCTGGCAGAATTGAAGTTGCCTAAAAGTGCTACTGTCGGGGCAATCTTACGTAAAGACAAGATTTTGTTTGCCGAAAAAAATATCGAAATTGAAACCGGTGATCACCTTGTCATCTTTCTGACAGAACAGCAGGATGTGGATGAAGTAGAAAAGCTATTTCAGGTTGGATTTGAGTTTTTGTAAACCCAGTTTTTCATTCTATGAGCTTTAACCTCGGCACGGGCAGTCAAGCTTTGTTTGGCTGCAATTCCAATGTCTGCATCATCTGATACAAGAAATAATTGATTGAGCTTCGCTACATATTTCCTATACATCTTCATGCAAAACAAATTTGATGATAGTTAAATGATATGATATATCATAATGTTTGTACGGCGAATCCAAGGTCAATATGTCAAATCAAAACCAGCAGGCAGTTGCTGCAACGATAGATTTATCAAGTAGTGAAAATAGTGAGTCCCCAATTTGGGATGATCAGCAGGCAGCCTTTTATCTTAAAGGCATTGAGCAGTCTGATTACGCTGAAAAAGTGGGGGCAAGTCTGCTTGAGGCAATTGGAATCCAAACTAATCTGCTTGATATTGGCGCTGGTGTCGGTAGCATCAGTCGCCGGATTCTTGCTGACCATGCGTTGTGGACTGCAATAGAGCCTAACCATTTTTTAGCCAGTTATTTAACCAGCCATGCGGAGAAATGGCCTTATCAGCTCAGCGTGATGCAATCCAGCTGGCAACGATTAACAGCCAATGAAATTAAACCTCATAAGACATCTCTGGCGGCAAATACAAGTGGCCCGGTCTATGACACAAAATCGTTCTGGCATTGGCAGCGAAACTACACCACGGATTTGATGATCTGGATAGTGCCAGCCCAGGATGGTCCGCGGGGTAAATGTTTAAGCGGCTTTTTATCCCCAGAACTTCACGGCGAAGCGGTGGGTTCAAGTTTAGAGACGATTGTTGATGAACTTGATGAGTCAATGCAGCCGCATCAAATCTTCACAGTGGATTGGACCTTTCGCCAGGACTTTTCGACACCTGAGGAAGCAAACCAGTATTTTCAACACAATTTCAACACGACTGCTGATCCTGAAAAAGCACAAGCAATATCCAATTATTTAACGCTTCATCTTAAGCAAGAAGGAAAGCAGTTTTTTGCGTCAGCGGCAAAAAAGAGTGCTGTGCTTATCTGGAAATTTAATTAAGGAACCTACATGAAAGTGAAACGTCTAGCCCCGGTTTATTATGCTTCAATGACTATGATGGTATTGCATAGTCCATTAGTAGCGGCACAGCAAGAAGCCTCTATGATGAATCTGGATGAAATGATTGTGACTACATCAGGTCGCAGCGAAACACTTAATAAAGTCACCACCACCATTCAGGTCATTTCAGAAGACAAGATAAGACGTTCATCAGCACGTTCGGTAACTGACTTATTAGCAGAAAATGCAGTGGGATTTTTCAGTGAATGGACGCCGGCTCAAACCTCGATCAATATTCGTGGTGGGGCAACCGATGGACAGGGGCGTGACTTTCGCAGTCAAACACTTGTATTAGTGAATGGTCGCCGAGCTGGTACAGCCAATATTTCCAAACTCAGCTTGGGTGATGTATCTCGCATTGAGATTATAAGAGGTCCTGCCTCTGTCGCTTATGGCAGTCAGGCAATGGGCGGGGTAATAAATATTATTACTCGTAATGGCAGTAATACAACGGGTAGCAGTATTAATCTCTCCGGTGGCTCATGGTCATTAAAACAGGGCCATGCTCACACCGCCTATCAAGGTGAAAACGCTGATTTCTATTTTGGCTTAGGTGCCAGTGAACGTGATGATTACGATTCGGGCAGGGGCAGTAAGGAAACCATGCATAACACAGCGTGGGAAAGACGCAGCGCCTTAGTGGCCGCTGGTCTGGATGTAAATGATTTTCATCGTTTTGGCCTGACGCTGCGTACGGATGGAATTTACAACGCTGGATTCAGAGGCTCAAGCTGGTCACCGGAAGGTGATGAAGATCGCAAGAACCACTCAATTGATTTCATCTATGACGGGCAAAACCCAACAGGTGATCTGGCCTGGAATGCACATGCCTATATTGTCAGGGATGTGGATCATTTTAATTGGGAGAACCGCACATTCCTCAAACTGGATAATGAACGTGTATTGGATCTTTATGGCCTGCGTTTGCTGACGGAGTGGAATGTCACACAATTCATGGAATTCAGGATCGGCGCAGATCTGGAATACAGTGAACTGCGAAATGATCGACTGAACACATTGAGAAGTACTGGCGAAACGGTCAGAGCGGCACCTTACGATAATGATCAGGATGAACGTGTCGGCGCGGTTTGGGGCGAAGTTATTCAGACGGTGTTTAATGATCGACTGACACTCAGAGCCGGTGGACGTTATACCGACGGTAAAACCACGCTGCAACCGACCCCTGGCCTGGATCTTTTAAAGAGTTCTGAAAACTATGAAGAATTTACCCATAGTTTTGGGGCTGCTTATCGGCTCACCGATCAGATCAAACTCAGAACCGGTTATGCAACAGGTTTCCGGGCACCAACCGCCACTGAAATGGCCGCTGACTTTGAGACGTTTGGCGGCTCGCAAATTATTGGTAATCCCAATTTGGATAATGAAACCAATCATCAGCTTGAGGTCGGCCTGTCATTTTCCAACAATTGGTTGTTCAGCGATATTGCAGTTTTTGATAATCGCATCAGTGATCGTATTACTTCTCGTCCCACAGCAGATGGACGCAGTACCTATGAAAATAATGCCGATGAAATTGAACTGAAAGGCATTGATTTGCAGCTGGAAGCCAACCTGTCTTCCTTGTTGCAGACTGATATGAACTGGCGGGTTTTTGCTAACGGCAGTTACCATTTTCATATGCGTGACAAGGGTACACCCGACACGCTAAATACTGACCGCATCCAACGTATTTACAAATATCAGGCCGGTATCGGTACGGTATTAAGTCAGAACAAATGGGAGATGAGTCTCACCGGCATATTGAGGGGCCCGGTCTGGTATGACACAGAAGAACGATTGCTGAGTCCGCTCGCCGAGTCCTCACGTGATTATGTACATAAAAAATCAGCCTTCTGGGTATGGAATCTTCGTGGCAGCTATCAGCTCAGCAACAATCTGCAATTATTTGCCGGTATTAATAATCTGCTGGATAAAAATGAGCACCCGTTATTTATCGCATTGAATAAAACACCCTATATTTCAGACCCTGCTTTTTCCAGTGGTGGCCGCGGCAACAGCATGCCAGGACGGGAACTGTATGCCGGTTTGAAGCTGGACTTTTAGGGTGCTGATGCAGCCAAACAAAAATTCTGCAGGCGCTACATTTGATGGTAGCCGTCGCCAGTATCTTAAAGCCGGGATATTGGCGATGGCGTTTATACCTTTAACGGCTAACAGTAATACACATTCTCTTTTACCAATAACGGTCACTGATGCATTGGGACGGCAGGTCAGACTTGATCGACCACCACAGCGTATCGTTTCGATTTTTGCCAGTAACACCGAACTAATGCATGCGCTAGGGGCAACCAATCGGATTGTGGGCATTGAAGATTTCACTCGCTTTCCACCGGATATTCGAGAGGGACGAACCATTATCGGAGGACGTCTGGGGTTTTCGGTTGAAGCCATCGCCCGGTTAGAGCCGGATTTAATAGTGATGACACCGGCACGGCAAGCGGTTAATACCTTGTTAAAACCCATGGAAACCATTGGTGTGCCGGTTGTGGTGTTGTTACATCGTGATTTGCAAGAAATCTTCAGCAACCTGAATTTGCTCGGCCAGGTGCTGGGCAATGAAAAACATGCGGATCAGGTCGTTGCACAATTACAGCGTCGGTTAACCATGATCGACAGGCAATTAGATGGTGTTCAACGTCCGAGAGTGTATTTTGAAACCGGCCAGAATGATCGCGGTAATTTTACAACGATCCGCAAAGGCCACTACACCTACGACGCGTTATTACAGGCAGGGGCAGAATCGATATTTGCTGATCTTGATCATATCAATCAGGTCAGCGGCGAAGCCATCATTGCCGCCAACCCCGATGTTATTTTGGTTGCCCGTAATGAGGGCAGTGTAGACAGTATTAAGAAACGTCCCGGCTGGCAGAATATCCAAGCGATTCATGATGATCGGGTTTTTATGGTGCCCCGTGAGTTATTTTTAATCCCGGGCCCTCGAATCATTGATGGTGTGGAGTATCTGGCACCGTTACTGCACCCCCAAATATTTTCCGACAGGGCAAACGTTTAATGGCCGTGCAAGTTTTACAACCTGTGTCACCAATCAGCACCCGTTTTCCAGCAATGGCCATCAGTATCGGCGTTGTAGTGTGTTTTGTTTTTTCTGCATGGTTAGGTTCTGAATTACTTAGTCCGATTGAACTTTGGCAAACGCTTAGTAATCCGGACTCGGTGATGCGAACACTGATTTTGGAATGGCGTATCCCACGTGTTTTAACAGCATTCTGTGTTGGCGCCTGTCTGGGAATGGCGGGGGTGATTTTTCAGGGCGTGTTTCGTAATCCGCTTGCCGAGCCACATCTGTTAGGCAGTGCCAGTGGTGCCTCGGTTGGCGCTGCCATTGCTTTGATGTTACCGATGTTATTACCGGGGCCGTTTTTATTACCGCTATTAGCCTTTGCCGGAGCCTGGTTAACCACGCTGCTGGTGGTCAGTCTGGCCCGATTAGCGAGAGTTGAAAGTGGTTTTGGTTTGATATTGGCGGGTGTGGCAATTGCTGCATTACTAACGGCGATTCGTGGTTTGATCATGCTGACATTGTCTGACGATGCAGTCAGTTTACAAGTGATTCTGAGCTGGACATTGGGCGCTATTCAAACACCAACCTGGCAGGAATTCTTTGTATTTATGTTGCTGACCGTGGCTGGATTTATCTGCTGTCTGCGGCTGGCCAGAGGCTTGGATATTCTTGGTTTGGGTTCTGATGCGGCAAAAAGCATGGGACTTGATGTTTCAAAATTTATGCATCGAGCGGTACTGGTAGCGGCGGCAGTGACTGCTTTAGCCGTGGTATGGGGTGGTTTGATTGGTTTTATTGGGCTGGTTATTCCACATATGATGCGCTGGTGGTTGGGACCACGTCATCATCGACTGATGATCTTTAGTGCGCTGGGTTCCGGTGCTGCTCTAATGGTATTTGATGGCATCGCCCGTTCAATAATGCCGCCCGCCGAAATCCCTCTGGGTCTGCTAACCGCGTTGTTAGGTGCACCATTCTTTTTATTTATCCTGATTCGGGAAGCACGTCGATGAGTGAATTTACGATTCAAGCAGAAAACATAAAAGTCAAAGCAGGACAAAAGATCTTGTTGCACAATATCAATCTCGCTATACCCACAAGCCAATTCGTGGCGTTGGTTGGGCCCAATGGCGCTGGAAAATCGACTTTGCTTAAACTGCTTTCGGGCTTAAACAGACCGGAAAAAGGTGATATCAAACTTGCTGGTCGTTTGCTTAAAAAAATGACCTCAGCGGAAATTGCCGAGCAGCTTTCTTATCTGCCACAACGTTCTGAAATTTATTGGGATTATCGAGTCAGCGATATTCTTGAGTTGCATGCCGATTCAAGTAGTTTTGCAGCTGCTTTTCTGCAGGAGTTTGATATTGAAAACCTGCTGGATCGTCAATTCAAAACGTTGTCAGGTGGAGAGCAGGCAAGAGTATTACTGGCGGCTTCATTAATTTCACAACCTGCCATTTTGCTTGCTGATGAACCGGCTGCTGCTCTGGATGTTGCCCATCAATTACAGCTGTTAAAACGCATCAAGGATCGTACTGCCGAGGGACTAACAGCAATCGTGGTGATGCATGATTTGAATCTTGCCATCCGTTTTGCTGATCGTATTGTTGTTTTGAATAATGGTGAGATCCAATTGGATGACGCTACCCAGAGTGTCATTATGTCACCGGCACTGGATCTGCATTTTGATGTGTATTTTCAACGCTTAACGATGGATTTGCAGACCATATTGATCCCGCATTTTCATTCTGAGAAGCCAGCAAGGGAAAATGCTCTGTTAAAAGCAGTTTAACTATCCAGTTAAATCCCGTCGCTTAGAAACTACTGAACTGAAAAAGATTATCGTCTGGTCGTACGGTGAAGAATCAAAAATATTCCCATGAGGATGAGTGTTATGAGGATTAAAAAAAGTCAATGAAAGATATAAAAAAGCTATTTCGTAACCTCGAACAAAATTTAAGGCAATCCAGTTGGTTTGACGATGGTTGGGATATTTATAACCGAGGTCCTTATCTCCAGCTCTATAAAGAGAACTGGTATAACCAGAATCAGGGCGGCGTCCATTTTGAAACCTATATTGAAGCGCCTCAGCTGCAAAAAAAAGAATTCCCTGTTCATATGCATGCAGAAGAAGACTGCCCACAACAGCAGCGCTTTATTGAAGCATTTCTAGCGCTGGAGGCAGACCGAATAAGAAATTGGAAGGGCTATAGCGTGATCGGTGAGGGCTATAACATCTGTTCACGAACACTGCCCCTTAATTTCAAAAATCTAGAGTTACGTCTTTTCGAAGAGTTCAACAGGCTACGGCAGCTCGAAGCGAGTATCGATGCAGCATTAAATAAAGTTGCGTGATAAATCATGAAAACACCAATGAGCCCCTGTATTGATATCTGTGAATTCGTCGGACCCAACGGGTGGTGTACCGGGTGTGGTCGAACACGCGAAGAATGCCAGCAATGGAAAAAGCTGAAACCTTACAGCAAAAATTTGCTGCAAAACTCCCTTAAAAAAAGGATGAGTCAAATGAAGGTTGATAAAAAGTAAGGGACTTTGCCTTAGGCAAATCTGTTATTTCTGAAAGATTTGATATATCGTATCAACACTACCAAAGAGATATGCCATGATTGAAACACTGGAAAAATCGGCGATTGGAACTTCTTTGGATCTCAAAGAAGTTCTTGCAACGCTGCCCTGGAATAGTCAGGGATTAATCAATGCGATTGCCCAGCAACATGACACCGGCGAGGTATTGATGCTGGCCTGGATGAATCAGGAGGCATTGCTTGAAACTATCGACACTGGCAAAGCCTGTTATTGGTCGCGCTCCCGACAATGTTTATGGCGGAAAGGTGAAACATCAGGCCATCAACAACTCGTCAAGTCGATCCGGTTGGATTGCGATGGCGATGCGGTGCTGTTGTTGGTCGAGCAAACCGGAGCCGCTTGTCATACCGGAAGAATGAGCTGTTTTTACAATCAGATTATTGATGATCGCGTGATTGTCATCAGCGAACCGATTAACGAATAACAACAGTATTTTTATTGAGGGAAGACCTATGAGCAAAACCAAGACCAAAACAAGAAAAAAAACAAAAAACAAACCCCAAGCCAAAGCTAAAACTCAAGCCAAAACCCAAGTCCAAATCCCGGTAACTATCCTGACTGGTTATCTTGGCAGCGGTAAGACCACTTTGATCAACCATATCTTGAGCGTTCAACACGGTCATCGTATCGCCGTCATTGAGAATGAGTTTGGTGAAGAGGGCATTGATAATGAACTGTTGGTTCAGGATCGCGATGAACAGATCATTGAAATGAATAATGGCTGTATCTGCTGTACAGTGCGTGGCGATCTTATCCGCATTCTCAACGAACTGGCAGCTAAAAAAGCCGATGGTCGGGTAAAGTTTGACAGAGTCATCATTGAAACCACTGGCCTCGCTGATCCTGCCCCAGTGGCTCAAACATTTTTTGTCGATGATGATATTAGGCAGAATTTTATATTGGATGCCATCGTCACCACAGTCGATGCCAAACATGCTCCGGAACAACTTGATAAACATCATGAAGCTCAGGAGCAGGTGGGTTTTGCTGATCGGATTTTGGTCACCAAATCTGATTTAGTTAGCCCTGAGGAATTAGAGGAACTGCATAGACGGCTGCGGAAGATCAATCCTAAAGCCGGTATCCGTGAGGCCATTCATGGTGAAACCAATATTGACAATATCCTGGATATTAAAGGCTTTAATCTGGATGCGATTCTGGAAATAGAGCCAGACTTTCTGGATGAAGATGCGCATGCCCACACACATGATGATCATATTGCTTCATTTGTCTTTTCAGAACAGCGTGCATTAGACCCGGATCGACTGGAAGAAGTACTGGCCGTTGTTGTCGAAAAATTTGGTACCCAGTTATTGCGTTACAAAGGCGTATTAAATGTCGATGGAATGCCGCACCGCATTATTGTGCAAGGTGTACATATGTTGGTAGGTAGTGCTGCTGGCAGCCCTGGGGTAAAAACGAAACCCGACAAAGTAAATTTGTCTTTATCGGCCATGATTTGCCGAAAGATATAATTTTGGAAGGTTTAATGTCTTGCGTGGTTGAATAAATAGTTTGAAAAAAACCACCAGGCGATGTCATCGCCTGGTGGTTTTTTATATTGCGATAACTATTAGATCACGCTGGTAAAGCTAATCTGGATTGCAGCTGTTTAAGCAGTCTTTGCCGCTTAATATCACCAGCGACACCATCCGGTGCCTGTGTGGCTGAAGTGAAAAAGTCCAAAGCCTGTTCAATGGTCATCACACCGAGATTGTCGCCGTCACGATTACGAATAGCCACACTGGCATTCGCCATTTCCTGTTCACCGATAACACACATGAATGGAATGCGCTGCAAAGTATGTTCACGAATTTTGAAGCCGATTTTCTCATTGCGAATATCGGCTTCAGCACGTAGTCCGGCATGACGGAATAATGTGGTCAGATCATTCACATAATCGGCATGACTGTCACTAATAGAAAGAATTTTCAGTTGAATAGGTGCCAACCAGGCAGGTAGTTTGCCTGCATGATGTTCTATCAAAATACCAATAAAGCGTTCCAGTGAACCAAATAAAGCTCGATGCAACATGACCGGACGTTTACGCTGACCATCATCTGCTACATATTCCAGATTGAAACGTTCTGGCAGATTCATATCCACTTGCAAGGTGCCACATTGCCAATCACGACCAATGGCATCGCGTAATACAAACTCTAGCTTGGGTCCATAAAAAGCGCCTTCGCCGACATTCAGCTGATAGGGCAGTTGCATGCTATCCAGTGAATTTATTAAAGCACCTTCCAGCACATCCCAGGTTGCTTCATCGCCCATTCGATTCTCCGGGCGGGTGGAAAGATTGATATCCACGTTATCAAAACTGAATACTTTATAGATATCCAGCACCATGGAAATGACCTTACGACATTCATCAAGCAGTTGCTGCTCGGTGCAATAAATATGCGCATCATCCTGAGTAAAGTGACGCACCCGAAGCAAACCATGCAAAGCACCGGAAGGTTCATAACGATGCACTTTACCGAATTCACCCATTCTTATCGGCAGGTCGCGATAGCTTTTCAAACCATGTTGAAACAGCAACACACTGCCCGGACAGTTCATCGGTTTAAGTGCCAGTGAACGGCCATCTTCGGTAGCAGTGGTGAACATATGATCACGATAATTTTGCCAGTGGCCGGAAATTTCCCACAAAGAACGATCCATGACATCCGGGCTATTTACTTCAGTATAGCCAGCTGCTTGCTGACGCCTCCGCATATAGTTAATCAACTGTTGAAACAAGGTCCAGCCGCGGCTATGCCAGAATACGGCGCCCGGTGCATCTTCCTGAAAATGAAACAGATCAAGTTCTCTTCCAAGCCGTCGATGATCCCGTTTCTCAACTTCTTTGAGATGTTCAAGATAAGCATTCAGACTTTTTTTATCGGCCCAGGCGGTACCGTAGAGTCGTTGTAATTGAGCATTTTTTGAATCACCGCGCCAATAAGCGCCGGACAGTTTGGTGAGTTTGAAATGCTTAATAAAGCGGGTGTTGGGAACATGTGGACCACGGCACATATCCACGTATTCTTGATGAAAATACAAATTGATTTGTTGCACATCCGGCATATCTTCAATCAGCCGCAATTTGTATGTTTCACCCCGTTCAGTGAACAGCTTGATAACCTCATCGCGAGGTGTAACACGTTTGATAACGTCGTAATCCTTGGCTATAAGCACCTGCATACGCTTTTCAATGGCGAGCAGATCTTCGGCAGTAAAAGGGCGATCAAAGGCAATATCGTAATAGAAGCCATCATCAATCACCGGACCAATCACCATCTGTGCGGTGGGATAAAGTTGCTTGACCGCATGACCGATCAGATGCGCACAGCTATGGCGAATAATATGCAATCCATCTGCATTACTTGCAGTAATGATTTCCAATGAAGCGTTTTCATTAATGGGATCACACAGATCTATCAGCTGACCATTCTTTTTGGCCGCAACGGCTTGACGGGCAAGACCGGAGCCAATAGCAGCTGCTATTTCTGACGCTGTAACTGGTTGATGGAATTCACGTGCTGATCCATCCGGTAAGGTGATGGTGATTTTTGCTGCAACTTCTGTGGTCATCACTAAAACTCGTTCTGAATATTCTTGTAACCACGCACCAGTTCGTTATTGGTACGGGCCACGTCTTCGGAAAAATCACTGGCAGCGGCGGATACCTGCCCCAGACCAGACAAATCGGTATCAGGACCGATCCTTTCCGTTGACGCAACATAAAAATTAGGCGGTAGATGACAGCCATCGACCACAGCGTTGTATCGCACCACACAACCATCCTCAACTACACAATTAAACAGCACACTGTTAAAACCGATAAACACCGAATTTCCCACGGTGCAGGGACCATGGACAATGGCACGGTGAGCAATTGAGGTATGTTGACCGATGGTGACTTTAGCGCCTGATTTGGAGTGGATAACAACCCCATCCTGAATATTGGAATGAGCACCAATAATAATGGGATCGATATGCCCATTGGCATCCATTTCATCGGCACGAATCACCGCGTAAGGCCCGATAAAAACGTTTTCTTCTACGACCACCAAACCACAGAGAATGGCGGTGGGATCAACAAAAGCACTTGGATGGATTTGTGGCAGATCGCCACGGGGATTTTTACGAATCATATTTCTTTCTTAAATTTGTTAACAGGGAAATAGGTGACAGACCGTTGGACTTCACCAGCATGTAACGCAAAGCGGTTAAATGCGGGAATTCCAGCAACATGCCAATCACAATGGCGGCATAAATCAGTGGCTGATCAGGCAGCGCGACCATGGTGACAGCCAGCATCAGCGGTGCATTTCGTGCAGCAATGGTCATCGTCAACAAGGCATGCTCTGGATAACGCAGTTTGGATACACCACTGATAACTTCGCCCAAGAGAAAAGTCGCGACAAAGAAAATAAAAATACCCAATAGCAACCAGCTGAACACATTGCTGTGTTGCAAAATCACTGTGATGTTGCTGGCAAATATTTCCAGTACCAGCAAAGCAATAATCCACGGTGTCACCTGATCGACTTTTTCAAGAATCTGATTAAAAACAGTGGGTTTTAATAACAAGCGCAACAGATAATGCAGCGTTATAGCGAATAACAGCGGTTGCAAAAACCATTGCAACAGCGTGCTGCTGATAATGTCCGGATCGACCTGAACAATATTATTGGTAAACAGCTGCAGATAGAGCGGGTAAAGCATCAGCTGTAACAGCATATTGATGGGAATAAGCGAAGTGCCTAAAGCAACATTACCTTTTGCCAGCTTGGTAAATCCCAAAAACCAGTCGGTACAAGGTGACATGAAATAGATTAGTAAACCGACCATAAACAGCGGATAGTCGGGTAATAACACCGAAGCGATGGCGTAGCCAATCAGTGGCACCACTATAAAATTGGCGATTATCGCGATACCGATAAATCGCAGATGTCCGAATGAACGTACGATGGCATCAAAACGTACGCCAAAGAACAGCAAACTGATCAGCACCAATAAGGTGATATCAATCTGTTCGCCAAGCCAGCTCCCGGCGGCTGGAGATAAATAGCCAATCGTGGCACCCAGAGATATACCGCCTACTAGCAGGACAGTAATACTCAGTAATAATAATTGATTCAGCAGTTTTAGCATTCGCAGCCCTCACAGCATTCGCTATTGCCAAAAGGACCCCATACACCGGGTTCTGGATCCAGTTGACTGCTATCCAGTGCCATACACAAAGCAAGGTTATGGGCGATCATCGCAAAGCGCTGACGGAACTTGTAAATGAAGCAATAGATGCGTTCTTCCTGCCGAACTTGGGGGCCGACCAGAAACAAACCAGGGGTACGTGTTGATTCATCTGCTTCGGTTAGCATGATTTTTCCGGCCTCATCCCATTCCCACAGCTTTGCTATCTGCTGTGCGCCGCCGCCACTGGCAAAGCCGGTTGCTAGAATAGGTTGCTGTTGTTCATGCCAACTACGGCCATCGGCTGCTTCGATAAGAAAACCACCATCGCCTTGTTGAGAAACCTTTATTACATCGACACCAAAAACAACCTCTAATAGCCCGCTATGGATTGCTTGTGCAAGTCGTTCTCGACTATAGGGGGAGAGTGCCACGCTGGGATCATCACTTTGCCTATCCCAACTGGCTTTGCGGACCAGTAATCTTACCTGTCGGCCTTGCTTGATCAGATTGAAAGTGGCATCTACTCCGCTTTCATATCCGCCTATCACGGTATAGCGAGCTTCTGAAAAATCCTTCCAAGTAGCTACCTGAGCGTAATGAACGCAATATTCAGCTCCTGTGAAAGCCTGTAAATCAGGAAACTGATATTCGCCGGTTGCCCAGATAACAAATCGGGCGCTGAGCGGGCCTTGCTCTGTTTCGAGGACAAACTCTTTTTCCTGAGTGGTATTGACGTCGAGCACTTTGCAGCCAGTCACCACCGGTAATTTATGTACCTGCACCAGCATATTCAAATAATCGGCATACAGCTCGCCACTTAGATGTTCCATTGCTGCAAAATGGGCGGGTGAGCTGTGTTCGTTAACAGCGTTCAAATCAGCAAGACCAAATGGATTGCTGTAAAACGATGGGGTGATAAAGCGCGTTTCCAAAGGCCATCTTCTGAACGATTCGCCGATACGCCCACTTTCGACCAGACCAAACTTCAAGTCGGGTATTTTTTGTAATGCGAGGGCCATACCAATACCGGCTGGTCCAGCACCGACAATCAAAACATCAAGATGCTGCATCAAACATTACCTTTATTGCTGGAAGCAATGCAGCTAGCTGAATAATTACGGATATGTTCAATCATGTTCATTAAGCCAGTGGAACGCTGAGAAGACAGGTGATCGATCAATCCAGTCTGAGTGAGAAATTCTGGTTCAAGCGCCATGACATCCTGTGCCGGTCTGCCCGAATAGACATTGAAGATAATGGCCATTAAGCCGGACACAATCAGCGAATCACTGTTTCCCTCAAAGGTGACAATGCCATCATGGTGAGCAGCGGTTATCCATACATTTGCCTGACAGCCGTATAAACGGTTTTCCTCTATGCGAGGCACATCATTGTCACGATTTAATCTTCGGCCTAAGTCGATCAGATACTGATAGCGTTCATCCCAGTTTCCCAGCAGATGAAAATTTTCAATGATCTGCTTTTGTGCAGCATCTGTGCAGGAGTTTTGCTGTGTAAATGTCATAACATCCATAATCAATCGTTAGGGAGGGTGGATTTTAACTATGCGTTTGTTCGGTACTCATCACACCGAGACTGAGATGAGCAGATAATGATATGTTGTATCATATCTGATAGGCGCTTTCAAACTGAGCGTTAAACTATCTTAAGGGGGATTCATTAAAAGCCTGTTGTAATTTCCATGATTTAAGTTACAAGCAAAGCATGCTTGGAAAACTTCAAAATCTGTTTCAAATAATTAAACGATTGCTTCAGCTGAGTCAGTGGTGTGATGGTTATTGCTTGCGTGGCCGACCTTGGTTGTGCTAACTAGGAATAAAGGAAAAGCATGGAGCCGAGGTCTATGAGTAAAGAAATAGAACAAAGCATGATCATTCTGGCCCGGCATCGGTTGAAATGGTTGAGGGTGGCGTTAGCAGGACGCGATGCGGATTTAAATCTGGTACAAAATACCTTTCATCAACTGACTGGGCTGACCAGTTTACGGTTTGTACAAGATAATGGCCTGAGTGCAGCGACAGCAAAAGAGCTTGCTATCATTGATAATCTGGCAATTTTAAATGTGCAGCAGCAACATCCGGAAGTGTTGGAAAAGTTTTCCAATGAGTCACAAAAACTATCCAAATATTTGGATATGCCAGCTCGAGACTTACTCGATCTGCTATTTAAAGACGGTGAGCGATTTCATAATCAGGAAGCCATTTCTGTTGCCATGCATCGAGGCCTAATTAGTGATATTCAACACGAGAAAGAGGCCTACGCCAAACTAGATGCTCGCGAACAGAAAAAAGATGGCTAAAGCATTTTTATCACCATTCAATCGACTTGCCCTCCCAGTCAACAAATGACAGCTCACCGTCAGCAGGCAAGTTTTTTAATATCTCAAACAGTCTGTCGGCTACAAAGCCTGGGCTGAATAATTTGTCTTCGGACACATTGGCACTATAGGGGCGGGAAAGCGGGGTATCAGTAGTACCAGGATGAAAGGCAATTA
Organism: Methylophaga sp. SB9B; assembly: GCF_004832235.1. Lineage (NCBI taxonomy): Bacteria > Pseudomonadati > Pseudomonadota > Gammaproteobacteria > Thiotrichales > Piscirickettsiaceae > Methylophaga > Methylophaga sp. SB9B. The sequence goes on from NZ_SSXS01000003.1 coordinate 240,566, forward strand.
ATTTGACCTGTTTTGCCCGACGTGCATATTCAATGGCAGTTGTTTTTAACAGCATATTCAACGCTGCTTTGCTGGCCCGGTAGCTGTACCAGCCACCCATATGATTATCTTTGATGCTACCAACTCTCGCACTAAAGATGATTAATTGACAGTTCGCGGATTGTTTAAGCACCGGTAAAAGATGTTTCAGCCAGAGTACTGGCGTTATGGTATTGATATTGAATATGTGGCTGATTGAATCTGCAGAGAGTTCTTCCAGACGTTTTTCAGGTTTTATGTCACCATCATGCAATACACCGTGACAGATAAAGACTTTTTCAAAATTACGTTGTTCATCATAAAACTGCATGGCCAGTTTGTTCATACTGGCCTCGTCATAGTCAGACTGATGCCAGATTACACCGGCAAATTCATCTGGTTGCCGCCCACGACTGATAACAACAATGTTTTCAGCTGTTATGTAAGTTAGAAGTTTATCAATAATGGCCTGAGCTATTTGCCCATTGCCACCAATCACCAAAGCCGATGTTTTCATTTTTAGAGCATGCGACTGAAGATGTGAATTTTGTGTTAAAAAATTAAGTCATGAATCAATCAGCATTTTCGATAAACAATATCTAAACAATAGTGACCAACCGTATTTCCAGTGAATCGTGAGCCATGTCAATCTAACTTACTGTAGATAACCGATGACTGTATCATGAGGCTTTACTCACGGGATTAATCATGTTGTCTGTCAAAGTTGATTAACATTGAATGTGAAGCGCTGAAATATAAACCTAAGTTTATTAGTTTTAATTATTACCATTCAGCTACCAGCCGGGTAGCGCTTTGTAAGATGTCACTCGACTGAAAGATTAACGGAAAAAACTTATTCGTAGTCTTTGCTGACAAATGCTTTACAAGAAAAGTATCAGCGAAAGTGTTTTATTTTTCTCTAGGTATTAATGGGTAAGTAAGCAATCATATGAAAACACTCAAACAGCGTTATCAAGCTTCTCGGAGTTTATTTTCTTTGAATAAATTGACGAACGTGGTTCTGTCAGTTTTATTGACAGGATTTATTAGCGTTCAAGCTGAAGAGGCGATGCTGTCTGAAGATGATTGTGGCAAAGCTGATATTCGTTACACAGATAGCCCGGAGCTCACTAGAGCCGAACGTATAGCATTAATGGAAAAAGCGTTTTTTGATTCGCTTAACCGCTTTGAATTATGCAAATTAACCGATCCGAATAATACTTCTGCGGATAGTAGCAGTGGGGCCGACCAAGGTGGCGGTGGGCTTGATGGTAACAATGGCGCTAATAATTCAGTTGCCAGTCAGGATATGCAGGGAACCGAGCCAGAAACTCAGGAATCGATACCATCGGCTATGGGCGGCTCAGAAATTGAAGACACAATTAATGGCCAATCCGGCGTGCCGGTAAATGCGGCAAACAATGGCGCCATTCCAGAAGATATTCCATCCGCGAATAATGACGATGCCATCGCTTCACAAATTAGAGTGGCTGCAGAAGCTGAACAAGATCCGGAAATCAAAAAGAAACTCTGGAATGAGTACCGCAAATATAAGGGGATGAACGTTGTTGAAGATTGAAAATTTTAGGGCACCCTCTAAATTTCTGATTTACATGATCATTATGATGCATGTACTGACAGGCTGCGCGACAACCTCCGGTACTGCCGGCGATGTGAAAACCGGACCACAGCTTGCCTCAGCTCAGGATGCCCCAAAAGAGGTCCCTTACCAGGGGATTAAACTGGACGTGATTATTCCGGTCTTTTCACCTGGCCTTTCAGATAAAGCCGCCGATTATGAAGAAGAAGGTATTTGGCCTGAATTAAGACGTGCCGAAGCCAATCGTTTTGCCTATAAATTAAAAACCGCCCTTGATGAAACCGGTAAGTTTGGTGCAGTACGTGTTGCACCGAATAGTACGGCGTCAGGTGATTTATATACCGTTGGTGAAATCCTTGAATCTACTGGTCAGGAAGTCAAATTTCGTCTTAACGTAGTCGATGCAAGTGGTAAACAATGGCTCAACACTACTATCGACCACGAGGTGAATGAAGGTTTCTACAAAAATCCTCGTAATGATGGCAAAGATCCTTATGATCCGGCTTTCGCCGAAGCTGCGCAGGCCATTGTAGAAGCATTACTCAAGCAACAACAACGCGAGCTTGCTCAACTGCAAAATATTGCCGATTTACGTTTTGCTGCCAGTTTTAACGAACAAGCCTTCATGGAACATCTTGATACCAGCGGTCGGCAAATCAAATTGGTGAGCATGCCAAGTGATTCCGATCCCATGTTTGAACGGGTTAAATCGGTTCAGGTTAGAGAACAGCTGTTCATTGATAATCTGCAACAGAACTACAGTGCGTTTTCACAGCAAATGGATGACAGCTATCTGGCGTGGCAGGAAGCCAGCGCTGCTGAAATGCAGCTGCGTAAAGAAGCTAACACGAAAAGTATGTGGAAAATGATTGGTGGGGCCGTATTGATAGGTGCTGCGGTTGCTGCGGCGACATCTGGCAATTCACGTAATCCGAATTTTGGCAGAGATATAGCGACTGTAGCCGGTGGTATCGGTGGTGCAGTGCTGCTGACCAGTGGTTTTAAATCTCGAGAAGAAGCCAAGTTTCATCAGGATGCGTTAAACGAGCTGGGTGAGTCCATTAATCTGGAAATGGCGCCACAAGTGCTGAGCTATGAAGAAGAATCAGTCGAGTTAACTGGTGATATTAACGAGCAGTACCGTCAATGGCGTGCATTTTTGAATCGCATGTATCAATTGGAAGCGACGCCTGATGTTCAACTGTAAGAGATAAGTATGATCACGCAGAAAATCGCTGAAGCCAAACTCGCCAAACGCAAGCTATTCTTCCAAACACTGATTATCATTTTGCTGCTCAGTGTGTTGTGTGTGCTATTAATTGTTTGGGCTTCGATGCCAAAAACCACTAAAACAACCAGCGCAGCCGAGCCACAGCAGAAAGTAGAAAGTGTTGAACGCCCAGCCTTATCGGATGGTCCACAAGATGATGCATCGCTGCGCCAAGCCTATCTTGAAGCCTATGCACATTATGAAAACACGCTCAAACCTGAGCTGAACAAGATTGATCTGCAGCAATGGGATAATGCTCTTGCCGAACGTTTGAAAACCACTGAAACAGCGGCTATTAAACAGTTTGGTGAAGCGAAATATGCTCAAGCAAGCACCACCTTAGATGAGCTTATTAAGCTTGCTGAAACGACAATCACCGATAGCCAGGATCAATTTCAAACGGCCATGCAGGATGCCCAGCAGGCTTTTGATGACAATCAATACCAGCCGGCAAAATTGGCAATTTCTAAAGCGTTAATGTTGGATACCACTTCTCAGCAAGCAACTGAACTGGCGGATAGAATCGAGCAGTTACCTGAAATTGCGTCGTTAGTTGAACAAATCAATGTTGCGAAAGTGGAAAATGATCTGCAAACCGAACTGACGTTAATCAACGAGCTGTTAAAACTGACACCGGAAAGAGAAGCCCTAAAACAACGTGCTCAAACATTACAGTCCACACTTAATAATCAGCGGTTTCAATCGCTTATCGCTCAATCCTACACTGCAATCGAAAACGGCCGAATTGAAGCTGCTAAAACCGCACTGAGTCAGGCAAGAAATATTCACCCCAATCGTTCCGAGATTGGTGATGTTAATTCAGCGATACAGCAATACGAAAAAAATCAGCGGGTTCAGACATCTCTGGCAAATGCAGCACAAGCCGAATCAAGAGACGACTGGCAAGCGGTTAAAACTAACCTTGAGCAAGTTATCAAGGAAAATCCCAATAACCAAGCGGCAACAGACAAATTGGCAATGGCAAATACTATTTTGTCAGTGAGAAATAAGATTGATGACTACCTCAAGACACCTTACCGACTATCAAATCCTGAGCTGGCTGATCAGGCCCGAGCTGCAATAAATGAAGCCACAAAATATCGTAACCAAAGTGCTTCGCTCACTACTAAAAGTCGAGAACTGGAGAACTTGTTAACTGCCGTTAACCGAACAATTCCGGTGGAAGTGCGTTCAGATAATCAAACCCATATTCTGGTGCGTGGTGTTGGCAATGTCGGCGTGACTGATTCAAAGGTGATTCAGTTGAAACCTGGCCAATATACCTTTGAAGGCAAACGCCAAGGCTTCAAATCCAAGCTAGTTGAGGTCACGATTCCATACGATCTGAATAGTTACAGTTTACGAATTGTTTGCGATGAGCCAATTTAACCAGCAGCTGGAGCTTGCCAGAAAACGCCAGCACAGAATGTATCTGTGGTTGCTGACCACCTTTGCCTTGGTTTTTCTGGTGATAGTAACGATTATCTTTGCTTCACGCGGCACACGCATTGAGGTGAAACCTGACGATGCTACAGCTGTATCGATTAATGCGGACTCCTGGCTGGCAATGGTGGTGTTTGGCTCGGTCTATTCACTTGCCGACAGTACTGAAATTGAAATCACAGCAGATGGCTTTTATCCTCATCGCCAAACCATTGAACAGGCAGATTCCGGCAAAGTTCTGCGCATTACACTCACGCCATTACCAGCCAAGATCGTGCTTTCCACTTCTCTGGAAGATAATCAAACCGCTTGGTTGATGGACGATAAAGTGATTGCGATGGCAAACACACTGGAATATGAATTGCCCGCAGGAGAACATCAGCTCAGCGTCCAGCACCCTCACTATCAAACCATGACTATCGATTTATCGCTCAGTCGCGGTGAGACGGTGGCTCAGGATGTTGAATTGCAACCTTTGCAAGGTGAATTAACGGTGAATTCGCTTCCTAGTGGTGCCATGGTGACCATTGACGAGGCGGACGTGGGTAAAACACCACTGACCTTGCCGCTGCAAGGTGGTTTGCATTCTGTCAAAGTGTCACTGACAAAATATGAAACCACCGAAGAAACCATTGAGATAAAAAACAGTAAACCAGAGCTAGAACGAAATTATCGTTTATCGCCGGAAACGGCGGGAGTGCGTTTAAACCTTAAACCCTCTGGTGGTCAGCTGACATTAAACGGCTTACGAATTGAAAACGCACAACTTATCTCTGTTGAAGCCGGTAAATCACACCGTTTGACCTATGCCAAACCCGGATTTTTCAGCCAGAGCGAAACGTTCACACTTTCGACTAATGAAAAACGCAGCTTCGATATCACGTTACAACCTGAAATGGGCAAGGTAGAAGTGCTCTCGGCACCATCTGCTACGGTCACGGTGGATGGCAAACCCATGGGAAACACGCCGATCGAATTGGATTTACAGGCGGTTTCTCATGATATTCAGCTGAGTCTGAATGGTTATCGAACTGTCGCGAAATCCATCACGCCATCTGCTGCAGAAGTGCAGAAACTGTCTTTTACGTTGATTCCTGAAGCTCAAGCCAAAAAGGCTGAAGCCCCCAGGCTCTATAAAAACAAAGCCGGTGGTGACATGGCTTTATTTTCCCCCAATGACATTATCAAAATGGGAGCAGGGCGAGATGAGCCGGGTCAGCGTGCCAACGAGTTTATAAAACAAGTCCGGCTCAATCGACCGTTTTATGCCGGCACAAATGAAGTCACCAATGCAGAATATCAGCAGTTTGACAGCAGTAAATCTGGCGATCCTCAATTACCCGTCACCAATGTGAGCTGGCTGGAAGCGGTCAAATTCTCTAACTGGCTAAGTGAGCAGGAAGGTTTAACCCCGGTTTATGATGTGCAGGGCAATCAGTTAAATCGTATTAATGACAATGCCGATGGTTACCGATTATTAATGGAAGCCGAGTGGGAATGGCTGGCCCGCAAGACCGGTAAGCCTGAGCAGACTTTGTTTGTCTGGGGTAATGAACGGGTAATTCCAACCAAGGCGGTAAATATCGCCGATGAAGCTGCCAAAGGCAGTGTCAGCCTTTATGTTCCCAGATATTATGATGGTTTTGCCGGAATCGCTCCGGTGAAAAGTTTTAGCCGCGAAAAGTCCGGGCTTTATGATTTAGGCGGTAATGTCAGTGAATGGACGCATGACAGTTATTCACTAACGGCACCCAAACCGGATACTGTTTATCCACATACGCTTGATAGCTCGACACTCAGCATGCGAGTCGTAAAAGGTGCAAACTGGCGTTCAGGTTCGCTAAGTGAATTAAGAGCATCATACCGAGACGGTGCCGAGCAGGCCCGTGATACGCTTGGTTTCAGAGTCGGGCGTTTTCTGAATGGAGGAAATGAATAATGATGAGTTTAAAAAAAGCGTTATTGATTGGCGGCTCGCTCCTGCTGGTTGTGGTCCTATCATTGATGATTCATAACGCCTGGGCCGGCGGTAAGTCGGTGATCAGTCTCAACTCTCCCGTTTCCTTCCCGGTGGACATTTAATAATGAGTGACTTGATGAAAAGCTTTGCCGCATTGATCGTGTCGATCATTGTGGTGCATATGATGTATATCGGTTATATCCGGCCTGAGGCCGCCCAATTAATTGATTTAGCCTTGCAACAGCAACAGTCTTCGCCTCGTAATATTGTGGTTATAATCAAAGATTACGAGCAGGAAATCTGTTTTATATTAATGATGTGGGGCTGTTTTCTCATTGCCAGCTCTTATCGCGAGATTCTGAAAACCAAATATCTGTACAGCGTCGATTTGATCGAAGATCCAAAAAGCGGTGATGAAGAAGAAGTTGCTCACACAGGCCATAAAGAGCTTGATGTAAACCGCATCATTCATCGATTGGATACCGAAATCCCGCAGGATTGCATGTCATCACCTTTGGTGCAGACGCTGCGTTCATCGTTGTGGCGTTACAGCTCAACCAACAATGTGCAAAACCTGTCGGATGCGATTGAAAGTAATCTCGAAGCTTTAGCCGTCAAGCAAGATTCTGAAAACACCATGATTCGTTATTTGATCTGGGCCATTCCCTCTATCGGCTTTATCGGTACGGTGCGAGGTATAGGGCAGGCGCTTTCTCAAGCTGACAAGGCGCTAGCAGGGGATATCTCAGGCATGACGGATAGTTTGGGTCTGGCCTTTAATTCAACGTTGGTAGCATTACTTATCAGTATCTTTCTGATGTTTTTGTTTCATCAGTTGCAACGTATGCAGGACAGTCAGATTGTTGATACGCAAAGCTATTGCGACAAATTCCTGCTGAGACGTATTCGCTAACACCTAATGGCCTACCGTCGTAAAAAAGCCGAAGGTTCCAGTCTGGCATTTCTGGACATCATGTCCTGTGGCCTCGGCGCGGTAATTCTGGTGTTTATGCTGGTCAAGCAGAAAATTGATGAAACCCCAGTTGAAATTGATAATCTCAAACAGGACATCAGTCAGTTGGAGCAGGCCAGAGATGATGCTGGATCAACTCTGGAACAGATCCGCCAACAACTCAGCAGTGAAAATGCCCGTTATCAGGCATTAAAAAAACAACTGGATGAAAAGCAATCCTCACTGGCCAGCCAGAGTGAAGAGGTACAACGCTCAGAGAGTGCATTAGAAGAACTTAAATCCAGCATTACCTCTATCGAAGTACCCAAACAACAGGCTGATCTGGTCGAAGCACCGCGAATAAATGAAGAAAATTATCTGCTGGGTCTCAAGGTTGAAGGCCCGAAAATTGCCATTCTGGTGGATACCAGCGCCTCGATGACCAATGAAAAACTGATTGATATTATCCGCACCAAAAGTAGTTCGCAGCAGAATAAACAGAACGCTGCTAAATGGCTGAGAACCAAAAATGTAGTGGAATGGTTGCTGGCACGGGTACCGGAAAACAGTGAAGTTGTGGTGGTTGCCTTTAGTGAGGATGCCAGGGTTTTAGGTGATCAAAAAGGCTGGCAAAAAGCCAGCTCACCACAAACGGCAACGTCGATATTGCGTGACTTGAATAGTGTGGTTCCTGAGGGTGCCACCAATCTTCAAAAAGGCTTGAATACCGTTAATCAGTTTTCGCCCTCCAATCTATATGTCATTACCGATGGACTGCCTACCAAAGGCGAATCGCAATATCGCAGCCTGAATCCTTTTTCCAGTTGCAGTTCACTGACCGGTAATGCCCAGACGATTTCCGGTGAATGTCGGGTTAAACTGTTTCAGCAAACCATCAATGAAAGTGGCAAGCGGGGCATGCAGGTTGATGTGATTATGCTGCCGCTGGAAGGTGATCCTGATGCGGTCAATCAATACTGGGTTTGGGCTGCCACCACAGGCGGTTTATTGATAAGTCCGGCGAGTAACTGGCCATGAAATTTCGTAAAAAAGGCCTGGATATCTTCAGTCTGTCTTTTCTGGACGTGATTTCCTGTGGTTTTGGCGCGGTAGTCATGTTGATATTAATTTCTAAAACGGATGTTGATGTGTCGATTGCTGGTGCCGATGATGTCAGCAGTTTATTGGCTTCATTGATTGGCCTGGAAAACTCGGTGGCTGAGATCAGTCAGCAAATCCAACAAGAGCTTTCCACCCTCGATGCCTTATCCAGTGAACAGCAATCCATTGCTCAAGCAGAATCATCATTAGAAAGCCGTCTCAAGGCATTGCAACAGCAAAATGCTGCGTTGGAAGAAAGTATCTCCGGAATGAGTCTGGTGGAATCACGGTTAAAACAAGCCGCCTTGCCTACGCCACGCAAACCGACAGATAAACGGTCTGAAGAAGTCGGCGGCATTCCAGTCGATAGTGATTATGTGGTGTTTATTATCGACACTTCCGGCAGTATGAAACAGATCTGGTCGCGGGTTTCGCGAGAAGTAGTCAATGTGCTGAATATTCACCCTGAAGTAAAAGGTTTTCAGATTTTAAATGATATGGGCACGTCAATGATTTCGGGCTACGATGGCCGTTGGATGCCCGATACACCCTCCACCAGAAACAGTGCAATTCGCATGTTTGAAAACTGGTCGGTAGTTTCCAACAGTAGCCCGGTCGAGGGTGTTGAAACGGCGTTGAGAAAATATGCCAAACCCAATATCACCACTTCAATCTATGTATTTGGTGATGATTACACCGGCTCATCCTATGATGCCGTTATTGACCGGATTACCAGACAGAACAGACAACTCAGTGATGGAAGACGCTTGCCAGAATTCATGGTGTCGGTTTTTTATCGATTCATAGCACCGACAGATACAGCATCCTGATGCGAGAATTAACTAAACGTAACGATGGTACGTATATCGCGTTACCGCCTTAGAGGGAAGGGCTCCCACGGAGGACCATGGGAGCCAGAGAAAGTTAAAAATACAGTAAACTCGTTCCCACGCTCCTGCGTGGGAACGCACATGGCCTAATCAATAAACTCGTACTTCCAACGGATCTCATCCGGCTTCATCATTTGCCCGACACTAAAACGAATCATACCGGTCGGGTCGGAAGCGTTGCCCAGCAATACATAACGACTGCCATCGCTATCAAATCCCACACCGGTTTTATCATTAAACTCTTTGATAGCACTACTGTTTTGCAAAATAAATGGCAGTAGGTCATCAGCTGCATCAGGTGGTGCAAACGGTGGTACTGTTTCTGGTCGATTGCACAAACCGACAAAGATTTCTTCATCGCTTGGCAGGATCAGAATATTCCAGTTAAAGAGGGTATATACCGATTTAGTGGTGTTTTGCATTAGATAAACAGTTCGTTTTGGGTGATTTCTGAGAGACCGTGAGAATCACTTAAAGAGGCTCCCACGCATAGCATGGGAGCCAGATTTAGCCTTTGAATTTCGTAACCATGCTCTTGCGTGGGGACGAAACAGCAATAAATTAACGTAATGTTCTGCTAAACAAATTCAACGCTAACTGATAACCAATTTGTGCAGTTTGTGCATCATAACGGCCGCCATCACCTTCATCACGCATAAATGCATGTTCAGCATTGAACTCATGCCAGGTAAACGGAATGTCCGTTTCATTCAATTTGCTGTAAATCAACGTACGGCCTTCTGATGGCACATGGTTATCCTGCTTGCCCCAAATCATCAACAACTCGCCTTTGATGTCAGCCAGACGTTCCATGCTGTGTTGACCCGGTTTGTTTGGGATTTTCTGGATATGTAAATCTGTGGCGTAAAAACAGGCGGTACCTTTCACTTCTGGTTGCAGGGCTGCACGGAAAGCCAGATGACCACCAATGCAATATCCCATCGCGCCAAATTGACCATTGCACCAAGCTTGTTGCTTGGCAAATTTGATCATTGCTTCATTGTCGGTGTCATAACCTTGAACATCTTTGTTTTCTTTATCGGCGTTCCCTTTATCACGACCGGCATCGTCATAGCCCAATACTGTGCCGATAGGATTCAGTTCATGAAACACCTCAGGGACTAATACCGCGAAACCATGGCTGGCCATTAATCTGGCAGCACGCTCAATCGGACCGGTCTGCTGGAAAATTTCAGAATAAAACAAAATGACAGGGTAGCTACCTTCGCCAACAGGTCGATGAATATAAGTACGCATCACACCGGTAGGTGTATCAAGATCGGCAAAATGGCTTTGGATTTTCATGAAAGCTCCCTAGAAGTTGAATAGAAAATAAAACGGCTATTGTACAACGAGTAATGGATTTCTAGAGCCCAGATTAACAGACTCCCAATATTGAAATTTATATCGATAACCTTGCCGTTTTCAGATCATTTGATTATGAAAAGTAGTTTATTATTCGGGAGTTAATTTCTATAAGTTTTTTCAATCTATTGAAATTTAAGTGAAAAACTAGATTTCTTATAAAACTTTACGAATTTAATATTTCTACAAAGACATAGTAAAGGGCAAAGAATTTATTATTCAATTTTCCACAAGGAAAGTCTTATGAAAAAAATTATTCAGAATATGGGTTTGTTTATAACCATTATTATTTCTTCTTCACTCACCGCCGATGAATTACCGGTTACCGAAAAATTGGTCAATACACTTTCCGAACTTGCCGGCGGGCCCCATGCCGGCATTCGTTCAAATCATGCTAAAGGTCTTATGGCTTCAGGTTATTTTGAAGCATCGAAAGAAGCCTCTGATATTACCTATGCACCGCATTTTAATTTTCCTAAAACAGACGTAGTGGTTCGATTTTCAAATGCGAGTGGTGTACCCGATATTGCCGATTCAAGCCCGGATGGTTTTCCAAAGGGAATGGCAATAAGGTTTATGCTACCTGAAGAGGAATACACCGATATTGTGGTGATTTCGGTAGAACGATTCCCTGTGAAGAATCCGGAAGATTTTCTGGAATTATTAACAGCGATTAAAGATTCTGCCAATGCACAAACGAAACCGACACCTATAGAAGCCTTTCTGGAGCAACATCCTGAGACACTAAGCTATGTGCAATTAGCCAAACCAGCTCCAATGAGTTATGCCACTGAAAAATTCCATGGCATTAATGCATTTGAATTTGAAAATGAACAGGGGAAAACAGTTTATGGACGTTATCTGATTACGCCATTAAACGGCCCTGAATATCTTTCAGATGAAGAAAGAGAACAAGCTGCCAACAATTATTTGTTAGATGAGTTGCCAGTAAGATTAAAGGATGATGGTGAAGCCAAGTTTATTATTGCCGTGCAAATTGCCGAAGAAGGTGATGCAATTACGGATCCTACTGTTGTGTGGCCAGCAGACAGGAAGATAGTTGAGCTAGGAACATTGACGCTGACTGAGATGATGAAGGACGCTGCAAGTTACGAAAAAGCCAATATGTTTAATCCTTTGGCTCTTCCAGAAGGCATTAGCCCAACCAACGATCCCATTCTTTTAGCTCGTCCAGTGAGTTATGCGATTAGTTTTGGCAGAAGATTAAATCCCTAAAAAAAGCTTATAAAAAAGGCTTGAGTTAAAGTTAACTCAAGCTTTTTTATTGCTAAATCGAAAGTTTTCCCTGAACCAAGCCATTGTGTAATTTGAAATAATTCAAACAATCAGATTCTGCTATTGGCGGGCTGTAAAAATAACCTTGGAAAATATCACAGCCCATTTCGGATAATGCTTCAAGTTGCTCTTTTGTTTCAACATATTCGGCTACCACATGTACTTTTTGTGCCTGGCCCAATGAACATATTGTTCTGATGATATCAGCATTGGTGTCATTGAGCAGGACATCACGAGTAATGGAACCATCAATTTTGATTGCATCTACCGGAAACCTGCGCATATATAACAACGACGAGTAGCCCATTCCAAAATCATCCATTGCCAGATTCACACCGGTATCGACAAGCTGTTGCAGAATAATATCGGTCAAATTTGTATCGGGAATCTCAGATGACTCGGTGATTTCAAGCTCTATTTCGTCAGCGATAATACCATATTCATTAATATATTTCGTCAAATAAAACGGTAAATCTTTGTCTGTCAGCTGAATCGGTGAAATATTTACAGCGATAGTTAATGCCTTATAACCAGACGTATTCCACCGGGCTTTGCAGGCACAGGCCTGTTTGATGACCCATCTACCCAGGCTATTTATCAGTTCACTGTCTTCTGCCACTGTCACAATTACAATCGGTGAGATCATGCCATATCGCGGATGAGTCCAGCGGAGCAGGGCCTCAACACCAATGATATGACCTTGACGATCATGTTTAGGTTGATAAACCAATGACAGCGCGTTCTGTTGTATCGCAAGCTGCAAATCAACCACCAGATCTCGGGCGATCATGCCAACCTTATCCTGTCTGGTAACAATCCTTTGTCTGTTATGCCCCTCCTTGATTATCAGGTCCGATGCCTGTTGAAATGCTGCTTTAGTTTGTTGTTGACGGCTTCTTTCGGCTCTTTTCACAAACGGCAAATAACATATTGTGCTGATAGCAATTAATAGCATTTGAAACGCCACACCACGCCAGGATTCTGTCAACATCCAGCCGGAAAACAAAGCCGGAGTTGTCCAGCTCACTTGCACAGAATCCAAAATATGAATTACTCCAAAATGTACTGCGGCCAGCGTAATCAACATCAAAATGAATGGGACGAGAATAAACGGGATTAGATAAAAGGGATTTAAGACAATCGGCAGCCCGTAGATCAGGATGTCATTAATATTGAAGATAGAGGGCACAACAGACACTTTGGCAATTTTGTTCTGGGCACCTTGACGAGTAACAATAAAAATAGCAATTAACAAACCAAGCGTCGATCCAGAGCCACCGATAGTCACAAAATTATCGAATAATGTCCTGAACATGAGATTGGTATCAAATCCAGCGCTGGTTGTCGAAGCTAATAAAGCTCCATCTGCTGTTCCCAACAGAACAATTCCACCATGCAGACCGAAAAACCAAAACAACTGATTCGCAACGATAAAAAATGAGCTTAATATCCAGTTTCCATTTCCGTCAGCTAATACCCAGTCGATAATTAGCTGAGTAATATTAGGAAAAGGTGGAGTAGTTGCCAGCAACATACCGACAGCGAAAAAGAGAATACCGCTAAGAATGACTGAAGGGGTTAAACGCATCGCATGATAAAACGTTGTATCAGAATCAACCGGCAGGTTAAGTAAATCAAGATAAGGGCGTTTTACAGCAAAAATCATCAGCTCGGCTGAGACTAAACCAATAACAATGCCCAAGAAAATAGCGCCGACACTAAATTCCATAGGGGATAGGTTAGGCAATGCGGTAGTAACAATCAGGAAATTTATGATGGCACTGATAGCACCATTAAAGGTGGAGCGATTTCACGTTGTTTTGTTGGCCTGGGAAGTCGATAAATCAATTGGGCTGCTACCACGGCAGCCAAGAACAGCCCAAAAAAGTTAAATGCCGTATTGATCATTTGTTGTAGTGGTTCACGCCATTCTGCGCCAAACCACTGATCCATAGCTTGTTGATAAGCTGGCCAAGGTAAATTAATAATTAATTCAGCGATTACTCTAAGGAAGGTGAGGGGCAAAAGTGCAACAAAACTGTTTCTTGTCGCTATCATCCATAAATACAGTCTTTGCTTCAATCTTGGCTCCTTTAAACCAACTTGTTACTTCTAATAATGCGTCAGATGAATGGTCTGTAAATGCCCGTCAACTGTAAATTTTCGTAAAGCCCAACAGTCAGTGATTTTGCAGGAAATTGTTTGGCATTGCTCATTTATCGGGCGTTATTTTTATAAAACTGGGGATTGCTTCAAAAAAAATACTCTACATAAGTCAAAAATTAAGATTGAGTTAACCTTTTCTATGTAATGAGAAGCTCATTTATTGTTTTTACAAGTTTCGGAATATGTTTAACGAAAGATGAAAAACAATCCTATTTAGTTTCTATTGCAGCTAAGTTCAACACTCGATATCACTGGATAAGCCTTTAAACGAAGGTGAATTAATAACCAAAGCAAAATACCAACACAATCAGATCAGAAACTAAAATGACAACACTTGAAGGTTTGACCAAAGTCCATTTTTATATGTTATGAGTTACAGATAGAGAATTCAGAGGTAGCTTTTTGTGATTTTCAACGCACCTTATTGTCTTTTTCTGCGTACATTTTCTTATCAGAGGCGGCTAAAAGATCATTAATATCAATATGCTCTTCTACTAAGGTATTGGTATATCCAACGCTGTATTCAATATCATAGCCACGTGCAGCTTCTTCATTGTAGGCCGTAATTTCTGCTTTGAATCGTTCAATTACTTTTTCAGTATTTTCAGCATCAACATCCATCATTAATACTGCAAATTCATCTCCACCTAAACGGCCGAAAACATCAGATTCACGAAAAACTTTTCGCAGCGTATTGGCAAATACGATGAGAGCTCTATCACCTTCAGCGTGACCAAATTTATCGTTAATAGGCTTAAATTTATTTAAATCAAACAGCAGGATGGATACGGGTAACGCCTTGCGTTTGCAGACACTTAAACTGTGTTTTGCCAAGTCTTTAAAACCACGGCGATTGGAGATTAAGGTTAGATCATCCAGGGTTGCTAATTGCAATGCTGCAATTTCCTGTTCGGCCATAACCCCAAGGTCTCTCAATAATTGCAAATCTTCAGGATCAAATTCTCTGGGTTGATCATCAATAATGCAGAGTGTGCCAAGGGCGCTACCATTACCAACTTTTAACGGATAACCGGCATAAAAACGGATATTGGGATTTTCAGTGACCAAGGGATTATCTTTAAAACGATGATCCTCAAAGGTGTCTTCGACGACAAACACATCATTGCCTAAAATGGCGTGTCCACAAAACGAGATTTCCCTTGGCGTTTCATCAGGAAGTTCATTTTCGGATGCTTTTGATTTAAACCACTGACGACCATCATCAATTAAACTTAATACAGAAATATCCACGCCAAACATGCGTTTTGCCATGCGTGTAAGTCGGTCAAATCTTTCTTCCGGAGCCGAGTCTAGAATTTTAAGCGCTCTTAGCTTTTCCATTCTTTGTTTTTCGTCTTCGGGTAGTAATGGCGAAATCATGAATTCTCTCCAACAGGTACTCTGTGTACATTGCGAACATTTATGTCTTTATTAATGAGGTTCATGCAATACAAATAACAACAACTTCCCAGAATTAAAATTAAATCTGTTATTTTTAAGCGATTAAACAAATGTAGTGACAACGAGCTGATTAGCGCAATCAGCATCATGATTAGTCTTCGATCAATTGATACCCATCACGAATCGTTATTTCAGTGCCTTTTGGCTGTCTTTCAAGCACCATACTGTTATCACCGATTGAGATTTTGAAACTTTCCCGTGTCACGTCTGAAACGATGTATTGAGTTTGATCAAGCAACAGTTTATTCCCTTCTAAGCGAGTAATACTGTCATCTGTCTGTGACAGATACATCATATTTTCATCGTAATAAGACACTAGCTCAGAAACAGTTTCCAGACCTTGTTCGGTCATGGTAAATGTTAACGCAAATGTGTATTGGCCCTGATTTCCAATCCAGGTTGTGTCAGTCAACATTGCGTAATCAATACCGCGAGTCAGTATAAGTTCATCACTTTGAAGATGATTCTCACCTGCAACTGTGAGCGTATCCGTAGGTAAATCCTGATCTGAACTGAGCTTAATAATTTGCTCATTGCTTTTATACTGATAATCAGCCGTTGTGAGATCTTCTCCCTGAATGATTTTCAGCGTCCCATCCGTCTGGAACTCATAACTCACGCTACCATCCGAACTGATAAATCTGCCCTCAAATTCATCGTAACCACAGCCAGAAAGTATAAGAGGGAAGATAAAAGCCATCAGCCAGACAAGGTGTTTCATAGAGATGGATTTCCTACGTAGTTCGATCAATATTGTGGTGAGGATACCTTTAAAATGGAGAGACGCAAAATCAAGCCGTTGATATTGCATCAACGGCAGGTTTACTCCATGACAAACTTATTTGGCTAACTCTGGTTTTTCTGCATGATTTCTAAAACCGTTTGTAATCGATCAGCCAATTCCTGATCGTTGAGTGACAGCGCGCCATCAATTCCTGAACGAGCTCGTTCAATAAAGTTGATACGGGTTGAGTCCGTTGCCATATCAACGCTTTGTCCGGTTTCCACTGATATTTTCATTGTCATGAGTAGTAAAGGGGAGCTTTCATCCAAAGTCATTTTTCCACTGCGAATTTGGCTATTCATCCAATCAAACATCTCTTGCCGAGTCATGTTTGTAAAATCAGCTTGATCACGGTCTTTAGAATCAATCGCATGGGTTTGCTTAGCTTGTTCAGTTTGAGCGTGCATGATATCGGCGAAAGATACTGGGTCGTTATACATATTACTGTTCAGCTTTTGGCTGCTTTGGCTGAGGTTTTGCTGATTGACTACATTATTAATGATCATGGTTGAATCCATTCCTATGTTTTAAGAGAGACAGCCTGATATAAAGCAAAACATGTTCCATGAGCAGAATGCTAACAATAGTAATGAGTGCAGCAGAATTAGTTTTCACAACAGGTAATTTTTGCCGTCGATATGGCAATCAATTGCCATATCAGCAGAAACAACTGTCCAATAATTAACGTTCAGTTATATACAAATTGCTGGAGAAATAACTCTCGGAATAAAAGATATAAAAAAGCCGGACCATGGTCCGGCTGTTTCACGTAACAACGAGCACTAAATCAACTGTATTCCGCCACCAAAACTGCGGTAAATCTCAACTAAGCGGATAAAGCTTTGCTGCTGCAGTTGAGCCAGTTGATCGCGGCTACGTAGCAGTTCGCGCTCGGAGTCGAGAAGATCGAGGAATTCGCCAGTGCCGGCGTTATAGCGCTCACGGGAAATAGCTACCGCTTTGTTACTGGCCTGCCACTGCAATTCAGTACTTAACTGCTGCTCACGACTCAAGTTGTAACTATTGAGAGCCAATTGCATTTCATTAATAGCGTTAAACACTTGCTGTTCAAACTCAGCTAGCGCCATTTGAGAACTAGCTTCAGCCTGACGGATACGTGCTTTCACTGATCCTAAATCAGCGGCCTGCCAACTTAAACTGGGGGCAACCGACCAGCTTTTAGTATCACTACCAAGTGATAAACCAGGGCCAGATAAAAAGCCTAGAAAACCGCTTATTGAGACATTCGGGTATAAATCGGCAGTAGCCACACCAATCTCTGCAGTTCGGGCAGCCAATAATCGCTCGCTGCTTGCCACATCAGCGCGATAACGCAGGTAGTTTTCACCTTCAACAACGGCTACGGGTTTTTTTAACTGCGGTAAACGGGGAACATTATCGAGTTCTAGCTGACCGGGCCGCTGTGCTAATAAAGCTGACAAAGTAGCATCTGCGGTTAACAGTGCAACACGATATGCAGGTATCGCAGCATTCACTTGATGCATTTGCACATCTATTTGTGCCAGCTCCAGTTCGGAAGCCATACCGGCCTCCAACCTGGCCATAACAATGGCACGGCTTTGCTGCAGATTTTGTAAGTTTTGTTCTGCCACGACCAAACGCAATTGGGCACCACGGTATTCACCGTAACTGGTTGCCACCTGGCTAATTAACTGTACCTGAGCGTCGTGCCATAAAATATCAGCCTGTTGAGCCTGGGCCTCAGCCGCTTCACTGGCACGGCGTAATTTACCAAACAAGTCCAAATCCCAACTTAAATTGGCACCGGTGCTATAGCCTCGGATAATCACACTGTCATTAGTTGTTGGCTGCAGCACAGCGTTTTCACTGGCTTGATAGCCCGCGTCCAATGTGCCTTTTGGCAGAATGTCATTATCAGCATCTTGAAACACAGCATAAGCCCTGTCGACATTGGCTCTAGCTTGAGCCAATGTTCGGTTTTCGTTCAAGGCCAGTTGAATCAGCCGATTCAGCGATTCATCATCAAAGGCTTGCCACCAGCTTTGTGTCAGTTCTGCCTGTTGATACGGGCTGCTAACGTTGATATCGGCCACTTTTGCAGGGGCCTGATATTCAGGCCCTACAGCGCAAGCGCTTAATGACATCACCAGTACTGCAATAGACGTAAGTTTGTGTGTGTTACGCATGGTTAGTCTCCGCCTTATCGGTTATTGCAGTTGACGATGGCAGCGCTTTTTTCTCGCCACGTTTGGCCAGCATGTAATAAAACAATGGCGTTAAGATTAAGCCAAAGAAGGTGACACCAATCATGCCGGAGAACACCGCCACACCCATGGCCTGACGCATTTCGGCACCGGCCCCAGTTGAAAACACCATGGGTACTACGCCCATAATAAAGGCGATAGAGGTCATCAAAATCGGCCGTAAACGCAGGCGTCCTGCTTCCAAAATGGCTTCCATCGCACTCATGCCATGGTCCTGCAGTTCTTTGGCGAACTCGACGATCAAGATGGCATTTTTGGTGGCGAGCCCGACCAGGACTATTAGCCCTATCTGAGTGAGGATATTGTTATCCCCGCCATAGATTAAAACGCCGCTCAGTGCTGACAATAATGTCATCGGAATGATCAGGATAATGGCCAGCGGTAGGCTTAAGCTTTCGTACTGTGCTGCCAATACCATAAATACCAGCATAATCACCAAAGGATAGATAAATACTCCGGCGTTACCGGCCAGAATTTGCTGGTAAGTCAGCTCAGTCCATTCATAGGTCATCCCATTGGGTAACGTTTCTGCCAGTATTTTCTCAATCGCTGCCTGAGCTTCACCGGTGCTATAACCCGGTGCTGGGCCACCATTAATTTCAGCGGTAGTAAAGCCGTTGTAATGCATGACTCTGTCAGGACCCGCTGTATCAGTAACATTGATAAAAGAACCCAGTGGAACCATCTCGCCGCTGGCATTACGTACTTTTAACTGGCTGATTTGTGACGCACTCTGACGGAATTGCTCGTCAGCCTGCATATTCACCTGATAGGTACGGCCAAACTGGTTGAAATCATTGACATACACCGAGCCCATATAAGCCTGCAGCGTTTGAAATATCTCATCCAGCGACACATTTTGCTGTTTGGCTTTAGTGCGATCGATATCCAGATCCAGTTGCGGCACATTAACCTGATAGCTGGAGAAGATACCTGTCAGCTCAGGTGTGGCCCAGGCTTTTTGCATTACCTGCATAGTCACGTTGTATAGCTCTTCGTAACCGTGACTGGCGCGATCCTGTATTTGCAACCTGAATCCGCCAATAGTGCCAAGCCCCTGTACAGGTGGAGGAGGGAATATGGCAATAAAGGCATCTTCAATACCGGCAAATTTCTGGTTCAACGCTGCAGCTATCGCATCGGCCGACATTGATGGATCGTTACGCTCATTGAAATCGCTTAAGGTCGTAAAGACGATGCCGGAGTTGGGACTGTTGGTAAAACCGTTAATATTCAGTCCGGGGAAAGCAACGGAACTGATTACGCCAGGTTGTTCAAGTGCAATACTCGACATTTCTTTAATCACCGCATCAGTACGCTCTAACGACGCAGCATCTGGCAATTGTGCAAACGCCACAAGGTATTGTTTATCCTGGCCTGGTACATATCCGGATGGGGTAGTGGCGAACTGCATTCCTGTTAATCCCAGCAGTGCAACATACATAATGCCAACCAGCGCCCCAAAGCGGATCACCTTTTTCACTAACCAGCCATAGCCTTTGGATAGACGAGCAAAGAAGCGATTAAACGGACCAAATAACCAACCTCCTAAGAGTTTGTCCATGGCACGTGTTAACAGATCTTTTTTCTCGCCAGGTGCTTTTAACAATAGCGCCGACAGGGCAGGGCTAAGGGTTAACGAGTTAATCGCCGAGATAAAGGTAGAAATCGTAATGGTTAAGGCAAACTGCTTATAAAACTGCCCGGTTAAGCCTGACATAAAGGCGGTAGGAATAAACACCGCTGCCAAAACCAAGGTAGTAGCAACAATAGGCCCGGTGACTTCTGTCATGGCTTTTTGTGTAGCGGCAATTGGCGTTAAACCTTCTCGAATATTCCGTTCTACGTTTTCCACCACCACGATGGCATCATCGACGACGATACCGATGGCTAATACCAAACCAAATAAGGATAGGGCATTAAGCGAAAAGCCGAGCAGATGCATAAAGGCAAACGTACCGATCAACGAGACAGGTACTGCCACCAGAGGAATAATGGATGCACGCCAGGTTTGTAAAAATAGTACAACCACCAGTACTACTAACACCAATGCTTCAAGCAGCGTTTTTATTACCGCCTCAATAGAACCACGAACAAACACCGTGGGGTCATAAACGATGTCGTAGGCTAAACCATCTGGAAAGCTTTTCGATAGCTCTGCCATTTTGGCGCGTACATCGTCAGAGATTTGAATTGCGTTTGAACCAGAGGCCTGAAAAATAGGGATAGCAACGGCGTCTTTATTATTTAATAGAGATCGCAGTGCATAAGTTGAGGCGCCCAGTTCAATACGGGCAACATCTTTTAAGTAACTGACCTCACCATTGTCACCGACCTTGATAATAATATTGCCAAACTCTTCCTCGGTGGATAAACGACCTTTCACGTTAATCAGCAGCTGAAACTCAGCCTCACCACTGGGCTGAGCACCTAAACTACCCGCTGCCGCCTGTTGGTTTTGCTCACGGATTGCCGCAGTAATTTGCGCTGGGGATAAACCAAGAGCCGCCACTTTATTGGGATCCAGCCAGATCCGCATACTGTAATCACCAGCACCGAACAGCTCTACATTACCCACACCATTAACACGTGCCAACTCGTCTTTAACATTTAAAAGCGCGTAGTTAGACAGATAGAGCATGTCGTAGCGATCATCCGGCGAGCTTAAATGCACCACCATGGTTAAATCAGGCGATGATTTCTCGGTGACAACACCTAAGCGTTGTACTTCCTGTGGCAACCGGGGCATTGCCCGATCGACTCGTGCCTGCACTTGCGTTTGGGCTAAATCAACATCGGTCCCAATGGCAAATGTCACAGTGAGTGTCATGCGGCCATCTGAGGTGGATTGAGATGACATATAAAGCATCTCTTCCACACCGTTAATTTCTTGCTCCAATGGTGAAGCCACTGTTTCAGCAATCACTTTAGGGTTGGCACCAGGGTAATTGGCTGTTACGACGACAGTAGGGGGAACCACTTCAGGATATTCAGTGATCGGCAATTGCCAGACTGCGATAGCACCGGTAATTAAAAAGAACAGTGAAATAACGGCCGCAAAAATGGGGCGTTTAATAAAAAATTGCGAGAACATGACGTTATCCTTAACCTTTGTCTGCCGCATTAACTGTTTCTGCAGTCAGTGCGGTGCTGGTTTTATCCAGCAGTTGTTGATTTTTACGTAAACCGGCTAATTGATCATCGGTTGCCATATTCACCAGTTTGGGTGCTATCTGAATATTCGGCATCACACGCTGCAAGCCGTTAACGACAATTTTGTCTGTTGCAGTTAAACCTTCACGCACAATACGCAGCCCGTTGACCTTTTCACCAAGCTTAACCGCGCGATACTCCAACTGATTTTCAGCATTTACCACCAACACATACTTGTTATTCAGATCGGTGCCGATAGCTTTTTCATCAATCAGAATGCCCTGATACGAGTCGCTACCAACCAGTTTGATACGAGCAAATAAGCCTGGTAAAAGCTTGTTGTCGCTGTTGGCAAAACTGGCACGGATGCGGATAGTGCCGGTTTGCTGATTCACACTATTGTCGACAAAATCAATATTCCCCGTGTGTTGGTAATTGCTGTCGTCGGCCAGCGCCATATAAACAGGATTTGCTGTGGCATCACGGGTATCTGCTCGTTTACCGTCCTCGCTCAGGCGAAGATATTTCAGGTAACTTTGCTCATCGACATCAAAATAAGCGTACATTTTTTCGGTCGATACCAAGCTGGTTAACTGGCTTTCACCTGCATTGACATAGTTACCCGCTGTTATCTGTGCATAAGACACCCGACCACTGATAGGCGCGGTGATGCGGGTGTAACTTAGATCCAATTCAGCACGATGCAGAGCCGCTTTCACAGAGGCAACGTTTGCAGCGGTTTGCTGTTTACGGGCTAAACGGGTATCAAGCAGCTCCTCAGAAATCGCGCGTGCAACACTCAGCTTTTCTGCTCGGATGTATTCGTTTTCAGCCAGTGCTAACGCGCTCTGTGCGCTTTGTAGTTCGGCTTTGAGTCTGGCGACTTCAGCCGCAAAAGGCTGTGGATCAATTTGCACTAATAAATCGCCCTTATTCACCAAAGCACCTTCAGTGAAATGTACTTGTTCGATATAACCGGATACTCGTGGCACCAGATTGACTGTTTCCGGTGCTTGTAAACGACCAGTAAATTCATCCCATTCGGTTATTCGCTCACTTACGACCTGTGCCACACTGACTTCAGGTGCGGGCGGTGCTTCTGCTTGATTCGCCGCTTCTGGATTACCACATGCGGACAAGACCATTGCTGCAATACTCCCCAGCAAAAATAATCTTAAGGTGTTTCCTGTGTTCATTATGTGGTTCTCCTTGAGTTTCTGGTTGGAAACGGCTTTTTAGTAAATTTATGATTCTGCAACTTACATACGATTCGTATGTCAGATGGCGTACGTAACGTATGTATAATTGCCTTAAATTTAGTGCGGAATTACTTTCTCATACGCGACGTATGTGATGTATATTATTTCGCATACGCATTGTATGTCAACTCACATGCATTACGTATGTAAAAGAATTGGAGAAAAAAATGGCGCAAAGACGTGAAGATATGATTGCCGAAACCCAGGCTAAGCTCATTAAATCTGCGAGAGAATCGTTCGCTCAACATGGATTCGCGGAAAGTTGTATGGATGATCTTACGGCAGAAGCCGGATTAACACGCGGCGCGCTGTATCATCATTTCGGTGGTAAAAAAGGCTTACTGAAAGCTGTCATTCAACAGATAGAAGAGGAAATGACCACACGACTTTCAGCGATAAAGTCGCAAGGCCCAACCACATGGGATGCGTTTATTAATGGCTCAATCGCTTATCTCAATATGGCATGTGAACCGGAAATTCAGCGCATCACACTTTTAGATGGTCCTGCTGTATTAGGTGATCCTTCGCAGTGGCCACGTAAAAACTGTTGTATTCGTAATACTCAGCTCAGTATTGAAAAGCTGATGGAAGAGGGTGTTTTGCGAGAAGTTGACTCACTGGCAATGGCACGACTGATTAATGGTGCTTTGTTTGGCGCATCTTTATGGATTGCTAATGCAGAGGATCCCCATGCTGCATCAATCAAAGCGGTTGATGCATTTTTGACGTTGGCTTCGGGTTTGTTAAAGTCGAACACTGCATAAGCCAATACATCGCTTCAACATGATTTTGATCAATAGAAAGAATTAAATGTAAGTTGGGCTGAATGTTTGAAGCCCAACACGTGAAACACCAGAATTGTTGGGCTTCGGCCTCAGCCCAACCTACCATGGCTACGGTATCACCAATTATTCGGCGGGCTTATAACCAAACAATTGCTGCGTTTTGATTTTCTCAGCCACGACTTCGGGGACTAAGTTTTCCCAACCTGGTTCGTTACTGGTGATCATTTTCAATACATCCGGTGAAAAGATGTGCAGATATTCTTCGTTAAATGCTTCAATCTGTTGGATATGTTCACCTTCTTTCAGATATTCGTAGAGATATTTTTGTTTAGCATCGACGTTGAGATTGTCTACCTTAAATAACGTGTTGGTTTCCGCGTCTTTATAAGGATAGATATATAGTTTGACGTTATTTTTAAATAACCGGCCAAAGCCTTCCAAAATACCGCCATGCAACGTGGTGTAGTAGCGATCGTGAAACAGCTCTATCAAACTGTGAGCCCCCATGGTGATCCCGATACGACGATTGGTGTAACGGGACAGATAAGTGGCTAACCGATAATACTCTGGATAGTCCGAAATCATCACCGTATGACCTGTTGCCTCCAACACATCAGCACGACTGATAAAATCTTCCAGATCAATACTGTCATTGCCATCAAGCAGATTATGCATGGTGATTTCCATAATGGAGATCGTCTCATCCGGAGCCGAGTCATCTTCGGCTTCAAACTGTTTTCTGGCTGCATTCAACATATCAATATTGACGTGGGTGACAGGGCGGAAACGGCCTCTTTCGACTAATACATTCTTCTTACGCAGATGCTCTGAGGGTTGTAGCACCCGACCATCCGCTGAAAACATCGCAGCATTACTTAAGCCCAGTTGTACCAGTCTCAAACTGATAACACGGTTATCAACATGCAAGAAAGCATCACCATGTAAGTCCACCATATCGACTTCAATTCGATCTGTGGTCAGATTATCCAGCAATGATTTTACTAACAGGTCCGGATTATGGCTCAGGTGAAATGCACCATGAACCAGATTCACCCCGAGAATGCCCAGAGCTTCTTGTTGCAGTGCATTTTCATGATCGAGCATTCGCACGTGAATAATGATTTCGCTATGCGCTGCGTGAGGTTCGGTCTGAAAACGAATGCCTAACCAGCCATGGCATTCATTAGTACCATGATAATTACGTGCCGACACGGTATTGGCAAAGGCAAAAAAAGCAGTGTTATCGCCACGCTGTTCGCTTAAACATTCCACGATTAAGTTATATTCATGGTCCAGCATGTCTTCCAGACGCTCACGGGAAACATAGCGGGCGGCTTTGCCATAAATATCATCGCTGACTTTCATATCATAAGCCGAGATACTTTTGGCAATCGTGCCCGCCGCACCTCCTACCCGAAAGAACCAGCGAACAACTTCCTGACCGGCACCAATTTCAGCAAAAGATCCATAACGAAGGGCATCAAGGTTTACTTCAAGCGCCTTGGCGCCAGTCGATAAGATTTTATTTTCCATAATCACTCTTAGTTTGTTTGGGTGTGTTACTGCTGCGCTGGGGAGTCTGACAACAGCAAAGTTGATGTGTTTCGATTGTAACGTCTTTGAGCTTGAACTCAAATGCGGGTTGAGAGAATTTCTATTTAGTCGAGCTGATATTTCTTTATTCAACCTAAGAATATTAATCATCAGTAAAAAGTTCTTTCGTTAATGAACTTTTTATAGAGATCACTCCATTTCTATTGCTAACAATATTTCTCGTATCAAGCTACGCCTTATATATATGGCGCTCTAGCACTTTAAAAATGCCTTTGGCACACGCATTGCAGCAACCCCTAAGCAAACGTAACCGTAAACGATGGCTTTAAGATTTATCTCAAATGCTTTTACGGCAGTCTAGAAAGTTAACTCAATGTGATTAAGCAATGCCGACTTAATGTTTTGGCATAAGAATCATACTCAAACGGAGAATTAATATGAAATTTAATAACGTAGTTTTATCTGCATCATCGCTTGAAGGTGAAGATGTAAAAAATGCTCAAGGCGAAAATCTGGGTAATGTAAAAGACATGATGATCAATACTGAAAGTGGTCAGGTTCAATATTATGTCTTATCTTTCGGTGGAGTTTTGGGCATGGGTAATAAGCTTTTTGCTATTCCTCCTCAAGCTGTAGCTGTCGACACAAAAGAGAAATGTCTTGTGTTGAATGTCGATAAAGAAAAATTAGAAAACGCTCCAGGTTTTGATAAAGATAATTGGCCTAATATGGCTGATGAAACCTTCCGGAATGAGATATACGGCCATTATGGTTATGAATATCGAGTTTAATTAATCTGCGTATAAAATAAACGGCCTGGTTTATATTTCTATAGCCAGTCCGTTTATTATTTTTATTAATAAATAAGCAACGTTACGATTAAAAAGTTTCTGTTTCAAGTTAGTTTATTTCTATAACTTCCTGGAAAATCCAGGCTGATTATTATCTGAAGCAGTGGTGCGGCCAATGTAATTGTATTTATCGTGTTTCAAAGGAGTTCAACCTAATGTCTAGTCCAGAACATAAGCAAAAAATTTGGGAAATGATAAAAGATATTAAAGTCGGCATGCTGGTCACACTTGATGATGACGTACCGCGTGCCAGACCAATGCATTTAGTTCAGGATGCGTATGATGGCACCATTTGGTTTTATACTCGTCGCAGTGCCGAGAAGGTCACTGAAACTGACCGTGATCATGATGTCTGCCTGACCTTTTCTGACCAGGATGAAGGTGTGTATGTCTCACTGTCAGGCAAAGCTCAGCTAACAAATAACCAAGCGTTGATAGATAAATATTGGAATCCGTTTATTGCAGCCTGGTTTCCTGAAGGCAAAGAGGATCCCGAGGTCGCCTTACTGGAAATCAAAGTAGAGATGGGTGAACACTGGATGTCCACAGAGAGTAAAGCTTTCCAGCTTTATGAATTTGCCAAAGCCAATATCACTCACACCAAGCCGAATATTGGCGAAAATGAAAAGTTTGGTGGCTAGGAAATGTTTTTTAGAGCAAAGGGCCATGCTGCATTGAGTTTCATTTCAATAAGTCTGGCCCTTTTTATTGAATTCGACGTAAATTCTCACCAATGACCATCGATAAGATAAAAAACGTAGGTTGGGTAGAGCATGGGAAACCCAACAAATCCAAAGTGTTATTTCATTTATTAAAGTTGGGTTTCATGCTTCAACCCAACCTACGATCCTCTCAAGCAACTGCTCCAAATCGCCAAAATGACCATCGCCGCGGGCAGGAAGGGTAGGGTCAGAGATAATAACAATGGATAACTGCAGCTCTGGAACAAGAACCAGCATCTGACCACCATACCCCCGAGCATAGACTGCTTTATGACCCGCATATTCAGTCAGAAACCAGCCATAGCCGTATAAATCACCTGAAAAGGGCGATAAGCCACGACGCTCCCAGGACGTTTCAAGCCAATTTTGGCTGACCACTTCCTCACCATCAATTGTTCCACCATTCAATACCATGTCGCCGATCCGAGCCAACCCAAGCGGACTCATTGCCATATCGTTACCGCCCATGTAACGCCCTTGTGGATCGGCGACCCAGGGTGGAATAACGATATTAAGCGGATTACCTAACCAGTCTTGGGCCAGACGATGCAAGCTGTGCCCGGAAGCTTGTGTGAGTGCTGCACCAAGGATATGCCAACCGCCTGTGGAATAGATGAAACGACCGCCAACACGATCCACTAATGGACGATTCAAAGCATAGTCGACCCAATTGTTGCTGGAGACCCATGCCCCATAATTCCTGCCTGATGTGCTATCCAACCCGGTCTGCATAGTTAATAAATGTTCGATAGTCAGATTGTCACGATCATCGCCAAAAGCTGATTTTCCCAGCAGAGGCAATACACGTTGATCAGGTCCCTCAATGATGCCACGGTCAATGGCGATACCGGTCAGCAGTGCCACAATGGTCTTTGAAACCGACTTGATATTAACCGGCGTATCCAAAGCTGGACCACGAAAGGCATTAGCGAATAACTGTTCACCATTTTGATGTATGACCAGGGATTGCAGCTGATCAAGTCGTTTTGCCTCATTTGCGATCGTCTTGAAATCAGGTTGTGCCAGAGCGGTACCATTGGTCAGGGCTATCGTTAATATTGCTGTGAATGTGATTAAGAGCTTTTGCAGGGAGATTTTTGACACGTGTAAATCCTATTTGATTTTGAAAACGATCAATTCATCAGTAGGACTATTCAGCAATCTAATAATTTAGTTGAATTCAAAAAAAGACAAACAAATTAACATTCACCCATATCCAGATCATTCATCGTTTCACCAACACCCCAATCACTTGAAATGATGCCTTTCTCAATAAACCGGTGAATGCTGGAATAAGGCTAATCAACCGCTTTTTCAACATAACCATGTTTCACCGGATTGTAATGAATGTAATCAATATGTCTTTGATAGTCCAAATCATCGCGGATTAAATGCTCCCAATAACGGCGTTTCCAAATACCGAGTTCAGATTTTTGTTTTCGTGAATTATTGATTCGTTCGGTAGAGGGAAGGGCACGAGAAAAATGCGATTTAATCAAACGCCATCGCGTGGCGAAGTCAGCGTCATTTGCAGGGAATGTCCAGATAGCATGCAAATGATCAGGCAACACCACGATGGCATCAATATCAAAAGGGTGGGTGGATTTAACTCTGCGAAATGCAGTTTTAAGCAGATCAATATGATCAGTAAGTAACGATTTATGTCGTTCCAGCAGATTGAACGTAAAGAAATACGTGCCAACGGCAACAAAAGCCCGACGATATTGCATCAATCACCATCCATGTGATTATAAAAATAAATAAATGTAGGTTGGGTAGAGCTTGCGAAACCCAACGATTCGGTAATGTTATGTCATTTATAAAATGTTGGATTTCATTCTTCAACCGGGTTTATGGTTTTTTGATTCATCATATTCATGAATTTTAGTGAGTCAACGAAATCAGTTTGTTTTATCACTGCTAAAACTGCAAACATTCCCAATGATATTGAGAGAATGATGCCTTTAGTATCCAATGGATTACTTTCATTTTTTAATAGAAAAGGCATCAATGCTGAAAATGATGTTATCGCATAAGCTAGGATCAATAATTTTGAAGCTATTTTTCTAAACCACTCTTTTTTATAAATACCAACCCATTCATACTGTTGCTTTTTTTTATTAAAATGAAGTGTTTTTTTGCTAGCAGATCGAAGATAGATTGTTTCCATGGAATCATCATGAGATAAAAGGATTTTTATTTCTTCAACAGGGTAAATATTATTAGTAAGTGCACGAAAACCTTTTTGTATAACAAATCCATGAGTTTTTGGATTATTCAAATCATCCAAATAATTTTTTGTAAATGCATAATCATCTCTATGTTTTGAGGATCGCGTTAAAGTTATCTCATTAACTATTTTGAATATGCCAAATATTCCAGTAATTGCCAGAATGATTGTTAAAAAATTATCCATAATTGATTAATAGTCCAATATTAACGAAGAAAAAATAATTCGTTTAAGCATGCTAATTTTCGCAAAACCTAAAGAATGGCTTTGCAAAAATTTATAGTCGTTTATTTGCTTCTTGTTCCGCATTTTTTTTATACAAATCATTAACAAACTTGATATTGCTAATCATTATTGAAAGAATTGCTACAATTTGTAGAATTGCCAGATAGACTGAAAAAGCAATTGAAAATAATAAAATTATTTTGTGATTTTCAATGACAAAGGGTAAATTTTTAAGTAATTCACTAGCTGTATAGAAAATTAGAGTTGAAATCAAAACAAAAGCTGATGTAAAAACTATTAATACAAGGTTTTCTATTCTTTTAGCTTGTTCAGAACCTTTCAGAATTGTTAGCTTCTCAGGGTTTGTAAAAGCCGCGATGGCCTCGGGATAGATTACAGCTATCCATATTCCAGAAAGAGTAAATACACCAATAGAAATTGTTTCAAGAGCATGAAATATTGTATGAAGCTGCTCGAATGTTACATGTTGATAGCTATAGAAACCTAATAACAAACTGACAGTGATATAGATAATCTGCCTAAATAGAAGCATACGCATTTATTTGCCAACTGCCAGTTGTTTTTCATCATCACTGTTTTTTGTTTCCGATTTGATGAATGATAAAATTTTCTCCCGCTCTTTCGCCAGCGTCTGAAGAATGACTTTAGGTGAATGATAGGACCTATTTATTGGTAAGTCATCGAGTAGTATGTGTTCTTTTGTGACAAACTTTCGAAACCACTTTGTTGGAGAATTTACATCTGATTTAAATCCAATATCCTTCCAATCACTTTTAGACTGTAATATTTCAGCTGAATAAACCTCGATTATTTGAGCCAATTCCTGTTGAGTTAGGCTTACTTCTTCGATAATTTCCACTTGTTTAGTAAAATTTTTACTCTTCTGTTTGCTAGTAATACGGTCATATAGCTTAAATAAAGAGTGTTTATTTTCCTCTACCTTTGTTGAAATCGTCTCTCTGACAACTAGATGTGAAATTTCTTCGGAAAGTTTTTTCAAATTTACTTTTTGTGCACTAAGTTCTTTCGTGTGAGCCCTAAACTTAAATCTTAACGAATACGAACCATCACTTGATCTGTAGGTAACTGTTTTTCTCGGAATTGTTTTGCCAAGTAATTCGTAATAATGATCACCTTCACTTATCACTTTCCTGGGATGATCAATCCTAAGATCCATGCAACGCTTAATATACAAACATGCATCCTCTGTGGAAGCTGTTGCATGTTGAAAGTTAATTGAAGCGATAATATTTAATTCTGGAATAAACCAATAATACATCGGTTGTCCAAGAATCAATTCTTTACCGTTTATTTTTGTTCCAACCTTTACTGAATCCCCTTCCTCCATACCGAATTTCGCATTTGGATCTATGCCATTAAGATTTTCGTTATCACTTGAAAACCTTTTCCAAAGAACAAAGACAGAGTCCTGAGTATCCGAGTCGGTGTGAATAGCCTTACAATATATTTGAGCACGATTAGGGGTGGTTAATGTATCCCATGGAATGGTTTCAGCGAAGCTTACAGTTCCTTTGAGCCAGTTTTCAATTAGACTGATTGTTTCGGACAGCGAACCTTCAATATGGAATGATTTTTTATCTTTAATCCTATAAAAACCACATTCTTGTAGCTCAAAAAAATTAATCAAGCCTCTATCCATGGTTCTACCTTTCCCCAGCAAATAATAATGACTGACTGTCCTTAACATTAAATATGAAAAACTAACCTTGATTATAATCAAGGCGTTGTAGTTATAAATAACATATAAAATAAGAAATATTTAACACTTAAAAGGGGTTTTTTGCGAGAAAGTAACACTAAAGAGGAGAAAATATTAAAAAATATTTATTTGAGGTTTTAGAGGCACATTAGGTTGCAATTCATGACTTAATGTAACGATGCTACATTAAATAGGAAATGTCAAGTAAGTGTTATATGTATATGATTTAATATTTATTGTTGTAAATTATGTAATCTTTACAAGACATAATTGTTCGAAATTTTATACATGCGTTTTGTTAAAATTTATAGTTTTTAACGTCGTTCCAATAAAGAAGTATCATTTCGGTATCGCACAAGTAATCTTTTTTACTCACAATAGGGAATCTGTTGCTTTTGACTAAATTGTGAAAATGCTTATCTGGTGCACTACGGAATTTATCAGCCTCTGAGCAGGTACAGAAAATTGATACGTGATCGTTAATTTTCTTCTGATCATCAAGGGACAAAAGTTGATTATCAATACTTAGCGTTAGTGGTTGTACATACTTGGTAGTAATGAAGAGTCTAGTAAGATGCCATTTATTTATCCCTAGTTCTGTGGCCAGATCCCCAAGCTCCTTGGCTTTGCTAAACCATTGCAGCGTTTTGTCGTATGAATCTTGGCTATAAACTCTGCGCTTGTCATTTATGTCATCTAAGGGAATCTGATTCAGTAGCCCATATTTTTCGATTTTAATGATTTTATTCACAGCAATACCTAACAATTTAGCAATCGCTTTCGCAGTCAAATGTTGTGGTGTATTGCTTCTACTGTACTTTGTATTATGTGAGTATCGTTCACGGTAGTCTGAGTATCTGATACTGAATAGATCATTTCTTTCAACTTCATCTCTGACGTATAGAGGTGTTAGTGTTCCATCTATTTTTGGACCTGATACTTCATTAATCTTTTTAGCCCTAAGCCTGTTAACAATGTCTCGAGGATCAATCTGATACTTACGGGCTAAACTGGCTGCGAAAACATATTTCTTATCAAATATTTCTATATCTTGTGTATGAAAAAAGGGCTGAGTTGCAACCGTAAGATAAGGCTCCAAAAATTCAGTTTTGGAAATACTTCTAATAGCATCAGGGTAAACATTAAGGTACATAGCGGCCTGTGATGACGTCATTAAATCAGGTCGGTCCATCTTTAAATTGCTGATAGATGGTATTTCTATCAAAAAAATGCCTGTAAGCCCTTTGGCTTGATTTACTTTAACAGTTGAAATTTTGCCAGATTGCACATCTTTTAATTTTTCGATCAGTGAATTTCCTGGGGCCGTGTATGAAATAGGCTGAAGCTTATCAGTCTCTTTTATGGCTTCTGATGTAGGAATAAACTTCCTGAAGAATTGACACATATTTTCATATGGAAAAACTTTCGATTTGCGAGTATCAGTACTAGATGCATGGATGAGTTGATTCTGGCATAGCTTGTTAAGTGTGCCACTTGAGATTTCCAAGCAAATCATTGCTTCTGTTGTGGTTAGATATTTTGACTTACATTCACAATTTTTACACTTAGACGGATATTCCTCTGAAAACTGCAGGAGGGCGTCGCTAACCTTTTTTTCTATATCTTCGTATCCAAGAGCAATTAATGGAGAAATCAGAACGCGTACTGGGATCCCGGGATATTTTTTTTGTTCGTCCAGAAGATAATTAGTAAAGACATCACTCTCTCCATCCAGCATTCTGACAGCCTGGTTAAGCAAATTATTTCTTTCGATTTTATCGGCAGATCTATGATGTCTTAATGCCTTTAATACACCCAGTAATTTACCCAGATAATGAGTCTCTGATTTATTGATAGCAAGAGCCACTCGCTCTGCACCGTCACAATTTAAGACGAGTGGTGCATCATTCTCTGTTACGGGGCAATTACATGACTTATGGCCAGTATTACGCCAATTGAAGGGTTTACTGCATGTTGTGCACGAATATTGAAGGTATGTTTTATGTTTAATGCACACATCGACAACACTAATATCGAAAGCTGCAGATATATGGTTGTTGTCTTTAAGACATTGCCAACAAATATGATGACCCTTTGAACGTAAAAGTTTAAAGGGCACTCTATTTTCATGGATAATAATATCTGATGTTTTTGTTACCCCTTTGATTTGCTTATAAAAAGCATCCATGATGTTGTCAGAAGTTTTATCATGAATGGCAACAAGTTTCTCTACAATATCTGACTTACCTAGTAAAGTATTTTGATAAGCTGGATTTGTATTAGCACCAAGTCTCACTGCTAACTCGCCGATAGTGGTATATCCATTATAAAATGCTGTTCTTAAAAGGTATCCCCTTGGGCTTTCTCCCTTTATGAACAAGCCAAGATATGGCAAATCTTTCATGAGACTCTGATGAGTATTTTTTCTTGTTCTGCAGCAGAAAGATTAAATGGGTTTTCGTCAGTGAGCCGAAAGTTAAGTCTCATTCCTTGCACTGCTTCTATGAAATCTTCGAGGATAACGTCATCTCTGTCATTTTTAAGAGCCCTATACAATGCACTAGTAAACATTTGACGTATAGATCGCATATTGCCACCTGTAGCTAAGTAAATGGCAGTTAGGTTAGGAGGTTGACTGAGTTGAGGCATGGAATTAACTTTTGCATGTTCTACACAAGCATTACTCAGTGCATCAATAACTTTTGATAAATATCGATATTTATTTTTCGCATAAGAGATATTAGTTAACTTTGCCCGAACCGGATAGCGACCAGACAGCTGAGGATGTGCATCAATCAACTCTTCGCATTCAGACATTCCCGATATAATGACGGGGGTTTTAGTTGTTTCTGTCAGGATTTTAACCCAATCTGTGACACTGTCTTTGCTATTTTTCGCACCTTTAGAAAGCAGGTGTTGAAATTCATCTAAAAAAATCACTTTTGTTTCACATGTTGATATAAGTCTGCTTACTCTCTTAGTAAGTTCAGTCGCCGAACCGCCAGTATCACCACAATCTAGATGTTTAAGCATTTCGATTGCGAGTGATTTTATGGTGGCATCAGCGGGAACGACACAGTGATATGCTGGAACTTGTTTAACTATTGCATCTTCACGTTCTATAGATACTGAATCAACCGTATATGAATGCATCAATGTCTTGATGATAGTCGTTTTACCTGTACCAGTTGAACCCGTAAGGACAGCTGACAGGCATTCACCCGTACTATTGGTTTGAGAAATTGAATCTTTAACTTTTTCCATGGCTTCCCTATAAATAGGATGTACATATACAAAGCGAGAAAAATTTCTAAGCCTGTCATCATTACTTAAATTGGTCATTGTCACTTCCTAGAGCAAGAATCCATCATCAGGAAAATCTGTTACATCAAATTCATCTTCTTCTGAATTAGTCCTATATGAAGGACTAGCTTTAAAAGAATCTAAAAATTCACTGTTATCGTCAGTGAGTAACTGTTGTGCTTTTTCCATTTTAGATACTTTTTTTCGTGCACTCTTATGTTTGGTGGATTGCTCTCTGATTTCTTCATGTAGGGCGATACGATTTAAAACAAGCTCTTTTTCCAAGTCAGTATCTTTGAATTTCCCGCGTTGCTTTAAAAGATTGAACTCGAATAGAGATAACGATTCTTGAAAAAAGGGGCGAGTAGCAAAAGCCTCATAGAATATGGATTTATCATGAGGATCTTTAATCCAAATTGTGGATAAATCACTACTGTCGTATAAAACCTCCACTGGTTTAGGTTTACCTCTGCTCTTCGATTTTTCTGAGATTATTGGTACCGATGGACCTGTCCAAGTTAATCCAAACATTTTTACTCGAGAATCGGTTATTACTCTTTGGGTAGTACTTCTGGAAATCGTATTCAGTGTTTCATGATCGTATCTGATGGTCGGGAGTTTTTTATGCTCTTCTCGCCAAAGAGATATGGGGGCTCTATCTTCTATACCGCTATGACCTTCAAGGTGGTAAACACCATCCACCCATTTAGCAAATAACTTACGAAGTTGGTTCAGTGTTAGAGACGCTTTTTTTTCAGAATCATAATTACCGCGTAAAGCTGGACTGGAGAATGTCTTACCTTTGATCTTGTCTAAAAATTTGTTGTTCACAGTTTTAAAAAAACTTTCAACGAACGCTTTTTGGTTGGGTGTCCCAGGTGGATTAATTAATATGGTAGTACCAGTGTATTTTGCGAAACTACTCAATGATTCATTAATAAACTCAGAGCCATTATCTATAACGAGTTCGATAGGAAGCCCACCTACTTCACGGGCAGTTGCGTCTGATCCAGCATGTTTCAATGTCCTAAGTGTCTTTTCAGCGCATCCAGGAATAAAAGATAAATCCCACCCAAGTACACATCTTGAGTACACATCGATTATGGGTAGAAGGTAAGGGTGACCAACCACTTCTGAATTTTCATCAAGCACCATGATGTCCAGAGGAGTTGTATCTATTTCAGTACGCAGACACAATTGGCTTTTATAATGAAGCGATCTTCCGTAATCAAATCGTTTTCTGGCGGTTTTTGCTCCATATCTTGCCGTAGCCACTGTCATCGGATGTATCTTTTTAATTTCTCTAAGAAAACTCATCAATGAAGGAATTGAAATCTGTTTGTCTGGGGGAAGTGATAAGTTTTTATAGTGCAGGCTATCTGAGAAAATGACATAGACAGATTGCATTGAAGGCCTTTCTGATACCAAATACTCATTGTTGATAATTTCATGCATTAATTCCAAGACATCATCATCAATACGCCTTTTGCGAGTTACCTTTTTTTTGTCATGAACAGAAAGTTGGCTTGCTGGGTTAAAGTTTGAATCGCGATATGCCACCACCCACCTATTAAGTGTTGAAAATGAAGGTGGATTCTTATCATAGAGTTCTTTTGCGGTGAG
The DNA here is from genome assembly GCF_004832235.1 of Methylophaga sp. SB9B. Classification (NCBI taxonomy): domain Bacteria; kingdom Pseudomonadati; phylum Pseudomonadota; class Gammaproteobacteria; order Thiotrichales; family Piscirickettsiaceae; genus Methylophaga; species Methylophaga sp. SB9B. The sequence continues at coordinate 276,564 of NZ_SSXS01000003.1, forward strand.
CTCAATGAACTGTTTGAAGTATCTTTTGGGGATAATTGATCCAAAAGTCATCCTTACTTTTTCGACGTAACTTAGCCTACGCTGGAAAGTTTCTTTTTTTTGTGGTGTTAATGAAGTGAAATAGACCGCATCCGTAATATCTGAGAGAGCTTTTTTAACAAGCTTTAACTTTCCTTCAGAAAATAGCTTTTCAAAATTTTCAGACTTGAGAGACCGTTGTCTTTTGTACTCTAGACTCCTTAGGAGGTAGTAGTTGTCATCAATGCCCGATAATTCGTATGTGGTAGCACCAAGTTTATAATGTGCCCCAACAATATGATTAAAAGTATTCACTGGGCAGCTCCACTATGGTGTGTTCATTAATTATCTCTTGAGATATATGTTTTGGATTACCTAAGAAGAGTGCTTTTCTGATCGCTAATTCTGATGGACCATCTGCAATTGCCCGAAGATCTTTAACAGTACAATTATTACCTAATTGCAAAATGGTATTTTTCAGTACTGTGAAGGCTTCGTCACTGCATAAGTGCATGCCTTGATAAAGCATTTGGATATTAGTCAATAACGGCTCTTGACGTATCTTTGATTCAGGAACAACGATGAGTTTTTTACCAATGTTATTTAAATTAATCTTGATTTCATGCAGTCTGTCTACCATTTCTTCATCATCAGTCCATACATCAGGCTTGGTATCAACGTATCTTGATGAATTGTCTGCATAGTGCACGAGAAAGTCTGGGGTATAGGTTGTTTTTTTTCCTAGGATGATGAAATTAAAAGTTTCAGGTTGGCACATATATCCAGTTACGTTTCGGTCATACTCCAGACGTAATGCATAGTCTTTCTCTATTGAGCTCTCACAGCTGAATGTCCTTTGATTCTTGTATGACGAAAAGTGGTAAATCGAAAAACCCAATCGACCTTTCTTGTGATGTCTGGCCTGATCAGCATCCCTGATTTCATCCTGAAGATTTTCCATTTTTATTGTTATTTTGCTATCCATTCGCATAATTTCACACATTTTAAATGGTTAAGCAATTTAATAGTGATTATTGTGACCAAATTTACTTTTTAGTTATTAACAAGTCATGCTTGTATCTTCATGGGGAAATTACAGCTCGCCCAAGCCTGTTTTCCCAAGATAATTAAAAGGACATGGTATGAATCAAGTATTTACACAATGGGCACTGTCAGATTTTAGCGGCTGCGATAATGGGGGTATTGAAGCTGGAAACGCTACTAATCCCTCAATTTGGCTAATGGGAATTGAGCACGGAACTTACATTCGTAATAGTCAAACGCGGACCAAACTTCTAATAAGAATTACTCTATCGCCTTACAACGACGCTGGCCATATAATCAAAAAGTATTCAAGCTCTTAGCAGCACTAGGAATGATGCAGTGCCTGCCTTTATTCCATGCATCACGAAAGCTCGGTTTGCTATCGGCTGTTTCAGAATGGGCATTGAAGGTATTGCGTGCAATTTTGGTATCTTTAGCCCAATGAGGAATTAGACCAAAGTTACCCACCAATAACTCGTTATGTGGGACAGCTTCATCACCTACGTCAGCAAACGCATGTTTGCGTATGAAGGGACCGACATAAGTCGGCCAGAGGCTGTTTTTTAAATCTAATGGTAGTTCGGGCTCGACCCCAAAAAAGGTTTCGAGCTTGTTTTTATCAAGTAATGGGACGAAATGGGAACACATGTTTTGATAGTACCAGTAAATTTAGTGCTGCTTAGAACATTCAATGCATAATGCTTTTTTTAATGGAAATAATACTAACCAATGTTTTTTGTTCTAATTTTTATATTTAGCGTTGAAGTATTTGCACAACCTCCGGTAACTTTCTAACAGGCAAAAACTCTTGCTAAAAAGCAAATCTATTTTGATCGCAATGATATAGGAACTACTTATTGTTCCTGCCAATGGAAATGGGTTGGGCAGACTGGTGGTCGAGTAGATTTTAAATCTCGTGGGTATAGCGTGTGAGCCGAAGGGCAGCGAAATCGTGCGAAGCGGATTGAATGGGAGCACATCATAAGTGGACTTAGCAACATGTTATCTATTCATAATTAGCTGCTTTAGTTGAAAATATGAATACATAACACTTTCTGAATTTCTATAGCTCAAGATCCTTCAGCCAATACATTTCTCTCGCTTTAGTATTAGCGAATTATTAAGTGTCTTAGTTTTGTTTATTGATCCGGAAACCCCGAGCATAAGATCTCATACATTATTAAAAATCATTACAAACTTTATGTTTGTTAGATAAAAATAGTGACAGCCTTTCACCAGGCTAAGCAGACAACTTTTAATTTTGCCAATCTTTTGGGAACTAAGTTATTATCATGTAAACTAATAAGTCTGAGTACAGCAATAAAATTTAACGAAATGTCAGTAAAATTCATTATCAACATGCTCATCCTCATGATTGTGATGCAATCAGGCATAGTTGCGGCTGACGTTCATATTTCTGATTCAGCGACACCACATGAACATCAGTTTGTTCTTGATGATTCCAATGCAATTCAACAAGCGAACAATGCGTCTTCGCATGATGCACAAAGTACCGGCGATTGTGACTTTTGTATGCATTGTAAGTGTTCACATTTTATCGCCATCTTCAATATTGATGGAATTGATGTTGCTGCTAATCCAGACAATTATTTCAACCTCCACCCTAGATCGCCAAAACCTGACTTTACAGTCAGTATGTATCGCCCTCCGAGATCTTGAACTGCTGATGTTTTTGCGGACTTAACGTAAGTCCGTTGTTTGCAGTTAAACAGGATCTAATTTCATGAAAATACACTTTGATCGCACTACAAATGTGCGTGCGCCTGCTATCCGTGCATTGCTTTGTTCGATGCTGGTTGCCTTTTCTGTCTCACCGGTTATTGCCGATAACATTCAACAAACGAAAACGTTGAGTTTAAACAAGGCCATGCAACAAACACTGGCGCAACATCCGGCATTACAGGTTTTTCCAATTCGTCAGCAACAACTTGAAGCCCAGAAAAAAACGGCCAATCTCAAACCGGCATATGTTGTTGGTGCTGAGATTGAAAATTTCGCTGGCACCAGCGAACTAAGCGGTATCAAGTCACTGGAAACCACGGTCACTCTCTCCTCTGTCGTTGAACTGGGTGATAAAAGATTGTCCCGTGTTGAACTGGTGGAACAACAAAGCGATGTTGTCCGTGTTGATCGCAAAATAAAAGCGCTGGACTTGCTAGGTCAGGTAACACGACAATTTATTGAAGTGCTCAATAGCCAGGAGCGTGTAAAGCTAGCCGAGACGGGGCTGGAACTGGCGCAAACAACATTAACGGAAGTGAATAAACGTGTAGGTGCTGCCGTCGCGGCTGAAGCAGATTTGGGCCGCGCCGAAGCTTCTGTTAATCAGGCTGAACTGATACTGGCTGCCGAAAAACGTCAGCTGGAAGCCAACAAAGTGGTACTCGCTAATTTGTGGGGGAGTTATCAGCCTAATTTTGAGACCGCCACAGGCTCATTGTTTGCCTTTAGCGAGGCAATGTCATTTGAAGCCCTATTTAATCAGGCCCAGCAAAATCCGCAACTGGAACGTTTCGCTGCAGAAACGCGGGTTCGTGATGCACAAGTACGTCTTGCCAGAACTCAGCAAGTTGCAGATATGACCTGGTCAGTTGGGATCAGGCGCGATGAAGGACTGAATGATTCGGCGTTAGTTGCTGGTGTGTCAATGCCTTTGTTCAGTCGCCAGCGAGCGCAAGGTGATATTGAATCAGCATTGGCCGCGCGTAATGAAGTCAGCTATCGCCGTCAGGATATGCTATTGCAACTTCATGCTCAGCTTTATCGGGCTTATTCCGGGCGTGAACAAGCAATTGCAAGTATTTCCAAGTTGCAACAACAGATTATCCCCAAACTCACTAAAAGTCTGGAGCAAACGCAAACCGGTTATCAACGGGGACTCTACAGTTATCTGGAATTTCTTACCGTCAGGCAAGACCTGCTAGGTGCCAGACGTAGTGTCATTGAGGCTGCAACTGCTGCATTGCTATACCAGACCGAAATCGAACAACTCACCGCCGAACCGCTGACAGCTGCAGAGTAAGCAATATGAATCAGGACAAATCTATGTTTAATAAACCACATTTCGTTTTTTTACCCATACGCAGCCTGCTATCAGTAGCAGCACTAATATTGCTCATCATGTCACCTGCCATAGCTGAAGATGGTCATGCGATTGAGGCTCAGCAATCAGATCAACAAGCGCAAGCCCAGCTAGCAGAATCAAATGAGCAGCATGGTCATGAGTCAACGCAAGATAAAGATAACCATGATGAATTGATGCCAAAAGAGGATGAACATGATCATAGCGCTGAATCAAAACCCGAAGAAGAAGGGCATGCTCACGCTGAGGATGAAGGTAGTGAGCATGTAGAAATGGATGCCGATATGGCTCAAAAACACGGTGTGGTAACTGCAGAAGTTACTGCCGGGCAAATATCTGTCACCTCCAAATTATACGGGAGAGTGGTTTTATCACCTGATGAGATAAGTCAAGTCAGCGCACGTTTTCCGGGTCTAATCACCCGCGTTAATGTGAATTTCGGTGATACGGTCAAAAAAGGTCAGCTATTAGCCAGTGTTGAGTCAAACAACAGCTTACAGAGTTATAACGTCACCGCGCCCATCTCAGGTGTCATTACAGCAAAAGATGCCAATACCGGCGAAGTCGCGGCAGATCAAAATCTTTTTACCATTACCAATACCCAATCACTTTGGGCTGAACTCAAAGTCTTTCCGGGACAGGCCATGAAGATAAAACCTGGTCAGAAAGTGCGTCTGTTACATAACAACACATTTTATGAATCGACGATAAAGCAACTGCTGCCAAGCAAAGATAATGCCCCTTATCGGATTGCCCGCGTCGCACTTGATAATCAGCAGCAAGTCTGGTTTCCGGGGTTGCTCGTTGAGGCTGATGCCATTACCGAGCAAACACAAGTCAATCTCAGAATTCCTAACAGTGCCATACAACAGTTTGAAGGCGCGTCTGTCGCTTTTGTCAAAGTAGGCAAGCAATATCAAGTCAGGCCATTACAACTGGGTCTTAACGATGGTCAATTCAGTGAGGTTATATCCGGACTCCGGCAGGGCGATGACATCGTCGTTGAAAATAGCTATCTGATTAAAGCTGATCTGGAAAAAGCCGGCGCAGAACACGCTCACTGATTTAGGGAACTGATATGATTAATACTATTTTAAGTCTCTCAATCGAGAGACGTGGCCTAATGTTGTCAATGATATTTCTTATCATTGGTCTTGGGATCTGGAGCTATCAGAAACTGCCGATTGATGCCGTTCCGGACATCACTAATGTTCAAGTTCAGATCAATACCAAGGCGCCCGGATATTCTCCGCTGGAATCTGAACAACGCATCACTTATCCGATCGAGAGAGCGATAGCCGGTTTACCGGGTCTTGATTACACCCGCTCAATCTCTCGCTATGGATTATCACAAGTCACCGTGGTGTTTGAAGAAGGCACCGATCTGTATTTTGCGCGTAACCTTATCAATAACCGTCTGGCCGTTATAAAAGGCTCACTGCCGCAAGGTATCGAACCGGAAATGGGACCTATCGCTACCGGGCTGGGCGAAATTGTCATTTACACAATTACCGCAAAACCCGATGCAAAACAAACTGATGGCAGCCCCTATGATGCGACTGAACTTCGAGTACTTCAGGACTGGGTGATTCAACCCCGGCTGGAGCGGGTAAAAGGTGTCACAGAAGTCAATGTTAGCGGCGGTTATGAAAAGCAATTTCATGTTCAGCGGATCCGGCGAAATTACTGAATTTTGGCGTGTCTCTCAGTGATCTGAAACAGGCGCTGATGCAAAACAATGATAATCGGGGCGCCGGTTATATTGAACGATATGGTCAGCAGATCCTAGTTCGATCGCCGGGACAACTTAAATCCATCGATGATATTCGTCAGGTAGTAGTGAAAAATATTGATGACCGACCAGTGTTAGTCAAAGATGTGGCCGACGTTGTGATCGGTAAGCCGCTACGCAGTGGTGCTGGTACCCGTGATGGTAAAGAGACGGTTGTCGGCACCGTCATGATGTTGTTTGGTGAAAACTCACGCGAAGTTGCCTCTTCGGTTACACGTGAAATGGCGGAGATTCAATCGTCATTACCGGAAGGCGTCATATTGGAAGCGGTATATGACCGTACCACCCTAGTCGATAAAGCCGTCGCCACGGTTCAAAAAAATCTGGTTGAAGGGGCTTTGTTGGTAATCGTGGTATTGTTTTTGTTTTTGGGCAATATTCGCGCGGCTTTGATCACTGCTGCAGTGATCCCACTATCAATGCTGGCAACGATTACCGGCATGGTACAGGCCGGTATTTCTGCCAATCTGATGAGTATGGGGGCACTTGATTTTGGCCTGATTGTTGATGGTGCGGTGATTATCGTTGAGAACTCTATCAGACGATTATCAATGGCACAAAAGCAATATGGTGGTGTGCTGCCGCTTAAAGAACGTTTAAACGTAGTTTATGAGGCCACTAATGAAGTGATACGTCCCAGCCTTTTTGGCGTCATGATTATTACTATTGTGTATATCCCCTTATTCACATTGACAGGCGTTGAAGGCAAGATGTTTGATCCCATGGCTGCCACCGTTGTGATCGCTTTACTATCTGCCATGGTCTTCACGCTGACGATAGTACCGGCTGCCGTCGCCATGTTTATGAGCGGACGGGTCACTGAAAAAGAGAGTTTTATCATTAGTGGTGCCAAGTGGCTATACCGGCCAGTTTTGCTGCTCAGTCTAAAGCTGCGCTGGCTGTTGATTCTGTTTGCAGCCGTGCTGGTTGCGCTGTCAATCAACATGGCCAGCAAAATGGGGTCAGAATTTATCCCCCAACTGAACGAGGGTGATATTGCCTTACAGGCACTGCGAACTATCGGTACCAGTCTAGAGCAATCTGTCAAAATGCAGGAACAGCTGGAACAACGGCTAAAAACTTTTCCGCAGGTAGATAAGGTTTTTGCCAAAATCGGGACGCCGGAGGTAGCAACCGATCCAATGCCGCCTAATGTAGCCGATACATTTCTTATACTTAAGCCAAGAAATGAATGGCCGGATCCGGCATTATCTAAAAGCGAACTACTTACTCAAATTGAAGCGGCGGTTACAAAATTACCTGGTAACAACTATGAGTTTACTCAGCCCATTGAAATGCGCTTTAACGAGTTAATTTCAGGTGTTCGTGCCGACTTAGGCATAAAGGTATTCGGCGATGATTTGGACTTGATTAAGCAGAACGCAGAGACAGTTCTGGCTGTGATTCAGGAGATTCCTGGCGTTGCAGATGCCCGGTTGGAACAAGTCGATGATATGCCGATGCTGACCATTGAACCCAAACGTATGGCCATGTCACGTTACGGTCTCAATGTCGATGATTTGCAAAACATGTTATCAACCGCCATTGGCGGTGGTGAAGTTGGTCTGATCTATGATGGTGATCGACGCTTTGATCTGGTGGTGCGGTTGCCTGAGGAAATCAGACAAGATATACCCGCCTTATCGAATCTGCCCGTGAGTTTGCCTGGTGGTGATTACGTACCTTTGTCTGAAGTTGCAACCATCGAATTAACACAAGCGCCGAGTCAGATTTCCAGAGAAAATGCCAAACGGCGCGTGGTGGTGACCAGCAATGTCAGAGGACGTGATCTGGGCTCTTTTGTAGAAGAAGCTCAACAGCGTATTGCTGAGCAAGTGCAATTACCACCCGGTTATTGGATTGAATATGGCGGTACCTACGAGCAACTACAATCAGCCAGTCAGCGACTGTCGATTGTGGTGCCGGTTACGTTGTTCATTATCTTGGGTCTGCTGATTACTTTGTTTGGCTCATTTCGAGATGCAGCCATTATCTTCACAGGGGTGCCCTTGCATTAACTGGTGGTGTAATGGCGCTCTGGTTGCGAGATATGCCGCTATCTATTTCCGCAGGGGTTGGTTTTATTGCGCTCTCGGGTGTGGCGGTATTAAACGGTCTCGTAATGTTGTCATTTATCAGGGATTACTGGCATCGGCACGGCGATCTGCACAAAGCAATCGTTGATGGTGCAATGACCCGGTTACGGCCTGTATTGATGACGGCTCTGGTAGCAAGTCTCGGTTTTGTGCCGATGGCACTCAATACCGGCACAGGGGCTGAGGTGCAAAGACCGCTGGCAACGGTAGTCATTGGTGGCATTATTTCGTCAACTTTACTCACCCTAGTGGTACTGCCCGCACTTTACCGAATAGTTCATGGCCGTGAAAAATCAAGATAAAACATGGCGGCCTTATTGGCCGCCAATTTTTCTTGAGTTTATCTATACAACGAATTCAGAAAAGGAATATCTATATGCATACACATCATCAACAGGATGGTACTTCTGATAACCGGATCGCAACGGCTTTTTTTCTAAATGTCAGTTTTACCATAATTGAATTTATCGGTGGCTGGCTGACTAATAGCACGGCAATTATGGCTGATGCTGTTCACGATCTTGGAGATAGTTTGTCTATTGGCAGTGCCTGGTTTTTAAACCGTGCTGGCAATAAGTCTGCTGATTCTGTATTTACCTATGGTTATCGGCGCCTGTCTCTTTTTGGCGCTTTGATTAATGGCTTGGTGTTAATCGCTGGCTCAATATGGGTGTTAACTCAAGCGGTACCACGTTTGGCCGAACCGGTGATGCCGGTTACCGAAGGCATGCTGGCATTGGCTTTACTGGGCGTTACTGTTAATGGTTTTGCGGCTTATCGGCTGAGTAAAGGGACTTCTCTTAATGAAAAAATACTCAACTGGCATTTATTAGAAGATGTATTAGGTTGGCTGGCTGTTTTGATCATTTCTATCATTCTGCAGTTTGCCGACTGGCCGATTTTAGATCCGCTTTTATCCATTGGTTTTACACTATTCATCTTGTTTAATGTTGTTCGTAATTTGTGGGTGACCGGTAAATTGTTTTTTCAGGCAGTGCCCGATAAAGCGCTGCATGATGAGATCAAAAAATCTCTCCTCAGCATTGAGGGTGTCAATGAGGTACATCATTTACATCTCTGGTCACTTGATGGTGAACACCATGTCCTCACTGCACACCTGACACTTGATAACGATAATGTCTCTTCTGAAAATTACATGGCTTTGAAACAAACAATTACCGAGTCCTTATCTCAATATGATCTAGAGCACACCACGATAGAGCTTGAGCTGAATCAGGAGCGTTGCAGAGATTTTAGTGACCATGAAACAGCATCTCAATAACATTTTACGCAAATAAAAAAATGACAATTATTAATATCCAACCTAAAAAGTTCACTGGTTTCAAACGTATGCTTTGGGCCACTTTTTATTCATACAAAGGGTTTCATTCTGCGCTGCGTCACGAAGTTGCTTTTCGTCAGGAATTTATTGCATTCGTATTATTATTGCCGGTTGTGTTCTGGGTAGACTTTACCGCTATAGAGCGGTTTATGTTGATTGTCAGCATGGTTGCTGTGATGGTCGTCGAGTTGATCAACCCAGCAATTGAATCGATGCTGGATAGAGTCAATTTAGAGCATCATTTATTAACCGGTCGGGCCAAAGATTATGGATCATTGGCTGTCTTACTTACCCTTATTATTTCAATCACAGCATGGTTATTGTTCCTATGGCCGAGATTTTTTTGAATTCGAACGAAAAAAGATGATCACAAAATCACCTTCACTGCTGGGGGCTAACCACATATGAAAAGCGATTATTGAGACAATACACTCTTTTTGGTGATTGCCGATCATGATTTGAACGTTTATGGAAATTCACTTGTGCCGATAGAACGTTTTCAAATCCCAGGTCTCATTTTAGGGTTGATATAAAACCAAAACGTATCAAGACGGGGGGCGAGCCAGATTGATATGGCGCCGACTTTACTGTCACTGATGGGCATTAGCGCTAAGACACAATGATAGGCAGAGACTTAAGCTGTACAGAGGTGTAGCAATCACCCGGCAGGGCATTGATGCAATTTGCCGATTGTAGCCAAAATTCTCTCTCGAAACTGTATAGCATCAGAGAGGTGACTAAAAATCATGGCAGTTGGGGTATGGTTTTCCCTTAGCAGACAAGTAACAATGGTTTAAATATCTTTTTGAATGGAGAATTATCATGGTTAAAAACTGTGATAACCCATGCTAAATAAATACTACTCAATCAAGGATAACAATATGCCAACTTCGTCTGTAATTTCAGGCAAATGGATAAGCGTTTTTAACATACAAAAGATGGATTGTCCGTCAGAAGAGCACATGATCCGTATGGCATTGAACAGTTTAGAAGGGATTGAAGCACTATCGTTTGACTTGGCGAATCGTCGGTTAGAAGTGCTACATGACGGAGCGGTTGAGCCAATTACCACGAAACTTGCAAGCTTGGGGCTAGGTGCGTCGCTTGAGAAGACACAAGCCGCCGCCACCGATAGCGTCTCGGCTATTGAAAAATTTGCTGGCTCTGCCGATCAGGAGTCACACATCCTACTTGTGCTACTTGGCATCAATGCTCTGATGTTCATAGTGGAATTGACTGCTGGCTTGCTTGCCCAATCTGCAGGGCTGATAGGTGAGTCGTTAGACAATTTCGCCGATGCCGCTGTTTATGGTATTGCTCTCTATGCAGTGGGCCATAGTATCAAAATGCAGGTCCGCGCCGCTCAATTTGCAGGTGTACTTCAATTGATTCTTGCCTTAGGTGTTCTAGCGGAGGTATTACGTCGTTTCGTATTCGGAAGCGAACCTGAATCTGTAACGATGATGGCCGTTGCCTTCGTTGCTATGATTGCCAATATCATCTGTATGTTGTTGATTTCGAGGCATCGTGATAATGGTGCACACATGAAGGCAAGCTGGATATTCTCAGCCAATGACGTCGTGATCAATGTGGGCGTTATCTGCTCTGGTGCCTTAGTACTCTGGACAGGATCCAACTATCCGGATTTGATTATTGGCACCGTAGCAGGCCTGATTGTCCTCAATGGAGCGCGCCGAATTCTGGCTCTTCGAGCTTGATAGTTTTAAAGGTTTAAGTTAGGGGTTTTATTAGAAATCTTTATTTAGCCTTAGTTATTTATGATAATTAAATATATGTAAATTTAAATGCATTATTTAAAAATTTTTAAAACCCAACAAGCAAATAAATTAAGGGACTGATCCAGATAACTAGCCCATACCCGCCTTAACCCATTGAGCTAATTGCTTTAATTGGCTCTTTGGGTCACTGTTATTAAATCGCCACTCACACTCTTTCAAAAACAAGTGAAAATGCGCTTTTGGAATACCGTTAAATCGGCGTAAATGACGCTTGGTTTGATTCCAAAAATTCTCAATACCATTGATATGTAGTGGTTTACTGATCCCGGACACCAATTAAGGAGGTAATATGACCTCCGAAGAGGTGTTCAATGACAAAACAAAGAAGAAGTTTTACTCCTGAGTTCAAGCTGGAAGCAGCGAGTCTGGTGGTGGACCAGAACTACAGTGCTCCAGAAGCCTGCCAAGCCCTCGGTGTGTGTGAGTCAGCCCTGCGTCGCTGGGTTAAACAGTTACAAGCTGAACGAGGTGGGCATACGCCTGCTTCCAAAGCGTTGACGCCAGAACAGCAGCGTATTCAGGAGTTGGAAGCGCGGGTGAAGCGCCTGGAGCAGGAAAAAACCATATTAAAAAAGGCTACTGTAGATTCAAACGATCATTGCAACACCGTTATCAATCATGTGTGATGGTGTTTTAAATTTCAATGTTTTCCTCGGACGTTCGTTTAATTGAGTTGCAACAGCATTCAGCCGTTCTTGTGAGTGTGGTGATAGATCTGTTTTTTTAGGGAAGTATTGACGAATTAGGCTGTTGGTATTTTCGTTTGTGCCCCTTTGCCAAGGGCACTGCGGATCACAGAAGTACACAGGAATGCCAATTTCCTTTGTTAAGTCAGCATGTTTAGCCAACTCCATGCCTCTATCCCAAGTCAAAGATTTACGATATTCAGCTGGCATCTTTGTAAATGTTGCTAACAAGGCTTTATGTACAGATTCAGCATCCTTCCCTGCCAGTTTGAGGATGATGGTAAAGCGTGACTTCCTGTCGACTAGCGTAGCAATGTGTGTGTTTTTCGAACCTGATACCAGAGCACCTTCCCAATGACCAAGAGACTTACGGTTATCAATGTTTTTAGAACGTTCATGGATCGACAAACCACTAACAATTTTAGTGAAGCTCCTATCGCCACTTCGACGATGATATTGGCTATGGCGCATCGGTCTGTTTCGCCGCAGATGTTGCGTGAAAGAGTGATGGATCACACCTTTGGCACGCACGTACATTGATTTATAAATGGTCTCATGTGAAACCTGCATTTGTTTGTTTCGTGAGAATTCAACACTTAGCCAGCCAGATATTTGCTCAGGGGACCACTTCAGCTCAAGCTTTGACATGACGAGTTGCCGTAAATCTGAATTAAGCTCTAGTATTCCAAGTTTTGGCCGCTTGGCCATGCGCCTTGCACGATTGTCTGCATCAACCGCTTTGTAGAAGCGTCTTCCTCGGTTACGGGCAATTTTCCGAGAAATGGTTGAAGGTGAGCGATTCAGCATCCTGGCGATAGCTCTGAGTGACATCTTCGCCGATAATGCGACTCTTATTTCCTCACGCTCAGCAATTGTCAGATGTTTGGCATTTCTGGTTCTGGTTCTGGGTTTGATGCCACCGGTTTCACGTAATGCTGTGAAAACTGTACCGGGTGCTGCGTCCAATACTCTTCCAATATCACTGAAACCGGTGCCTTGTTTCCATAAATTAAATACCAGTTCTTTCTCATCTTGAGTAAATGTTCGTTTTGCTCGTTTCATCAAATGTGCCCATGCAAATCAGTATTTTAGTAAAACTGTTGCTTTGACCATTTGAATCTACAAGCGCTTTTTTTATAATGTCACGCTCTGTTTTTAATTTGGCATTTTCCCGACGAAGCCTGACAAGCTCTTTATTCAGCTCAGCGTCAGCCATATTTTTTTGAGTGCTTGGCACGCCATTGGCCGTCTTTATCCAGCGTCGCAGCATGCCAGAGTTGATTCCCAGATCGTCCGCTATTCCCTGAATCGAGCTGTCCTGTTGACTCGCAAGCCTGATGGCCTCTGCTTTAAATTCATCGGTGTATTTTCTGCGTGTTCCCATTTGATTCATCTTCTACTTTTCCTTTCATGTTAAAACATGCTTATGAAAAGTGTCCGTTAAATTGTGGGAAACCCAATAGGATAACACTTCGTTATTGGTATAAGTGGGAAACTATGACAAGAAACGGTTTTTAAATAAACGAGAAGTATGGGTAGTAAACCTAGCACGAATCGATTAAAAGAATTATTTTTGAACGTTTAAATATAAAGCGATAGGTCCGAATTTTAAGCAAATTAATCATATGTTTATTAAATATCTCAGTAAAAATCTCTTCATCGTTATCAGTGTGTTGCTTAGTTCCGCATCAGCCACACCTACCACTTTCGAACAATCAAAAATAATTGCGAAAGAACAAATCTATTTTGATCGAAATGATGATGGCTCTACATATTGTTCCTGCCAATGGAAATGGGTTGGAAAATCCGGTGGTCGAGTCGACTTTAAATCTTGTGGTTATAAAATCAGAGCAGAAGGACAGCGTAATCGGGCGCAACGTATTGAATAGGAACACATCGTTCCTGCCTCAAACTTTGGCGTGCACGGCAATGTTGGCAAAAAGGTGGTCGTTCGAACTGTAAACAAACCGATCCAGTATTCAATTTGATGGAAGCTGATTTACATAATCTCACACCAACAGTGGGTGAGCTTAATTCAGATAGACAGAACTTCAACTATGGCGTCTTACCATCGGCTACTAAACGACATGGTGCTTGTGAATACAGAGTTGACTTTAAAACAAGAGTGGTTGAGCCACGAAATGAAATTAAAGGGTTTTTAGCAAGAGTGTATTTTTACATGCATGACCGATACGGTATGAATATGTCTGAGCAACAACAACGCTTATTGATGTCCTGGCATAACATTTATCCTGTTTCAGCTTGGGAATTGGAAAGGGACCGCCGTATATCAACTATAACAGGCCATTCAAATCCATTTGTGACTGGTGAAAAGAATTGGAAGATTGGACAGAAAAGTTCAGCAAAAGTAGCAATCACTGCCAATAAAGCACCAGTTGTCCAAAAGATAATTAGGGGCAACCGTAACAGTAATGTTTTTCATTTACCCAATGGGTGCCCGTCATATGACAAAGTCAGCCCCAAAAATATTGTCGAATTTGTCTCCGAAACTGAAGCACATGATGCAGGATATAAAAAAGCAGGGAATTGTAATTAGGATAATACTTGAAATCTTTTCGCTTAAACTATCTGTTTGAAATAGTAAAAAATTAGGACTGGAAACCACATGATGTTAGTTGTCGATCTGGAAGCAACTTGTTGGGAAGATAAGGTGGATGGAACCGATCTTCGGCAGACGGTAGATGATATGGAAGTGATTGAATTTGGTTGTGTCGTCTGTGAAACAAATGGAACGGTTATCGATTCAAAATCTTTTTTTGCACGTCCCAAGTTACATCCTGTTTTAACTGAATTCTGTACGAAGCTAACGTCGATCAAGCAATCAGATGTTGATAATGCCCCATATTATGCTGATGCCACGAAAACATTGAACGAATGGCTTGGACAATACGAATTATCACAATGGGTGTCATGGGGAAACTATGATAAGCATCAACTTTTAAAAGAGTATGAGAGACACGGCGTATGTCCAAGCTTTCTTGATTTACCTCATGAAAATTTAAAAAAGCGTTGGAGTAAAGGTAAAAAAGCTTTTCGTAACGCAGGTCCTAAAGTTGCCTTGGAGTATCACGGCCTAGAATTTGAAGGCAAATATCATCGTGCAATTGATGATGCATTAAATATCGCACGACTATTACCATTTATTTATAACGAGACCGTGGAAAAATAATTTGTTGCTACAGAAATGGTTTTTTTATTACTTACATTAGTTCACGAAAGTATTGTAAAAATTCAAATAGATTGTTAATTTACGACTGTGTTTCGTTATAACGAGCGCGTTTTGCCAGTTGGATGATCCACTGGTTCCTTAGTTTCTGCTGAGCAGGGCGAGGTAACCAATAATTGTGGAGAACTTCATGGCAAAAAACCGACCTTCCCTCCGTGCACCTCGCACTAAAGCTTTCAAAAAACAAAATGGCCGTTGCTACTATTGTGATCTACCGATGTGGAACTCAGATGCAAAGATCTTTTCTCAGCGTTATAAATTAACTCTAAAACAAGCTGAACAGTTCAAATGTACAGGTGAGCATCTCACTGCGTTTCACGCCGGAGGTGCTTCTAATCAATCAAATATTGTCGCGGCTTGTCATTACTGCAATGCTAAAAGGCACACTCGTAAAGAGGAGCTATCACCCGAGACATACAAAAATAAAGTGCAGAAGCGCGTGCGAGCAGGGAAATGGAATGCAGGGCTTCTGTTAAGCGCTCACTGATTCCCTGAGAGTTTTTCCTGAATTCTTAAATAGATTTCTTCCCGATTCACTGCCACCTCTCTGGGGGCAGTGATTCCTATTCGAACCTGGCTTTTTTTCCCATAACCAGATACGCCTAACACTTCAATCATGACTCCTTGTCCAATATAAAGTTTTTGGCCAACCTGTCTCTTTAAAATCAACATCCTTGTCTCCTTATTTTTCCGCTATTGCGAGCTTACAAAAATTATTGGCTGATCTCACATGGCTTCAGAGAGTCTTTTACAAAATTCTTATTGATCCAATATCAATGATTCCCTATATTTTCTCTTCTCTGTATTTTCTCATTTGGCCATACATTTAATTGAAGGTGATTATGCCTGCTGTAAGTAATGAATTCTGGGACAGGGTTATTATATTGGTCGATATGAACTGCTTCTTCGCTCAGGTAGAGCAACAAGATAATCCGTTTTGGCGCAATAGGCCTGTGGCCATTACGAATGGAAAATTAGGTAGCACGATTATCACATCTTCTTATGAAGCCCGGGCGTATGGAGTAAAGACGGGCATGCGTCTGAAAGAGGCGAGAGGACTGTGTCCCGAGCTTATCCAGGCTCCGAGCCGACCGCATCGATATGTGGAAAAATCCACTCAAATTATGCAAGCGCTGGAAAAAATAACCCCCGACCTTGAAATATATTCTGTCGATGAAGCTTTTCTGGATGTTACCCATTGTCAGAGCCTTTTAGGAAATCCGGAAACCATCGCGAAACTAGTAAAAAAAGCGGTGAGCGATGCTTCTGGCCTGACGTGTAGTGTTGGTGTGAGTGGTGACAAAACTACTGCCAAGTTTGCAGCCAAATTGAATAAGCCAGATGGTTTAACTGTTATCAAGCCTTGGGAAGCTGAAGCTA
>NZ_SSXS01000040.1:0-258 GCF_004832235.1 Methylophaga sp. SB9B
TCGGTGTGCGTCAGGTGGATGGCCAATTCACTCGTGGTGAACTGGTTTTATGTACTGATCTGCAGGGTCGGGAAGTTGCTCGTGGTCTGGTAAATTACAGTGCAGATGAAGCAGTACGAATCATGGGGCAGCCAGTCAGGCGATTCAAAGCTTATTGGGATATGTAGATGAACCGGAATTAATCCATCGAGATAATTTGGTGGTGACTGGATAAATGTCAGACATAAAAAACGGCGATGAGCCGGTTTTTTTTAGCTG
>NZ_SSXS01000041.1:0-256 GCF_004832235.1 Methylophaga sp. SB9B
TTCAGGCAGAAAAAGTTTAACCAGTCGAGATATCGACACATTATAAACCAAGTTTGTTGCCGGATTACTTGATTAGTGCAAACGCTTATTAGACACTATGAGCCGTTGCTGTCTGTCCAGGGATATGGCTGCCTGTAGCGTCCATGAGGATTTTATGATGATGCGTCACATCTGTTTGGGTTTAATGGCCTGTTGATGAGTTCTACGTTGTTGGCAAACCAGGTAGCCTTAATCCAAACCATCCTGAACGTTATGT
>NZ_SSXS01000042.1:0-257 GCF_004832235.1 Methylophaga sp. SB9B
TGCAACAAAATATTGAAGACATCTGGATGGGCTTTTTCAACCTCATCCAACAAGATCACTGAATAAGGTTTACGGCGCACTGCTTCTGTCAGATAACCACCTTCTTCATATCCAACATAACCCGGAGCGCCCCGACCAGACGTGCCACCGAATGTTTTTCCATAAACTCGGACATATCAATGCGTACCATGGCCTCTTCAGTATCAAACAAGAAAGTCGCCAGTGATTTACATAGCTCGGTTTTACCAACACCGGTT
>NZ_SSXS01000043.1:0-257 GCF_004832235.1 Methylophaga sp. SB9B
CGAATCAGAGGCCCAGAGAATGACGCCTTGTTTAT
Organism: Methylophaga sp. SB9B; assembly: GCF_004832235.1. Classification (NCBI taxonomy): domain Bacteria; kingdom Pseudomonadati; phylum Pseudomonadota; class Gammaproteobacteria; order Thiotrichales; family Piscirickettsiaceae; genus Methylophaga; species Methylophaga sp. SB9B. The sequence goes on from NZ_SSXS01000043.1 coordinate 36, forward strand.
TGCGATCGCCAACTTCATGACCTTCAATATTGCCTTTTTCGCCAGCCAATACCGGCGCAGCCAGTTGCTGACCAATATCAAAACCCACACGGGTCGCAGTAAACTGCCATCCAACGCATAAAAATTTCGCCCGGTGGGCAGTGCATCGGGTGTGCGGATCGGATCATTGCCTTTACCTGGTGAGATAAATCGCCCATTCAGACCATTCAGTAAGGCGTCAAT
>NZ_SSXS01000044.1:0-256 GCF_004832235.1 Methylophaga sp. SB9B
ATTGACGCCTTACTGAATGGTCTGAATGGGCGATTTATCTCACCAGGTAAAGGCAATGATCCGATCCGCACACCCGATGCACTGCCCACCGGGCGAAATTTTTATGCGTTGGATGGCAGTTTACTGCCGACCGTGTGGGTTTTGATATTGGTCAGCAACTGGCTGCGCCGGTATTGGCTGGCGAAAAAGGCAATATTGAAGGTCATGAAGTTGCGATCGCAATAAACAAGGCGTCATTCTCTGGGCCTCTGATTCG
>NZ_SSXS01000045.1:0-255 GCF_004832235.1 Methylophaga sp. SB9B
TAGTAATCTGCGAAAAGCGTAGGGGAGCTGATAAACGAGCTTTGAGCCTACGATATCCGAATGGGGCAACCCACATACTTTAGGGTATGTATCGTTAAGTGAATACATAGCTTAACGAGGCGAACCCAGCGAACTGAAACATCTAAGTAGCCGGAGGAAAAGAAATCAACCGAGATTTCCCTAGTAGCGGCGAGCGAACGGGAAACAGCCTGCAAGTAATATTTAACGTTTTAGTGGAACAAGCTGGAAAGCTTA
>NZ_SSXS01000046.1:0-255 GCF_004832235.1 Methylophaga sp. SB9B
TAGTAATCTGCGAAAAGCGTAGGGGAGCTGATAAACGAGCTTTGAGCCTACGATATCCGAATGGGGCAACCCACATACTTTAGGGTATGTATCGTTAAGTGAATACATAGCTTAACGAGGCGAACCCGGCGAACTGAAACATCTAAGTAGCCGGAGGAAAAGAAATCAACCGAGATTTCCCTAGTAGCGGCGAGCGAACGGGAAACAGCCTGCAAGTAATATTTAACGTTTTAGTGGAACAAGCTGGAAAGCTTA
>NZ_SSXS01000047.1:0-255 GCF_004832235.1 Methylophaga sp. SB9B
CTGTGCATCTTGTTATGGTCGTGACTTGGGTCGTGGTCATAAGATTAACGTTGGTGAGGCCGTTGGTGTTATCGCTGCACAATCTATCGGTGAGCCTGGTACTCAGTTAACCATGCGTACCTTCCACATTGGTGGTGCTGCATCACGTACCGCAGCTGATAACTCAGTTGTACTGAAATTCAAAGGTCGTATTCGTTACTTCAACATTAAATCTGTTGAAAACTCGGCAGGAAAATTCATTGCGGTTTCCCGTTC
>NZ_SSXS01000048.1:0-255 GCF_004832235.1 Methylophaga sp. SB9B
TGCTTATGCGCTGAACATGCTGGCTAGCATCTGCTAGACTCAATGCGATATTTCTGATTAATCACGGAGCAAGTATGGCCCACGAAGAGCTGCATCTGAATTTACGTAATCTCACTTTGGAGGATTACGACCAGCTCAAAAATCTGATGGACACTGTCTATGACGATATTGGTGGCGCCTGGCCCAAACCGACCATTGAAGCTTTGATTAACCAATTCCAGGATGGACAGATTTGCATCGAAGATTCAGGCGAGT
>NZ_SSXS01000049.1:0-255 GCF_004832235.1 Methylophaga sp. SB9B
TGATGCCCAGAAATTGCAGATGGGTGAATTAGTGATGGATACAAAGAGTCACCGGGTATTGGTCAATGGCGAAAGAATTGAATTGGGCCCGACCGAATTCCGTCTATTGCATTTCTTTATGAAAAACCCTGAGCGGGCTTATAACCGTTCGCAATTGTTGGATTTTGTCTGGGGCGACACCGTATATATAGAGGAGCGCACAGTGGATGTGCATATTCGTCGTTTACGTAAAGCACTTGAGCCAAGTAATCACGA
>NZ_SSXS01000004.1:0-150075 GCF_004832235.1 Methylophaga sp. SB9B
GAGCATTACAACCATGTCCGGCCGCATAGCTCACTGAATTACATGCCGCCAGTTGAATACGCTAAACAGGCAGCATAAAGTAGCCAAATCTCATCATGGGACTGGTACTAATTCAGGGGAAAGGTCACTAGCCGTGCAAGTTGGTTTTTAACCCAACGTTTTGGCTTCTCAGGAAATGAACTTTTTACAAGTGCGTCAGTAAGATTTACAGCTTGAGTCCGTTCCCACGCAGGAGCGTAGGAGCGAGCTTTTATGGTAGGTTGGCGCTGAGGCACGAAGCCCAACAATTTCGCTGCCTTTTTCCAATCAAATGATTTACGTATAAGACATCTTATTTATATCCGCTTTCATAAAAATAATGTCCGGCTATAAAGCTCTGTATCGATTTCTATTTATAAGATTAATCTTTAAATAGAACTATTAACTGTTACTTTATCTTATATATATTTAATTATATTTTTTTGATTCTGAAAGAGAATTGAGAAAAAAACATTCTTACGTCAATTATTTTTCAAAAATGTCTTTTTTAAAATTTATAAACAACTTAAACCACGCTATTTAAAAAGTGATAACCTGTGAAAAATTCCTAAACACTTAGTCTGAGTGCCATAATTCTTGCGCTTAAGAATGAAATCAAAAGGCATTTAGAAAAATAAATTTAATCAATTGAAATAATAAGTTACTTATCAACTCGACTCTAAAGCGATTAAGTAAGCTCAATAAAAAAAACGTAGTTTTACTTTCCGCTGCTCAACCAAAAATTTGCAGTATTAATGCTTGCTCACTGGAGTAACAGAGTTGAAGTTAATTATTTCCATCTTATTGGTGTTCTTTACCCAGCCTGCTTTTGCCTTATGTAACGGAGGCGTTACAGTCACATCCACTCTGGAAATTACGGCAAGTTGTGATGGGGGAAATGTAAAAGGGCTGACGCTTGATACTGGAGCCGATGTCACTATTGCTTCAGGCGTCACCGTGTCAAACACAGCGCCTTTTGGCGTTAATGGCCGTTCAGTGGTTATTTTGGAAACATCAACCTCAGCCAGACTGGTCAATTATGGGTCAATTTATACCCATAACCAATGGGGATTGTGGAACAAGCCCGGGGGTAATGTTGATGTAGTCAACTTTGGGCAAATCACCGGTGTGGTCAGATACGGCATCAGTAATCAGTCAACAATCAATTCTTTAACCAATGTCGGCAGCATTACTGGTGGTTTTGGAAGTATAGGGAATGCCGGAAGTGCCTCAATTACGGTCTTCAATAATTTACAAGGTTCACTTACATCCCGCCCTGTAACAATTGTTGGTAACTTACCCAATAGTTACAACATCATTATTAATAGTCCCACTAACTATGGTCAATTATCCGCTCCTGGCACCGGAAATATGGCATTTAATATTTATGGGAATACGGGAACCACACTTGTTTCTGGCGTGGATGCTTCAGTGGTTTCTGAGGGAAGATATTTGAGTGTTTTGCAAAACTTTACAACATTAACGGATGTTTCAGGCACGACTGGTTCTTATGGCAGTTATAACTATAGCCTTGTAGCGAATGACTCGATTTTAAATGCCTGGGATTTATTATTTGAATTTGTAGGCCCGTCAGTTATTGATACCCAAGTCTCAGTCCAATCTTTAGCATCTGACTTACGCGGTGGATTCTCTCAGCAACTCATCGCCACTAATTTTGCCAACATGAATACTTACGACTGTGATTTGTTTGATACCAGAGGTTTTTGTGTCTCGGTTGGTGGCCAGCAGACCTATGTTGACAACCCTAGTACTCACGAAACTTCAGCGGTCATAGTGGCAGGTTATAAAGCCACACCTACCCTGCGCTTTGGGGGCTTTTTAAATCACAATCTCAATACCAACACCGTCGCAAGTGTGGATATTTCAAATGCGAATCCACTGATGGGAATATTTATCGTGTGGAATCAAAATCCTGACCACTTGGGTTATCAATTTAAAATCGCCAATGCCTACCAAGATAAAAATTTAACCACCACCCGCGAAATCTTGAATAGCTCAGAAGCCGGTGTTGGTGACACGTCCATCAATACACAAAGCTATGTAGGTGAATTGAGTTACAGCTTCACGGTGAATCAAGCTAGAACCATAGTTAGGCCTTATGCAGCTTTACGCTATACCAAAATCAAACAAGATGGCTATACAGAAGAAGGAGCTATCTCATCACCTTTGACCTATGCCGCTCTTGAAGATCGTTCAACCGTTGCTTTAGTTGGTATGAAGCTCAATCAAAAACTTACAGATAAAGTGAATCTCACTGGTAGTGTGGGTATTGAGCATGATCTTTCTCACTCCGTAGATGACTTAACCGCGACCGGCGTCAGTGGTTTAACCAGTGAAAACTTTAACGATAATCTCAATCGTACTCGTCCGGTTGCGAGCATAGGTGCTTATTTCAGCCCTGCAAGTAACCAAAGAATTTCAGCGGATTTTTACTACCAGCAACTACCATTTCAAAGCACTGGGTCTGCTACTGCTTATGTGCATTACACCATTGGTTTGTAATTAATGCGGTGTAATTAACTGTTATGGGAGCGAGAAACTATGTTAAGTAGGAAGCATAACAATTTTATTCTGCCTTCTTTCCAACCAAACGATACCAGTCAAAAGACATCTCAAATCCCCTCATTGTTGTATTAAAAAAGATAAGTTTTAGTGCAAAAAGTGATGGATTTTCGCGTAAGGTAGGTATATTTTAAAAATTGCAGAAATAGTTGACCAAATTAGTCATCAATTAGTTAAAGATATGAAACTTTTACTCTGCAAAGCTGCTCTCAAAAAAATGGATGTTTAGGATGATGCATGCGATGGACGCCGTATTCAGGCACACAGCTCTTGATGAAACCAGTTTTCAGGACCGTAAAGATTTAATTCGATTACGAAATGAAGATAAAGAGCTACTTTGTGCCTTGCATATCCCTCTCCAAGCTTATGAAACAGAGTTAATAAACTCATTTTACGACCATTTGATGTCATTCGATTTTGCCCAGGAGTTACTGGCAGATCCTCAAGTAAGAGCCCGACTACAATCCACCCAAAAAACTTATTTTCGTAGACTGACTGCCGGTGTCTATGATCTGGATTATGCAAAAGATCGTATTCGTGTAGGTATTGCCCATGAACGAGTGGGTCTAACGACGCAGTGGTACATTGGTTCATATGCCGTTTATCTTGAGCTGACCAGTCATTACATTGCCAAAATTCTCACTCAATCGCCTGAGTTAATTGAACCCTCCATCAACGCGTTATACAAAGTTGCCTTACTGGATATCACCCTGGCATTTGATGCGTATATGTATGCCAGTCACGAGTCGATTCAGGCTGCCAGGCAAGAGGTTTCAGATAAATATGACGATCAATTAAAACTGCAGCAAACCATCGATCGAATTCAAAAAGCTTTTATTCTAAATCCATCATATGACAGTGCTTTGGAATTGCTGTTAAACGAGCTGATAGAGTTCACCAATAGCGATTTTGGTCTGATTGGTGATGTACTTCTTGACGAGAACCATGCCCGTTATCTCAAACTTCGAGCGCTAACCAATATTGCTTGGAACGAGGAAACCCGGGCGTTGTATGAATCCAATCAGGCTAATGGACTGGAGTTTCATAATCACCATAACCTGCTTGGCAGCGTCATGACCACGGGCAAACCGGTTATTTCCAATTCACCAAACTCAGATAGTCGTTCGGGTGGTGTTCCCGAAGGCCATCCGGTATTGAACTCCTATCTCGGTCTTCCGTTTTATCACAATGGCAATATTGTCGGCATGATTGGTCTAGCCAATGCCAAGGATGGGTATAGCGAGAATACAGTAGAACGTCTTAGTCCCATTCTAGAAACGCTTGAAAGCTTGTATGAGGCTAGAAAAATTCGCGATCAATTAACCGAAACGCTGCATGAAAATGATGAGTTACGCCAGCAAAACGAAATGCAAATTGCGATTTTATTGCAAAAGTCGGCTGATGCTATTGGCATCATCAACAAAGATATGGTCATCACCGAATGCAATGATGCCGCTGTTAAGCTTTATGGTGCGTCATCACGTCAGGATTTGATAGGCCTGTCTCCATTAAAAATTTCTTCTTCGAACCAACCTGGTAGCTCCAGTAAAAAACTTGCTAAACAATACATTTCCAAAGCATTGACCGAAGGCTATCAACGATTTGAATGGCTACAAAATACTGTTCATGGTGAAAATACGCCGACGGAAGTGACGCTGACTCCTGTTATTTATCATGGTGAAGCTTGCATTCAAGTAGTTTGGCGCGACTTGACTGAGATAAGAGCAAAAGAAAATAGAATTAAGCAATTGGCGTATTTTGATGAACTAACGGGGCTTGCAAACAAAAATCTGTTTACGGATCGCGTTAAACATCTGCTGGAACTCTCTAAACGCTTCAACTACACCATTGCGATTGTTTACCTTGACCTCGTCAATCATGAAGACGTCAAAGAAACGCTCGGCTATATCGCTGGCGATGCTTTGCTTTATGCTGTTGGTCGACGTATTGCCAGTACCATCCGAAGTGCCGATACACTTGCACACTGTGTTTTTAATGGTGACCACAAAGCGTTTGATATTGATCATCGGGCAATTGATCGGGAGTTTGACTCGCTCGCCAGAATCAATGGTGAAGTTTTTGCTTTGGCAGCAGTAGTGAAATCAGCCGATGCTGCTGCAATGATGGTGTCGCGATTGCAAGATACTTTAAAGGCACCTTTCACGATTGCAGACGCCAAAGTAATGGTGAATACCAGAACTGGTATCGCCTTGTATCCTCAGGATGCCGAAACGTTTGAAACACTCACCAGGGGTGCTGCTATCGCTTTGGATATTGCAAAAGAAAAACTTCAGTCCAGTTACTTTTTTAACGTTCAACTCGGCGAGGAAATTCAACGTCGTTCCCTCATCGCCAAACGAATTGAGTATTCGCTGAAATTTGATCCCGAAAGTTTTTCTATCCGAATTCAACCACAAGTTAATACTCAAACTCGTCAACTTACCGGCGCCGAAATATTGTTACGCTGGAATGACGGCACTCTAGGTAGTGTTCCTCCAGGCATTTTCATTCCTATTGCCGAAGAGCGTGGCTTGATCAATGAAGTCACTAAATTGGTTATTCAGTTAACTTGCAGCGCACTACTCTCCTGGAAAAAACAAGGTTATGCCTTATTTGAGGATCGGGGGATTCGGATGGCAATCAATATCTCTGCGAAAAGCATTGATAATTTGCTTTTCATTGATGAATTTATTGCCGAGGTAAAACAATTGGGTTTGAGTCCGGCGGATTTTGAGCTGGAGTTGACTGAAACTGGAATCATGCATGATCCAGAAACTGCTATAGAAATTATTAAAAAACTCAAACAGGAAAACTTTGTTCTGGCGATTGATGATTTTGGTATGGGACATTCCTCGCTCAGTTACCTGCGAAACATTGAAGCTGACATTCTAAAAATCGATATGTTTTATATCCGTAATATGCTCAACGATAGTAAAAACATGGCTATCGTTAAAACCATCATTTCGACGGCACAGATTTTTGGTATGAAGACTTTGGCTGAAGGTGTTGAAGATGTAGAAACCGCTAATGCATTAAAAGTATTGGGCTGCGATTATGCTCAGGGCTACTTTTACTCATACCCACTTACTATCACTGAATTTGAAGAGAAATGGATTAAACATAATCACAGTTCCCAAAGTGGCTTGAATAACTAAAAAATACAGTTTTTCCCACGTTTTTTAGCTTTGTACATTGCCTCATCGGCCGCAGCGATAAGCTGAGTGATTTGCTCACCCTGTTCCGGAAAAATCGATATACCAATACTCACTGAAAGTTCTATTTTATGGCTTTGCCATTCATAAGGTTCTGATAACACTAAGCGGATTTTTTCAGCGACATTGAATGCACCTTGGCGATTGTCGATGTTATCAAGCAACACCACAAATTCATCCCCACCAAACCTTACTACGGTGTCCGTTTCACGCACACAACCGGTAATACGCTGTGCAGCTTCTTTTAATAATTGATCGCCAGCCGCATGCCCGTAGGTATCGTTTGCCTCTTTAAATTTATCCAGATCCAAATACATTAGGGCAAAGTGGTTTTGTTCACGCTTGGCTCTTAACAATGATCGCTGCACACGATCCTGGAAAAGTTCGCGATTGGGCAACCCTGTCAGTGCATCGTACAAAGCCAGATGCTGCAGTCGCTCAAATCGCTGGTGACGCTCGATAGCGGTGGCGACTTGTAAAGCTGTAAAGGTTAATAACGCTCGATCATTTTCATTCAGCGAATAGTCCTCATCCATTAACGCCAGTGCGATGATTCCCTCAGACTCATCATCAAATACCAATGGCACCATTAACATCAATTTGCCATCAACTATTTGCAACGCTATTTCATTCTCACCTGCAATGCGAAACAGCAACTCTGTTGTCAGCATATTCAAACAACCGCCAACACTTTCAAAAACCGTTAGCCATCGCTCATCATTCGGTGCTGAGATAGCAATGCCAAATGTAGCGATAGCAAGATGAACATCGAGATGAAATAGAATCTGCGTACAGATCTGTTTGATGCCGTTAGTTCGATGTGCCGTATCTGAAATGGCAATAAGGGAATTTTGCATCGCCTCGGCGGCTTTGATGCGAGTAATATCGCGGGCGACACCAAGACGCATTTTATGTGTGTCTGACCAACTGGTAGACCACAGCAGATGAACGACTTGACCATCTTTACGAATATAGCGGTTCTCAAAATCCAAGACCTGTTTGTCTTGCATCACGGTATAGATACTATGTTGGGTTTTATCCTGATCATCAGGATGTAGAAAATCTAGCATTTTTTTGCCGATTAATTCTTCTACTGGATAACCAAAAACGCGTTGCGCGCCATTACTGACATATATGATGTGACTGTCTTCATCTACCGCACAAATCGCATCGAGCAGTAGGTCTACATATTCACTAAAAGAGTCCAGCAGAGGTTTATCCATGGCACATTCTTACGTGTTGGTGGGCATCTGACAAGCGTCTTGCCACATGTTATCCACAATTCGCCGCACATATTATCCTAAATACTTTAGGAAATTATCCATGAGTAAGTTCAACATTTCACCCCTATGTCAGGAAAAACCTCATGAAACCATACCCAGTTGGAATCGTCCTAATTAAAACAATTTCGTTTTTTCTCTCCAGGAGGTACTTATGAGGCAGTCCTTAGTCACTGTAATTTTTGCTATTTTGCTTGTCGGTTTGGCAGTTGCGCCAACAATCACATTATTGCGACCAATGATGGTCAGATGATTGATAGTGCAACAAAACCAGAATTAAACAATGAAACCGGCATGGTGGAATATAAAGATAGTGAAGGTAAAGAAAACCAGATCCCTATCGAAGATGTGAGTTCCATTAAAGAGCGTTAAATCTTATGGCGGGCTTCGGCCCGCCACCAAATGTTAGTTTTCAAAGCAACCTTTTGAATAATTTTTGTAGTCAAAACGCTTTTCGACATCTTCACTCGACATCGGTTTGGCATACAGATAACCCTGAATTTCATCACAGCCATGTAGTTTGAGAAAATCACATTGCGCCTGCGTTTCCACACCTTCGGCAAGTACATTAAGCCGTAATTGTCGGGCCAGAATAATCGTGGTTTGCACAATGCTCATATCGTCGGCATCTGTCGGAATGCCATCGATGAATGAACGATCAATCTTCAGTCGATCAAACGGAAAACGTTTCAGATAGGCCAGGCTTGAGTAGCCTGTTCCATAATCATCCAGTGCAAGACAGATACCCATTTCATGCAGTGAATTCAATATCACAATCGCCTGTTCGGGGTTTTGCATGGCACTGGACTCGGTCACTTCCAACTCAAGTAAGTTAGCCGGACACTGTGTTTCCTCAAGGATTCGTTTAACATCAATGGCTAAGCCATCATAGTCGAGTTGTCTGCGAGATAGATTCACTGCCATGCGGAAATTTGATTTACCGGCATCAAACCATTTTTTTGCTTGAGTACAGGCTGTTCTCAACACCCAGTTACCGATAGGTAAAATCAATCCGGTTTCTTCTGCTACCGGAATAAAATCTACCGGCGAGATAATGCCAAGTTCAGGATGTGACCATCTCAATAATGCTTCTGTACCGATGCATTCTCCCGAAGCTAAATCCATCAGTGGTTGATAATGTAAATACAGCTGATTGTTATCCATTGCACTGCGTAGATCATTTTCCAGCTGCAATCGTGCATGCACTCGGTCATCCAGATCAGGACTGAAAAAACGATATACGCCACGTCCCTGCTCTTTTGCCAGATACAGCGCGGTATCAGCATATTTCATTAATATTTCGGCGTTATCCGCATCGCGAGGACATAGGCTGATACCAATACTGGCATTAATATGCAGTTGACGGCCCAAAACTCGGAAAGGTGCCGAGAGTACTTCGAGCAGCTTGCTGGCAACATGAGCAGCATCTTCCGCTGTGCCCAGGCTTGGTAGCAGGATTAGAAATTCGTCGCCACCTACACGACCAATCGTATCTTCTTCTCGTAATACCCCAAGCAATCTTGAACCGACTTGTTGTAACAATAAATCACCGGCCTGATGACCAAGTGAGTCGTTGATGGTCTTGAATCGATCCAGATCCAGGAATAACACAGCCAAGATTTCAGGGTGGCGAACAGCATGGGTAATGGCATGTTCCAGACGATTCAATGTTAGCAATCTGTTTGGTAATGCTGTCAGCGAGTCATGATAGGCAAGATATTCAATATGCGCTTCTTGTTCTTTGCGTTCGGTGATGTCTTGTGCCGTTCCGGCGATCCGATAGATTTCACCCATATCATTTCTGATCGGAAACGCTTGCTGGTGAATATGCCGGATACTGCGATCTGGACGCATGATTCGAAACTCGATATCGAACTCACCAGAGACTTTAGCTTTTGATAGCGCATTGACAACGATTTCAAGGTCAACCGGAAAAATCGTTTTCAGCCATTGTGAAGGATTCTCGTAAAGGGGATCGCAGCTGCTTCCCCATATAGTTTGATAGGCCGGACTAATGTAAAGAATCTTATCCATGGCAAGATTAGACAACCACACCACTTCTTCAATGTTATCGGCTAACTGTCTGAAACGTTCATCTTGCTCTCGCATAGCATTTTCGACAGCTTTTCTTTCTGTGATGTTATGCGTTAAAGCCAGGTTGTAGCCGATACCACCATATTCAAAATAATTGGCATTCACTTCAACCGGAATCAGCTTGCCCGTTTTTGTTATATGTCGAGTTTCCAAACGTATAGAACGTTGCTGCATTAGTTCATGCCAATGTTCGTCCCATTCACGCTGCTGCGTATCTGGATCAACCTGAGGAACAGACATAGTGAGCAGTTGTTCATAACTGTATCCCATTGTTTTACAGGTTTCATCGTTTACATAACGAATACGTCCCTTAGCATCCAACAGATAGATACATTCACTTACCTGATTAATGGCAAAGTTTAATAAAGCGATGCTTTGTTCAGACTTTTTCTGCTCGTCAATATTCTCTATTTGTGAGACGAAATACAGAGGTTGGTTATTGGCGTCTCTGACGATACTAGTAGTCAGTCGCGCCCAGAAATATTTGCCATTACGATGAAGGTAACGTTTTTCGAGCTGCATAAACGGAATTTCATCTGCAAGCAATCGCTCAAGCTCTGATTGCCCATTCTGCAAATCCTCAGGATGGGTCATTTCCTGATAACTGAGTTTCAGTAATTCAGCTTCGGAGTAGCCAAACATTTCATAGATCGAAGGGTTGGCCCTCAACCATTGCCCCGTTAGCGAGAGAATGCCCATGCCGATAGCGGCAAATTCAAAAGCTTGTCGGAAGCGTTCATCACTTTCGCGTTGCTCGCGAGAGATCAGCAAACTGGTCAAGCCGTCAGATATTCGATGGCCTATTTCATTGAATAAACGTTTTTCGTCGTTGCTCCACACTCGTGCATAAGAACATTGATGTAAACCAAATACCCATGGTTTGCCGAGTTTAGGGTAGATTGCCGTACCAATTAACGAGCGTACTTGATAATCCTTGATGACATCAGGTGAATCGGGACTCTCAACATCTAATTGGAAGGTCACCGGTTCGCTGGCTGACAAGAAAGTTGTCATGGTCTCAGCCATATGAGCAAACATCGGATATTCTTCCCCAGCCTGCATTCCCCCCGGATATTCTGGCGTTGTCTGCTCCATGGGGACACTCCATGTCGCACTTTGCGGATCGCAAGGGTAAACCAGCCATGCCCGATCACAATCAAAGCAGCTTAGAATAGCCTCAAGCACATCACTCATCATCTGTTCGAGATTATTGGTGCCTTGAATTGCCCGATTAACCTGATCCATACATTCAAGAAAATGTAGATGCGCCTGATTTTCCTGCTCTGCCCGTTTTATCTCGGTGATATTTTGAAAATACCCATGCCAAACGATGCCCTTTTCATCAATGACTTCTGGCATTGCTTTGCAGTCAACCAGAACTTCACCCTTATGAGGGTGTAAAACACGCCACACACGATTTAACGGCTGCATTGCTTGGGCAGATTCAGACATTTCCTGCAGAATTTTTGCCCGGTCTTCGTGGTGAATACGTTCCCAGGCATATGAAGGATTTTCGATTATCGTCTCTGCATTCAAACCAAAAATATCAACAATTATCGCAGTGCTGTCGAGTATGGCTAACTGATTATTTTCTTGCAGACAAAACTTCACAATCGCAACCGGTGAAGTATCGGCTAAACGACTAATCACGGTTAGGGTTCTGATAAGTTTTGGAAGAGCGGTTCATTGGAAATTTATTCGATACCTTAATCAACAATAAAAATAGGTTATTGATTTTTATAATTTGTGGGACTGTTTGATAAGACTATACGATTGAAAACAGAGGCTCATCAGACCGGAAAATATTTACTGAATGAGAACGTTAAGATCTATTTAACTATTATCACCCTAAAATCCCGGGCATGTTAGGCATATTACCGTAATGTTACAAGGGATATTATTCACCTTATAACAGGATGTTTGCCCAACTACGATTCGTATTAAACTAATTGAATAATAAAATGATTTTGTAGCTTGATATGGATTGTATACCTGAGCGATAACAAAACTAAGCAAGTCCATCACAGTATGGGAATTTACCCTCTTCCTTTGCTTAACATCAGCTATCAATCATCGGAAGAGTTCATAGCCACCTTGCTATAGCAGGTTGACGACTACTGGTTTGCCACTAGGCTTTCAAAACGTTGCTGAGGTGGTTTGTAGATAAAAAAATTTGTATCTATTTCATTAAAAAAACCGACGTTGATGACTACATTTTCGTAAAGCCAGTAAATAAAACCACCTTCCTCAACCCGATAGCGCCATTGATACTGACACTGTATCCAGCCCTCATTTATCGTAGTCAGCAATATTGGCGGTTCATCTGCCTGCAATCGAGATTTAAATTCAACTGTCTTGGTTTTTAGATCAATACGCAAACGATCAATTAAAAAAGAATTTTCATCTATCAGCTGATAATTAATGCGATTTCCAGAGATATCATCACCATGTTGATCGAGCATAATCCGCCCATCAGATAAAGCAACAGTGGCTGAACTGAGCGGATATTGATCCGGTAAATCTTCTCTTGGTTGCTTGTGCTGCTCTGAGAGCTGAGATTTATCCCATTGACGGATAATGATTTGTAAAACTAGTTTATGCATTAATAAGTTACCGGATACACAGTAGGTGATTAATTAAGTTCGTTGGTACCAAAGTACAATTAAAAAAAGTTTAAATAAGGATTAGTTTGAATTTGTGTCACTCTTTATATGACACATTTATTTTTAATTTTTGCCAAACTTAATGCAAATTAAGGACGGAAAGTTTCAGGTCTCAAAATTGAGATTGCTGAGCCGCAAAAATTGAGGATGTAACTATGAAAAATTTAGTAAAAATTTTAGCTTTATCTGCCTTATGTTTTGCTCCAGTTTCCTTTGCTGCAACCATTTCCAGTCTATATGATGGTTTTGAAGGTGAAGGTCAGGCTAATTCAGTTTTAAACTATAACAGCTTCGTTAATTGGGACGTCACCGACGGTACTGTCGATTTAATCAAAAACGGTAATCAATGGGGAATCACGTGTTTAACTGGTAGCTTTTGCGTAGACCTCGACGGTTCAACTAGTGACGCAGGGATTTTGACTTCTAAAGATGGTTTTTCTGCTGGTAAATACAAAGTAAGTTTTGCATTGTCTGGCAATCAGCGTAATGGACCTGCTGACCAAGTTTCTGTTTTGTTTGGTGCGGGAGCACTTCTTAACAATCTTCTCTTAGATTGGGATGAAAATTGGCATACCTATACTTTCCTGGTGGATTTAGTGGATGGAGACAAATTATCCTTTAGAAACTTAGGTGGTGATAATGTTGGAGCGATGCTGGATAACATTCATGTCTCAGCCGTTCCACTACCAGCAGCAGTTTGGTTATTTGGTTCTGGTTTGATGGGTTTTTTAGCAATGCGTAGAAAAGCGAAAAACCTACAATTATAATTACCTTCATCTTTTAAAAAAAAGCCGTGGCAGTTTCTGTCACGGCTTTTTAATTCTTAGTACAAGAGTCTGGTTAATTGACCAAGCTTTGGATCGGTGCCGGAATACGACCACCTAAACGAACGAAGCGATTTTCATGACTGCCCATATTGACGGCCATCACCGGACCTTCACCTAACAAGCCACCGAAACGCACAATATCACCAGCTTTTTTGCCAGGCGCTGGAATCAACCTTGCGGCTGTCGTTTTCTTATTGATCACACCAATTGCCATTTCATCCGCAATGATCGCTGAAATCATTTCAGCTGAGGTATCACCAGGAATTGCCACCATATCCAGACCGACTGAACAAACTGCCGTCATGGCTTCAAGTTTTTCCAGACTCAAGGTGCCATTGGCTGCAGATTCCGCAATAGTTAAATCTTCACAAACCGGAATAAACGCCCCACTCAATCCGCCGACATGTGAGCTGGCAAACGCGCCACCTTTTTTCACTGCATCATTAAGCATCGACAAAAATGCCGTACTACCTGGAGCACCGAAGGCCGGTAAACCAATCGCTTCAAAGATTTCACCAACACTGTCGTTACGATTCGGTGTCGGAGCCAAAGACAAGTCGACAATACCAAATGGCAGATTAAGTAATTGCGCTACTTCACGACCAACCAGTTCACCGGCACGAGTTAATCTGGCTGCAGTTTGTTTGATCACGTCCGCTGCACGGCTCAGATCCATATTTTCATCTTCAGCCAGTGCTTTTTCCAAAGCCGCTTTGACTACGCCTGGTCCACTCACGCCTACACTGACAACGGCATCTGCTTCACCGATGCCTAAATAAGCGCCGGCCATAAACGGTACATCTTGCGGAATATTGGCAAACACCACCAGTTTGGCAGCGGCCAGGCCATCATCATCGGCAGTGAGTTCTGCAGCCTGTTTGATGATTTTCCCCATCTTTAGGATCGCATCCATATTGATACCGGCACGGGTGCTGGCTACATTTACAGATGAGCAGATGCGTTGGGTTTCGGTCAAAGCCTGAGGAATGGCTTCAATCAAAGCCTGATCGCCTTTACTCATGCCCTTCTCTACCAACGCAGTGAAACCACCGATAAAATCCACACCCAGTTCATGTGCAGCTTTATCCAGCGTGACGGCCACTTCAACTAATTGCTCAGAACTGAAAGGTGCCCCGACCACCCCGATTGGGCTGATGGAAATGCGTTTGTTGGCGACTTCAATACCATAACGTCTTTCGATACGGTTACAGGATGCGACTAACTGCCCGGCGTAACGAGTGATCTTGTCGTAAATTTTGCGTTTGAACGTTTCCAGATCATGGCTGACACAATCGGTCAGGTTGATACCAACAGTGACGGTGCGAAGATCCAGGTTTTGTTCCCGTACCATCATCAGGGTTGAAATAATGTCTTTTTCGTTGAGCATGAGGGTTTCCTTAATTACTGATGTTGCTCACGGATTCGAAAATCTTGCGATGTTGCGTATCAATTTCGATATCCAGTCTCTGGCCAACTTCATCTAATGCATCACGTAAATCCTGCATCACAGTTGAACGTGGCACATCGACTTCAAACACCATCAGATTGTCCAGCGGATTTTTACCACCTTTAAATATCGCCTGAATATTGGTGATATTCACGCCATGACGTGCCAGCTGGGTTGATACTTCGGCCACCAGACCACGACGATCCGGGCCAATTACAGTCAGGATATAGGGCTGAACTTCAGGTGTATTTTCCTGCCAGGGGGTTAACCGCTCATCCCAGGGATCGACATGAATCGACAGTCGCATTTTCTGACCAACTTGCTGAAGAGCCTGATGTAGTTCTTCGCACTGTTTATCTTCGGGCATCGACACCATCAATAACGCGCCGAATACTGATTGCAGCAAAGTTTGACTGAGGTTTTCAATGTTACCGCCGTGTTCGGTGATGACTGTGGCAACCGCAGCCATAATGCCGGGTTGGTCAGTGCCAAGAACCGAAATGAGTGCCTTATTCACGATGTCTCCTTGTATGAGATCGATGGATTAAAATCTAGTGGGCAATGCCAGTCATTAATGATTGCTACCGGAAGCTTAATAGACAACGACTTTGCGACAATATCGCAAAACATATTTGATTGATGACGTCGTTTTTATAAGGGATTACGGTTTGCTGATATTAATTTAGTCGGATAGCTTACCAAATGAGGTCAATTAGGCGTAATTCAATGACGTAGAGCTAAGGAGTTATGTTTAGATAAAGGAGTTTATATTTTGACCGATGGTCGGTTCTGTTTTAACAGCGGCTTGTTTGTTTGCTGAATCAGCTTGCTGCTGCGCTCGCTGTTCATCTTGTATTTTTTGTTGCTTCAACGCTTCAAGCTGGATGATTTGAGCTTGTGTCAGCTGGATTTGCACTTGAATCAGTTTGGCTTTTTCAGCTGATTCGGGGCTTGCCTCCTGAACAGTCCGTTTCAGATCGTCAAACAAATCCACAAGTTTTTGTTTTAACGCAGTAATTCTGGCATCTAACGACTGCCCGCCGTTTTGCTTCCCTGCCGGTGAACTGGATGCGGAGAAGGATCGCATATCAACAGAAATCGGATTACTCATGCTAAAGTTTCCAGATACAAACTTATTTATAAAGACGGCAGTTAAAACCATATCTTTAATTTTTTTCTACGCTTATAACTAAAACAACCCAACACGAGTTAATTTATGGCCATTCAATTTCTACCAATTATTAAGGCTGTTGCACCTTATGTAGCACAAGTTGCTGCCTATGCCATTCCAGCATTTACTGCCAAGCCTGAAGCCGTTAAAGCCGATCCGGTTTTAATCAAACAAATTGAAGAACTACAGAAAGCTGCGACGCAGAATGCTAAATCAATTCATGTGCTGGCAGAGAATATGCAGCAGGCAATAACCGGCTTTGAAACTGCGGCCGAAGAAGCTAAAAAACAGGTTACAACCTATCGCAATCTGTTATTTCTTTCTCTGGGTCTGTCAGGTGTAGCGTTGCTAATTTGTGTTTATCTGTTGCTTAGCTAACGTTCATCTCCATAAGGAAATGCTGTGCCGCATTGCATTATTGAATATTCCAAAACAGTTGAACTATCACCATCGCGGTTAGTTGAAGCGGTACATCAAGCGGTGCTTGAAACAGCATTATTTGATGCATCACATATCAAAACACGTGCAATGGCTTATGAGCATTATCAATTGGCTGACAACTCAAAGGAGTTTATCCATGTGACGGTTCGTCTGCATAGCGGGCGTACCATACAACAAAAGCAACAGTTAACGGCCATGATTTTGCAGTCGTTGGAAAAGCTCAGCTTAACGAAAATCACCATTACAGTAGAAGCCGTTGATATTGATAGTAATAGCTACGCCAAGTTGGTTATTGTCTAACGCTATGACTCACAGCTTTAAACGGTGATTGTTGCTGATAACGTAATACTGTAACCGACGGGTTTTCACCAAACAGGCTGGTGTAGTCATGAGTAAATTGACCTGCATGAAAAAAGCCCCACTTCTGAGCCACCATCGAAATGGTTTCATCCTCCTTTAACCCCGTTGTCAAAACTCTTCGGACTGCGTTAAGCCTGGATATACGCAAGTATCTAAGTGGACTTATACCCAACACATCTTCAAAACAATATTGCAGGGTACGTCGACTCACATAAGCCAATGCGCACATATCGGTAATAGTGATGGGTTTATCCGAGCGGGCATCAAGATATGCCGTCACCTTTTGCACAACAGCACGGCGTTTTACAAAGCTTGGTTTCTCATGAATCTCTTGGTCATTTTGCTGCAAAATTTCCAGCACCGCCATCATCAAGATATCTTCCTGATGATGCCTTATCAGATTGTCCGGTTGTGGTTTCAATACATCATTTAATAGATAGCGCAGTGACTTCAGTTTCTCTGAATGCCATACCCGTAACGGCGAATGAAACAGGCTGATATCCAGTTCTATTCCATGCAGACGTGCAACTTCTTTTAGGGTGTCTTGATTGATCACAATGCCAAAGATATTGAATTGCTCCGGTGTAACCAATTCAAATTGTGTGCTTCCCGGACGAATCATCAGGTGATCACTACTAACGTGATGACCGTTGATACGACATGATTTATCGTCAGCGGAAAACCCCAGCCAGATAGCGTTTGGCCAGACATTACATTGTTGTCTTACGGTTTGGCTTGTGTGCTCACGAAAAGCATGGATTGATTCAAACATCACCTCTTCAATCTTTCCGTAAAAGCGACCATTACTTATCTGATCATACTGCTGCTGCCAGTCTTTCAGATTATGGGCTTGCTCGTCTGCATCGTTGGCTTCCATAACGCACCATTTAGATACAGCTTCGCCTTGTTTAGGTGCAAATTTTTCCAGTTCTTCTGTCATTTGCTTTACCTGTTTTAGTAATAATGCCAATACCGCCTAAGTAAGTAACTGAATATAAACCCAATATTTTTTTGCCGATTTTCGATATTGGCTAGGTATAGATATCGCATTCATAGTTAGTAAACTTTGTTTATTCAGGTGCAATATTTATTCCATCTAATTGGATTTAAAGCAATTTATGGGTCATAGCTATCGTTATCAGTTGGGCAGCAAAACCTATCAATTTGCAGATTTGGCAGATTTGATGGCGAAGGCAACCCCTGCCCGTTCGGGAGACCGATTGGCAGGCGTTATTGCTGAATCTGCAGAACAACGGGCTGTGGCGCAATTGTTATTAGCTGAAGTCCCATTAAAAATATTTCTTAACGACACGCTGGTGCCATACGAAGATGATGAAATCACCCGTTTGATCATTGATGAACATGATGCTGAAGCGTTCTCGATTATTTCGCATTTAACGGTAGGTGACTTTCGTAACTGGTTGCTGACTGATGAGGCCAGTACCGAAGTACTTCAGCAGGTCAGTACTGGGATCACTCCGGAAATGGCCGCTGCAGTGAGCAAAATCATGCGTAATCAGGATTTGATTCTGGTCGCGCAGAAATGTCGGGTAATCACCTCGTTTCGCAGCACTATTGGTTTACCTAAACGTCTGTCCACCCGATTACAACCCAACCACCCAACCGATGATGTCAATGGTATTGCAGCCAGTATACTGGATGGTCTTTTGTACGGTTCTGGCGATGCGGTTATCGGTATCAATCCGGCCACTGACAATGTCGCTCAGGCCACACGGTTGATGAATTTAATGGATGAAGTGATTTCCTTATATGAAATCCCTACCCAATCCTGTGTTTTGACCCATGTCACTAATACATTGGAATGCATCGAAAATGGCGCTCCGGTAGATCTGGTATTTCAATCAATCGGCGGCACTGAAAAAACCAACAGTAGTTTCGGATTTAATTTAGCGATATTGGCTGAAGCCCAACAAGCTGCTTTGTCACTGAACCGTGGCACGGTGGGACAGAACGTCATGTATTTCGAAACCGGACAAGGAAGTTCTTTATCTGCCAATGCCCATCACGGTTTAGATCAACAAACCTGTGAGGCTCGGGCATATGCCGTAGCTCGAAAATATTCCCCATTACTGGTCAATACCGTAGTGGGATTTATCGGTCCAGAATATCTGTTTGATGGCAAAGAAATCATTCGTGCCGGTCTGGAAGATCATTTCTGCGGCAAGTTACTGGGCCTGCCGATGGGCTGTGATGTCTGCTATACCAATCATGCCGAAGCCGATCAGAATGATATGGACAACCTACTGACCTTACTTGGCACTGCCGGATGTTCGTTTGTGATGGGTATTCCGGGTTCGGATGACATCATGCTCAATTATCAGACCACTTCATTTCATGATGCTTTGTATGCCCGCCGGGTATTGGGTTTAGGCGCGGCACCGGAATTTGAAGTCTGGCTGGAAAAGATGCAGATCATGAGCAATGCCGGGCTGGCTCAGTTAACCAATCATTTGCCACCCGCCTTTGCCGGCACCCTCAGCAGCTCTGCAGTGAAGCATTACCATGGTTGAAGATGCAGAAATGTTGATTGTTGATGACTCCCAGGCGGATGACAGCATGGTGATCCACAACCCATGGCGTCAACTCAGACAATTTACTGCTGCCCGAATTGGTATTGGCCGTGCTGGTGTCAGCACCCCGACTCGCGAAACCCTCGAATTTCAATTAGCCCATGCTCAAGCCCGTGATGCCGTGCATACCGAACTGGATATCGAAGCCTTAAAACAACAGCTGATCCAGCTGCAGCAAGATTTTCCACAAATCAATTCCCAACCACCATTAGTTTTAAGCAGCCGGGCCATCAATCGTGTGACCTATCTGCAACGTCCGGATTTTGGTCGTCAGTTAGATGATTCTGGTTTTGCCAGTTTGAAACCGCATTACACCAACACTCCTTATGACCTGGCTTTAGTGATTGCCGATGGTTTATCTGCCACAGCCATTCATCAAAATGCTGTGAAGTTTATTGCCAGCTTATTGCCATTACTGCTTAAAGAAATTCCGGACTTTTCCTTGGCACCAATCAGCCTGGTCAATCAAGGTCGAGTGGCGATTGGTGATGATATCGGAGAAGCATTAAACGCCCGGGCGGTATTGATTCTGATTGGTGAACGGCCTGGTCTCAGTTCACCGGACAGCCTGGGTTTATATCTAACCTGGTCGCCTAAACGTGGCCTGACCGACGATAAACGTAACTGTATTTCCAATGTGCGACTAGCTGGACTGTCATACGCCGCTGCCGCACACAAATGTTTTTACCTGCTGAGTGAAGCTCGCAGGCTCCAGTGTTCTGGTGTTGCTATCAAGGATCGTTCAACTGAGAAGATCATTGATAGCAGCGCCGTTCAAACAGCTTTTTGCTGGACAGCAAAGTTGACCGAAAAGGGGTGGACGGGAAATGACTTTAACTAAAATGAGGATAGTAAGATGGAAAACTCGCCAACACTAGAATCCTTGCAGGCAGCATTGGATGCCCAGCAAGCTGTATTCGAAATGCATCAGGCTATGAATGTCGAAGTGTTTTACTGGTGGTGTACCGCCATTATGTTAATGATACATGCAGGCTTCTTGGCATATGAGATGGGTGCTTCACGAAGTAAAAACGCTTTAGCAGCCGGTATCAAGAATATTCTTGCTATCGCGCTGATTATTCCAGCATTTTATTTGTTTGGCTGGTGGATCTATAACGCTTTCCCAACCGGTTTTGTGCCGATTGAGGCGGCAGCTGCACTTCCTTGGTCAACCAGTATGGGACCCGATGTTCAAGACATGGGAACCGGTATTTTCTGGGCGGCTTTTGCTTTATTCGGTGCCACAACCGGCTCGATCTTATCCGGTGCGGTTATTGAAAGGATAAGGGTTAGTGCCTTCTTGATTCTGACTATTTTCCTGGGCGGCGTTGTCTGGATTATGGCTGGAGCTTGGGGTTGGCATCCAGATGGCTGGTTACTGACTAAATTCGGTTATCACGATGTTGGCGCTTCTGGTGTCGTGCATGCGGTCGCTGGTTTCTTCACCCTGGGTGTATTAATGAATCTTGGCGCTCGTAAAGGCAAATTCATTAACGGTGTACCACAAATCATTTCACCACACAGCCTGCCAATGACATTGATTGGTTTGATGATGATTATCTTCGGTTTCTTCGGTTTCCTCGGTGGTTGCATCATCTTTAATGGTGGCGAAACGGGTTGGACCACAATCTATGGCACTCCTACCAACCTCTCAGCTTTTGCATTTAATACGCTGATGGGTTTTGCCGGTGGCATCATTGGTTGTTACATCGCAACACGTGATCCTTTCTGGACTATGTCAGGCGGTCTGGTCGGTATCATCTCTGTAGCGGCTGGTCTGGATATTTACTCTCCTTCACTGGCATTTATCATTGCAGTTTGTACTGGTCTTGTTGCAGTTCAATTTGCTAAATTCCTGGAAAAACGCGGTATTGATGATGCAGTAGGTGCTGTCAGTGTTCATGGCTTCACTGGTGTTGTTGCCGTCGTTCTGGTCGGTGTGTTTGCCGGTGGAACACCAAATGCTGAAGGTATGCCTGCGATTAGCTTTGTTGGCCAATTTGTCGGTGCAATCGTCATGGGTCTGATGGGCTTTGTGCCAGGCTACGGCTTGTCATTCTTACTGAAAAAAGCCAATAGCTTACGGGTACCTGAAGCCTGTGAAGATATCGGTATTGATGAAGTGGAACTTCTGGCCAAGCCATATCCTGAAGGTCGCGTACCTGCTATGGCAGATCTTACAACCAGTGACGTGCCTAATAAATTAGCTAACTCAGAAACCTAAGGAGCAATACTATGGGAAGTTCAATCACAACTTGGGAAAATGTCAGTGCCTACTTTACCTTTGCAGATAATCCATTTGCTTTGGTGTTATTTGCAATTGGCACCGCCGCCATTATTGTCGGCTTGATTATTTCAATCATCCGTCATGAAAATGCGGCTTTTGAAAAAATTAAGTGATGTTTAAACCTGTGTTGAACAGGAAGCATCGTTAATTAGTAGTAAAAAAACCCCGACTTTGGTCGGGGTTTTTTATTGATGGTGCAAAAAAATGGATTAATTCCTATCCCAATCTTTCAAGTCACGCATAGCGTATTTGATTGCCCGTTCCCAGGCTTGATCGGTATTGCCTCGAAAGTCATAAGCTTTGCGTTTAATGAGTTTGCCAGTATTGGCATCTTTAAACTCAACATGTAATGTCGAAATCAAATGGCTCATCCGAAACACATTCGGCACCACAACTAACTTCGCTCCAAGCTCTTTGGCCAGGGTAATTTCACAGCCATTACAGTTATGTAAATCCTGCTTGTCGTCAGCGGCTTTGATTTTATCCAGTGACTCAGCATCATTGATGATATTGAAGCGGGTTTTGTCTTGTAATTCGGTTCGCAAATGTTCACTGAACTTGGTAATTTTTGCTTCATTCTCAGCTTTGTCGCCGGTTACCGAACTATCACCGGTGATCAGGATATCCAGCACCAGGGTTTTATAGTCATGTTTAGGATGATCGTCCGCCATCACGGAAGCCGCGCTGAAAGACAATACTAGAATAAGGAAATATCTGGTGACTCGATTCATTAATTGCATGCATTACTCCAAAAAAACATAGGGTTCACCTTAACAGTGACAATATTTGACTGATACAGTTTTTTGACTGCAAACAGCGGGATATTTGCCCGCTATCAAATACATGCTGTTTAATTCTGGAAATAACCGTTTTTCAGAAAATGGATGGTTTGGGATTGTACCAAGGCATTTCCCATAATGAACGGATGGGCTTGCTCGACCACCAGAAAATCTTGCATGCCGTCGAGTTTGGAATTTTCAATAGAAACTTTGCCATCATCAGGTCCGGGAATTAATGTCGATAGAATCAGATTGATTGAACGGTTGCCGGTGATAACGCCTAATTCAAATGTGGCAGGTCCGAGTTGTCTTGGTAAGGCATTTTCAGTTGTACCAAGCTGTTTGCCTGCAGGTCCGTTTATCCATTCAAACAAACCCCAAGTACCGAGATTGTCAACCACTTCACTCCCCTGATTTGGTGGAGAAAGCATGACTACTCTGCCAATGTTAATTTGCTGATTTTCAGCTGCAATTTGCCTGACAATAATGCCGCCCAGTGAGTGAGTTACAAAGTGAATAGATATCAGGGGATCGGCAAAACATTTTTGTATTTCGGGTATTACAAAGTTATGGGTCAACTGTTCAATACGATGTTTGCGTGATGGGTAATCAATATTGCAAACCCTATATCCGGCCTTACTGAGCTGCTTTTCCATCGAATTCATAGAATCCGCCGTTCGCGCCAAGCCATGTAATAACACAACATTACCGGCTGACTCATGGCTGACGACATTGGGAGGCATTGTGCTCATCATTACTAAGCACAATGCCATCAACACTTTACGAATTAAATAGCATTCGCTTTTCAACATATCTCAATTACGCCGGTTTGGCAGAATTCAATCTACTTTTAGGGCGCGTCGCTTTTGCATTAGCAATATCTTGCCAAAGTTTTTCTACATGCGATTCCACCGGCCGACAAAATCCTGCAATTAGCATGATTGTCAGCGTCGTTAAAAAGCCATACACACCGGGCGTCCAACCATAGGTAATAATAAATGCCGGCTCAATAATGGTTAAGCCAAACGATACCGCCATGCCAGCCAAAAACCCGCTTACTGCACCGATTTTATTGGCACGTTTCCAATACAGGCCAAGTAATACTACCGGTGATAAAACAATCATGCCCTGGTAGGTCATCAATGCCAGAAACACTAATTGCCCTTCTCTGATATAAGCGCCAATCAATGCCCCGATGCTCATAAATACCACTGACCAACGGGCAATTTGCAAAGCGGTTTTTTCACTGATATCACGTTTAATTACCTGGGCTAAATCACCTGAAATAGCTGTCGACATGGCATTAAGAATACTGCTTACGGTGCCCAGACTTGCCGCCATCACCAATACGGCAAAAAAGCCCAATGGCCAAGATCCGGCCTGACTGTGAATCCAGAACATGGCTTCCTGAGGATTTTGTTGAGCAAACGGTAATGGATGTAATGCCATAGCCAGCAGAAACAGTAAACCGAATGACAAAATACCTAGCGTTGGTGCAAACAACACCGATTGTTTGATGGTACGAATACTGTCCGCAGCAAATAATTTGTTATACACCCACGGCCACATAAAACCGCCCAGACCACTGGTAATGACAATCGCCATCCAATAATTTGGTGACATATCCCAGCCGGGACCAGGGAAAGTTAATGCTTCGGGGCTTTGTTCAAGGATGCGTTGCATCGCACCATCAATGCCACCAAGTTGTGTGTAAATCACCCACAACAAAATGGCTGAACCGGCAATCAACATATACAGACCCTGAATAATATTGGCGGTAATAACCGATCGCATGCCACCCAGCGCGACATAAAACACCACCACAAATATGCCGATAATCATGCCCAGTAACGGACTGATAAATCCATCCGTCGCATAGTTGAAGACATAGCCGATGGTGTACCACTCCATCAATAACCACGGCACTGATAACGCTACACCGGCAAAACCGGTTAATACACGAATCATATCGCTGCGATAGCGCAGCCCTAATAATTCAGACTGGGTGCGGATATTGTATTTTTTGCCCCAGATAAAAGATTTTTCAGCGACCAGATACATCACCAGCATGGTGATAATGCCGTAGGGAATCACGTACATACCAATCATGCCAAAGCTGACGGCGAACCCTGAAAACACCGTGTAACCTGCCCCAACATACCAGGTAGCCAGAAAGCCCAGGGTGATCCCCAACACACCAATACTGTGGCTGGCAGTGGCATAATCATTGAGCGTCTTCACGCCCATCTGCCGGCGATTAATCCATAGAATCAGGCCGAGAAAACTGGCCAGCATCAGTACTGGAATCATTTCGACTCCTCCGGCTCTACTTCAATATCTAAATCACCACTGCGACTTTCGGCCAAATACCAACCAGCAAGAAATAATGCACCTAATAGCGCTAAGGCTATCTGCCAGAGAAAGGCAAACGGTAAGCCCATAAAACTGGGTTCAATACGATTGGCCCAGGTGAAAAAAACCGGAAAGGTAGCTAATACAATGGTCGATAAAATCAACACTAAAAAAATAGCAGTACGCATAAAACATCCAAATCTGTTCTTGTTAAACGGGAGTGGCCAACATGTCAGAAACCAAAATGCAATTCGATATCTTGGGTTAACACCGGCGGTTTAAAATTCAGGGCCAACCCTAACCGAGATAAATCTCCATTAAGGCTGGCCCTGAAAGAGCCGTAAAAAAACCGCTGTTAGCGGTTTAAATTAGGCTTTCTTTTCGATTGCTGCAGCAAGCTTGGCTGATAACAAACCAAATACTGCACCCAGAATAGTAGAAAGAATGACGATGAGAACAGGATTTGTCATATTCATCGTAAGAGCGCTTCCGGCATTCGCTGTTTGCAAACCAAAAGCTGCCGTTGCTGCATAACCATATACATTGGCTGGTACCACTGATAACAACTCAAATCTGGCCACAATAACCAGGAAGAATACGGTAACAGCAATGTAAATAGCAGGTCCTACAGCACCCGGTATGCTCAGAGGATTAGTGGTAGCTAATAATAAGGCAATACCAGCAATCACAGCGCCGTAGCTCATACCAACAATCGTTTTTTGCAGAGCCGGCATATCAGCACCGGTATGGAAGAAACACGCCCAAGCAATAAAACCAGCCCAGACCAAAACAAAACCGGCTAAAGGACCTAATGCTAGAAACGCCCAAATGCCGCCTAATACAGCAATACTTATAGATAATGCAGTTAACTTTGACATACGTTCTCTCCGTTGATTTTTATTAAATTAACAACCCGTTCCTCGACAAAACAATATTTATAAATTTTTTAACTTTTGGGTTGCCGGAGTGATAGTAGTCCTATAAATCCACTTCTGTAAACCAGTTTGCACCAGAGTTGTGCGCAAAGTGAGCAAAAATGGGGCATCAGCTGATTTAATCGTTTAATCAGATACTTATCCTATGATTCTATTCAGAAGAGTATGATTTTTTATAACCAAATTTTATTAAACGTAAAATTTGATCGTTAAACTTTGATATCAACCTCTGCAGCGCTTTGCTTTTCCAGCGATATTCGTTATCGTTAACTCACTGCTCGTAGCGTGGCGATTCGCAGTTTGCTTTTTTATCAGATAACTATTCTTGGTATCTGAATTTTCATTAGCTTTTTGGAGTTGCGAATGCAGAAAGTCGCTATCTTTCAGCATGCTGATGGCGAGTGGATTGGTTCCATGCGGCATTGGTTTGCGGACAAACCGTTTCAATTGACAACTTACCGGCTGGATCAAGGAGATCCATTACCCTCAGTCGCCGAATTTGACTGGTTATTAATCATGGGTGGGCCGATGAGCACCTATGATGAAACCAACTATCCTTGGCTGATTGGCGAAAAACAACTTATTCGCGAGGCAATTGAAGCGGATAAAACACTACTTGGGATTTGCCTTGGCAGCCAGTTAATAGCCTCCGCGTTAGGAGCCAAGGTATATCCAAATACTCAGCAGGAGATCGGTTGGTATCCAGTGAACAAAACGGATCTCGAAGCGACATGGATGCCAGAGGATTTGCAGCCTTTAAGCTGGCATGGCGACTGTTTCGAGTTACCGGAAAACACCTGCTCTTTTGCTCAGAGTGTGATTACACCAAGTCAGGGTTTTTATTATGGCAAGCGGATTTGGGCGTTACAGTTTCATCTGGAAGTTGAGCCGGGCACGGTCGAAGCATTTCTTGCATTGGAATCTCATCCACTGCCAAAAACCGACTATGTGCAAAATGAATCGACGCTAATGGATAACACCGACCAACTTAAACAAAGCCAACAGGCAATGTTTGCCTTGTTGGATGTGTTATATCGAGAGTCGGCTAGTAATTAATCGCTACCAACAGTGTGATGCAGCTTTAGTTGGCTGGCTGCATCACTGCTGTTTCAATCGACATACCCACACCTATTTGACCATCAGTTAACACATCGGCTCGCAGACCGGCTTTATGCGTAAACGCTTTGACGATGGCTTTTTTGCTTAAACTGTCGTTTGCTAATAACGATCCCAAAGTGTTGCAAGGCTCACAAAGCTCTATCCCTTTGAAGCTAACATCACCAATACGAAAAACCTGACCGACTAATTCGTTGAGGCGCACGCCTTCAGTAATCACATTACGCCTTGTATCTGACAAACTGATTTGTTGAACAAAATGCTGATTAAAAGCATTGATTTCTTCCAGCTCTATAAAAGTGATGTTCTGGCCAGGCCATTTTGCTTTATCAAAGTTTCGGTCGCCTTTGATGCCTTTACCTGCAACCAGATCAATTGCCGTTACCTGTTGTTGAGCTCCCAGGTTTTCGCTTGCTATAAAAATTGCTTTTATCATCGCTGGCTCATCTCAAATCTATGATTAGCTTATCGAAAAAAAAAGGAGTATGCGTTCAAGCACACTCCTTATTTAGTTTATGGAACATTACTTCAACTTGATAGCAAAGTGTTTATAAACCTTTTTTTTAATTAACCAGGTTCCACTAAAACCTTTTTCTAGCATAAACGCATCTCCTGGTCCGAAACTTTGTGGCTCACCATCATCTGGGGTAACGACAACCTCACCTTCAATCAAATGTACAAACTCCCAACCTGCATAGACGGCATGATAGAGACCTGGTGTCGCTTCCCAACAACCAGTAATCATGGCACCGTCTGGACTGGTATATTCAATCCAGGTTTTCATGGTTGGATTGCCTTCGAGCTTGGTCCAGCCATCGAGATCGGTCTCGATCGGTGCGACTGTTTTATCAATTATTTTGGTTAACAAAGTCATGGTATCCACCTAATTTAAAATAAAAATAAGTTCAGTAGCTTTATGCTTCTTTAGCTACAGGCATTTCACTTTTATCAGACAGATAGGCTTCTAACGAGTCATCCAAAGCCTCCAACCAAGGCGTATGGTGGGGTGGTGACATAGTGCCGGTCATCAACGAACGATACGAATGATCACGGAAGGTCATAATGTTTTTCTTCTTGTGATATTTCCATTCAAGGAATGTCTGGTTGACGGCCGGAATATCGAATGACGGGTAGTCCGTGGCATCAATCAATTCCTGAATGTAATCGCCCTGATAGGTGTACATTTCTTCAGCGGTTTCCAACGTCAACTCTTTCTCGCGCCACATCATGCTGTGCGCCCGCATCTCATCTAGAGAAGGTAGCGTAATGCGACCCATGATGATGTCCCGCACATACCATGCCTGAGCATCAAACATATTGAATGAGTACCACTGATCCTGCATGCCGAGATAGAAAAACTTCGGATTATCTTCCCAGACCACACCCTTATAGAGATTAAGCGGCCACAAGCGATTGTTGGTCTTTAAGCGTAAATCATCAGAGAGAAATGGGAAGTAATGCAAATAGCCAGTACATAGAATAATGGCATCGATTTTTTTCGAGCTGCCATCCATAAAATAGGCGGTATCAGTATCAACTCTGACCAGGTTAGGTTTTTCATCCCAGTTTTCTGGCCATTTGTAGCCCATGGGTGCACTTCGATAACAACTAATTAGGCTGCGAGCACCGTATTTGTAACATTGCGAACCGATATCTTCTGCCGAATAGCTGCTGCCCACCAGCAGAATATCTTTATCTTTGAATTCCAGCGCATCACGGAAATCATGGGCATGCAGAATACGGCCGCCAAACTTATCAAAGCCTTCAAAGGTAGGTACTTTTGGTGTTGAGAAATGGCCGGTGGCGCAGACAACGTAATCGAATTCTTCAGCGTAAACCGTATCGGTAGTGTGATCCTGAACTGTCACGGTGAATTTTTGACTGGCATCATCGTAGGTCACATTCCGAACGGCAGTGTTAAAGCGAATATATTTGCGTACCCCGGCCTTTTCCACCCGGCCTTTGATGTAATCAAACAACACTTCGCGTGGCGGATAAGAGGCAATCGGTTTGCCGAAATGTTCTTCAAAAGTATAGTCCGCAAACTCCAGGCACTCTTTGGGACCATTTGACCAAAGATAACGATACATACTGCCATGCACCGGTTCGCCATTTTCATCCAGACCGGTGCGCCAGGTGTAATTCCACAGACCGCCCCAATCGCTTTGCTTTTCAAAGCAGACTATCTCTGGAATTTCAGCACCTTTGGCCTGTGCAGATTGAAACGCTCTAAGTTGTGCAAGGCCACTGGGTCCGGCTCCAAGTACCGCTACTCGAGTTGACATAGGTTTTAACTCCATCAATGTTGTTTATCAGCTTTATGCTGCGTTTATGGCAGCTGTCAGCGTCAAAATAACCCGCAGAGCAATGATGAAAAATCCTCTTCAAGGGGTATCCCAAAAAGGGTAAGTGGTTAATAAACCGGAAAAAATGCCGTTTTTTTTTAATGGTAGTCTGAAAAATTATGCCTTCTACTCCCAGCACCATGCCACTCTCTGAATAAAGCCCCCTGCCCTTATCCTGCACCACAATTTCCTTACCATCTGCTTGGGTCAGGCGATATTCAATGCTGAAGGTAGTACGATTCTCCAAGGCGATTTGCACTTGCTCCCAGACATAACCGGCATCTTCTGCGTGAATCATTGCCCCCAAGGATACTTGTGGTTGATTCAACATATTCTCGGCGCTGTAACCGGTAATCAATTCGCAGCCATCACTGACATATTCCATCGACCAGCTGATATTGTTTCGAGCCCGATACAACATCGCTGGTAAACGATCCACCAGGCTTTGCAGACTGCGATAGCTGGCATGACGCACTTGTTCATTGCGTACCTGCGGCGTAATATCACAAAGGGTGGCTGACAGCGGATAGAGTTTGTTTTTCTCTATCGACTGTAAACGCATTTCGCACCAGCGCAGTTCGCCACTGGCACTTATCAAACGAAACCAAATCACTTCTTTTGAATCTGGGCGAATGTTCTGCATCAGCTGCGTCCAACTAGCGATATCCTCCGGGTGCAGAAAATCGGTAAAGGTTCTGCCCTGCGTCTGTTCTATGCTGATACCAGTTATATCCTGC
The DNA here is from genome assembly GCF_004832235.1 of Methylophaga sp. SB9B. Classification (NCBI taxonomy): domain Bacteria; kingdom Pseudomonadati; phylum Pseudomonadota; class Gammaproteobacteria; order Thiotrichales; family Piscirickettsiaceae; genus Methylophaga; species Methylophaga sp. SB9B. The sequence continues at coordinate 29,239 of NZ_SSXS01000004.1, forward strand.
CAGCACTGATTGATCATTTTTATCTGATGTTGTTCATCAAGCATCACCACCACATCACTGAGACTATTAAGCAGTTGGGTCAATTGTGACGCAGAAGGATCTGCGGCCGGGTTTTTAGCGGGCCATTTGAGTAGGGTCATTTCAATGTTCTCTGTCCGGCATCTCATCCGACTGATGATTGTGGGCCCATGCAGCCAGTTCCAACCTGGAATGCAGATTCAATTTGCGTAGCAGGTTTTTAACGTAAACCTTGACTGTGCCATCGCTAATGCCGAGCTCTCTTGCGATCAATTTATTGTTTAGGCCTTTGGAAATATAAAACAAGGTTTCGCGTTCACGTTCTGTCATTTGCGTAAAAGCGGGATTTGACTGGATGGTGGCTGCCGTTTGATGTTCACGAAGATGTGTGGCCAGAGAAGTAACGGCTCCGGCATTGATCACCACATTGCCTTTCACTGCAGAAACAAGCTGCGCCAGGATTTCATCCGGCGGAGTATCTTTTGCAAAATCCATTGGCACCAAATCGCAGTGCTTCGAGCAACATCTGCTGATCACTGCAGGCCGTGATAATAATGATTTTGAGCTGCTCATCATGGCTACGCAGCTGCTTAAGTACATCCAGCCCGGATTGATCCGGCATCTGTAAATCCAGTAGCAAAATATCGGGGTAAGTATCGCCAAGATTATTCAGCAAAGAGGTTGCAGAATCATATTCGGCAATCACCGTCATTTCGTCACTGTCATTGAGTAACTCGACCACGCCACGTCGAAACAATGGATGATCATCGACAACCACGACGGATATCGGTGATGAATTCATGACAAGTCTCCGATATCCATCTCCAGCTGCACCAATGTACCGCCATCTGGGCGTGGTGAAATATGTAATGTTGCCCCTACCCGCTCAGCACGTTCATGCATAATTTGTAAACCAAAACTATCACTACGCGCCGCAGCGAAATCAATGCCAGAGCCATTGTCTTCAATCTGTATATGTAACTGATTAGACGATTTTAATCGTAAGGCCACACGGGCATGTGTGGCATGGGAATGCCGTACGATATTGCTGAGACTTTCGCGAATAATATAAAGGATCTGAATGGATTGTTTAGGTGGCAGCAAATTAACCGGCAAGCGATTATCCAGTTCAAACACGATGGCTGACTGCTGTTCAAATTCCCTTACCGAGTTAGTCACTCCCTGCGACAAACTCTCGCTTTGCATGGTCAGTCGCGAAGCAGTAATCAATTCACGAGTTTGGTGATAGGCACATTGGGTATAGGCTGCTAAATCTTCGGTAATCGGTTTCAGCTCTACATATTCAGCTTTCAAACATAATTTATCGAGTTTGGCACTTTTAAGTTTCAGATAACCCAACACCTGAGCAAGTGAGTCATGCAGCTCGGCAGCATAAATTGCTCGTTCGGCAGCCAGTGCCTGTTTGACCTTACTCTCACGTTGAAACCAGGCCTGTAAGCCTTTGGCAAGTGTCTGTTCGATTAAAGCCATTTCCCATTTGAGCTTTTTTTCATTAGGCAATGCTTGACGAAAACACATCATTAACCAGATTGTCTGATTGTCGTGATCGAATAATCGGATGGGAGCGCAGTTAAGTAATGCCCCGTTTATCTCCAGTTTGATAAGACTGTTTTCGGTGGGTTTTCGAATGGTGAAATGCTGGTGCAGGCTCTGAATTAATTTCTTTGACGGAGCCTCCTGCAGACAATGATGCACATAGGATTCTGATGTTAATGGATTGCTAAATAAGACCAGCAGATCACCTTGTTCTGAAGGTGTGAATTGTTCGTCTAGCAGTGTCTGTAATGCGTTAAGCACCTTAGGTAAGGTTTCATTAATGTCATTTGCGGTTGCAAGTTTGAACGCCAGATCATTTAAATCAAGCGCAGGCTTGGGTTTGCTGTTATGCGTGACAAACTGTAATCGCTGCCCCAACCACTCCTGTATTGTTGGCCAGTGTTTCCGTTTGATATTGAGCATGACTCCGTTGTCCTTTGGCTGAGTGCCATTTAGCAGTGTAAAGCGTCATCATTCAATGAAATTTCAGTTAATAAACAGCAGCTTTTATGCCAGCTGACGGGATTTAAGCCTGGGGTAATACCAATGAGGTATGCCATCAGGAGAATTGCTGCAATCTTGGGGAAAATAAATAGTGTATGGCAACAAGTAGCCGTTTTTGATTGTAAATAGCTGCACTTTAATGACGCGAAACGCTGTAAAAATGCACCAGATAAGTTCGTTATGACCACTGGCTTTTCGCTTACAGGAATAACCGATGTTAGAAATGAAAAATCAGTCATGGGGAGAAGATTATTTTTTCGAATCCTCTCCCAGCGAGCCAGTTCGACGATTTCGGTTGGCAGGCCAGCAAGCAATAAAGCTCAGGCTCAAAGCTGGAGATAAGCTGTGCATCGTCAGTCAGGATAAGGTCCAAGGCTGTGAACTAATTGTTTTAGATTCACAGGGTAAGTCTGCCCCGGAATTATTGGATTCGCGTAAGCCCGTCGCAGCGTTAGCCATTCAACAGCAGCTCCAACAGAATGGATCAGTCGCAGATAAATTGCGTAGCCAACTGGCAAGCTGGCAACTGGCTGCAACTCATCTTGAACAGGTTTTAGCAGTATCTGGTTCTGAAGTGGCGAATTTTAAAGCTATCAGCGATCTGACTTTGGTGGTCGCTGCGGCCGGTGCCAAAATGACTGTTGATGAACAAAATCCGGTGACCGAGGTTGATATTACCATTACCTATGCAGATCAGACAGAATGTCCATTGCCTGAACAGTTGGGCCCGATAAAAACCGAATTGCGAATTCCACGCGCCTCGGCCCGAACCTATGAAGTTAATAAAGGTGAATGGATTCAGATCATCGATGTTTCCGGCAAGCAGTGTTCTGACTTTGTCGCTTTCGATAAACAGGCATTAGATCAGGGTATTGAAATTCCTTTGGATGCGACTTCGACCAGAACAGTAATTGGTCTTAGTAATCCGGTTCCCGGTCTGCACTCGCGTTTTCTGGGAACCGATCTGTTATCAATGTTGGAAGTAGTACAGGATACCGTCGGTCGACATGACAGCTTCCTGTTGGCCTGCACTCCGAAATACTATGACGATAGCGGTTATTTTGGCCATATCAGTTGTACCGAGAATTTTAACCGGGTACTGGCACCATTTGGCATTGCTCCACGCGCCGGCTGGCCAGCAATAAACTTATTTTTTAACACGGCGATTGATGAATCAGGTGCCGTATTTATGGATGAACCATGGTCACGTGCCGGAGATTATGTGTTATTCCGTGCTGATCGGGATCTCGTCTGTGCCTCCTCAGCCTGCCCGGATGATATTGATCCAGCCAATGGCTGGCATCCAACCGATATTCATGTACGGATTTATGGTGCCGAACAACATTTTCCTCGCGCCATTGCCCACCGAACCACTTCTGAGGAGTTACCTCGCATGACCAAAGCTTCCGGCTTTCACAGCCGAACCTCTGAACTCACCAAGAAATTTATCGACTATGCCGGCTATTGGGTCGCCACTAAATACAATGGCTGGGGTTCCAATGCAGAATATCTGGCTTGTCGTGAGCGGGTCGCCGTGCTGGATTTATCAGCATTACGCAAATTCGAAGTCGTCGGTCCTGATGCAGTGGCTTTTTTACAGTATGTATTAACGCAGAATGTCAGCCGCATGGCGATTGGCGAAATTGCCCACTCGGCAATATGTCTGGAAACCGGCGGCATGATTGATGACGGCACTATTTTCCGCATGGGTGAACAAGCTTATCGCTGGATCTGTGGAGCAGAATATACCGGTGTCTGGATGCGGGAAAAAGCTCAGCAAAAAGGCTTTAAAGTCAGTATTCGCAATGCGACAGAACAACTGGATAATCTGGCAGTACAAGGGCCAAAAAGCCGCGAATTACTAAGCGAAATAGTCTGGACTTCGGACAGTCAGCCCAATGTTGAAAAACTCAAATGGTTTCACTTTACCATTGGTCGTCTTGGCGGCCCGACCGGGATTCCGGTGATGATTTCACGAACAGGTTATACCGGCGAATTAGGTTATGAAGTCTGGTGCCATCCCGATCATTCACCAACTGTGTGGGATGCCGTCTGGCAAGCTGGTCAGACTTATGATATCGCGCCTATGGGTTTTGATGCGTTGGATATATTGCGAATTGAAGCCGGTTTGAGTATGGCCGACCATGAATTTACCCATGATATAACGCCATTTGAAGCAGGCACCGGATTCAGTGTGCCACTCAATAGCAAACAGGAAGATTTTATTGGTCGTGAAGCATTGGCTCGTCAGGCACCGGAAAGCCGCCACAAGCTGGTGGGCATGATTTTGGAAGGCGGAGATGCGGCAGCTCATGGTGATCACGTTTATAACGGTAGATTCCCGGTAGGCATTGTAACCAGTGCAACTTACTCACCGTTAATGGGCAAACAGATTGCGATGGTCAGAGTCGCTCCTGACTTTGCCCATATCGGCACCCGACTTGAAGTTGGAAAACTGGATGGCCAGCAGAAACGGCTTGCTGGTGAGGTAGTGAAATTACCGTTTTATGATCCCAAACGCGAAAAGCTGCTTTCCTGAATCAGGATACATAGCGGAGACAGTAAATTATTTTGTTGTCTCCAGTTGTATCAACCAGCGTTTAAGCAATTCAGCCAGGTTTTCACGATCTTGTTGACTCACCCCCGTCAGCAAATCATGTTGTGTAATGATATGTGCAGGTAATACCGCATCAACTTTGTTCTTTCCCTCTGCGGTTAAAATGACCTGAACAGAACGCCGATCAGATTTACTATGTTCGCGTCGAATAAAACCTTTGGTTTCCAGCCGATCCAGACGACTGGTCATCGCTCCTGATGTCAGCATCATACTTTGATATAACTCAGAGGGCGTCAGGCTATAGGGCTTACCGGAACGTCTCAAGGTAGCCAATACATCAAACTCCCCCTGGCGCAAATCTTGTTGATCGTGGCAATGCAGAATATCGGTATCGATATATTTGCCGAGTTTGGCCAGTCGACCCAAAATGGCCATAGGTAACAAATCAACTTCAACGTTTTCTTCACGCCACTGTGTAATGATGGCATCGACGCTATCGGATTGAATCGTTTCTGTTTGCTCAACCATAAAAAATCTCGACATAAAGATTCTTTACATCATACAAAATCAGCTTTAATATGCAACTATCTTTACATCAAGATAAATAATCATCTTCATGCACTAACGCAAAGGGGCTGTCCTGCATGTCTGCCAGAGAATACGAATACTCCACTATGGAGAGAATCATTTTTGCCGTAGTGATTGTGCTGGTTGCACTCAATCTACGTCCCATTCTGGCGTCTGTTGGGCCATTACTACCAGCTATCCAGCACGACATCACCCTCAGTTTTAAACTTGCATCATTGCTTACCACCTTGCCGGTGTTTGCGATGGGATTGTTTTGCCTTGCTGGTTATAAACTGGCACAGCGCTTTGGCACCAATCAAATCATTACTTTTTCGATTGTGTTATTGGCCATAGCGGCAGGACTACGAATCTGGTCCTTTAACGCCTATGCATTGATTTTCACTTCGCTGTTAGCCGGTTTAGGCATTGCCTTAATTCAAGCATTGATGCCCATGGTGATCAAAAATATTTACGGCCCACAACACCCAAAAATGATGGGGCTGTATATCACTGGCATTATGGCCGGTGCGGCATTATCAGCTTCTATATCACCTTTTATTGAAGCCGAGTACGGCTGGAAAATGGGCCTCGGCAGTTGGAGTCTGCTTGCCATATTGGCATTGATAGCCTGGTTGGTTTATAAGCCAGATTCGAGGCGTTTCCATGACGAAGATGACTCACAAAACATCGCTACACCTGGACTCTGGCGTAACCGTCGCAGCTGGTACCTGGCGATCTTTTTTTCACTGGGTTCCAGTGGTTATGTCTGTGTTTTGGCCTGGTTATCACCTTATGCGATCGAACAAGGTTTCACAGCAAAACAAGCTGGACTGATGCTGGGCTTGTTAACCGCTATGGAAGTTGTGGCCGGATTGCTGTTCCCAGCTCTGTCGGCTAAAAACATCGATAGACGACTTATTTTGTACATTTTATGCATTTTACAAATCATCGGCTTTGGTGGCATGGCATTAAGACCCGATATCAGTCTATGGCTGTGGTCAGCCATTGCCGGTCTGGGAATTGGTGGCATCTTCCCGATGGCATTGATTGTGACGATGGATCACCATGCCGACTCAATGATTGCCGGTAAACTCACTGGCTTTGTACAAGGTGTTGGCGCGATGATCGCCGCTATTGCGCCTTGGATTGCCGGCTGGATTCGTGATTCATCAGAAAGCTTTAGCGTTGCCTGGATTTTACTGGCCGGATTAGGCATTGTGGGTCTGCTGATGGCGATTGCTTTTAATCCCAAACATTACGCAAAAATATACGAAACCGCCTGAAAACCTAGTGGTTAGATGGCGTTTTAAACTGCGCAGATAAACCTGCTATTACGTTTATTAGCAATTAAAAGTCAGTTTATTTAATGCTTAGGTAATGACCGCATGCATGACGCTGGCCTTGTTATTCCCGCCTAAAAAAACACCCCATGATTATCTTTCTAACCTTATTTTCATTAAGGTATTGTTTTATTTATTAAAAATCAAAGGTGATAATTTATGGCAGAACCCGCAACCGGCAAATTCAATCCAGATAAAGGTTATATCGCATTATTAGGATGGAGTCTGAATGCTGTTGAGGCTGCTGAATCTTTTGACCGGCGATACGTTGTGGTGGCACCCGACTGGGCTGAACCATACTGCACAGAGCACAATATTCCCTATATCCCGTGGAATTTTGAACGCCTCAATGACCGTTCACTGGAAATTGCTCAAACCCTGCAGGATGCAGGCGTCAACGTGGCTATTCCATTGTTCGAAGAAACAGTTGAGTGGGCTGGTGCAATTAACTCTGTGCTGTTGAATAACCCCCGCCTCTTCGGCCAGTCACTGTTATTACGTGATAAAGCACTGATGAAACGGCGCGCACAGTTAGGCGGTATACGCGTTGGTATCTTTGAAGAAGCGCATGACAAAAGTGATGTGGTGCGTTTTCTGAAACGGGTAAACCAGACTTTGTTAAAACTGGATGGTGATCCTAATGATCCGATTCATCTAAAAGCGTTTGATAAAGCTGGCTGTCTCGGACACCGTGTGATTCGCACCCCAGATGAAGTGGATATGATCCCCGATGATGAATTTCCATTTTTGATGGAATCGCATCTCGATGGTTGGGAGTTTGCTGTAGAAGCCTGGATCCATAATGGGAAAATTCGCTTTCTCAACATTTCTGAGTATGTGACGCTGGGCTATTCGGTTTTTGTACCAGCAACGCCGGAGCTGGAACAGTACCGTCCTCAAATCACTCAACAGATTGAAAAGCTGATTAAGACCTTTGATATCGATTTCGGTTTTATTCATCCAGAATATTTTGTCACCAGTGATAGTGAAATGTACTTCGGTGAAGTCGCATATCGTCCACCCGGTTTTAAAGTGTTTGAGCTGTTAGAAAAAGCTTATGGATTTAATGCTTATCACGGATTGATTTTGTCGTTTGATCCGAAAACCACTGAAGACGAAATCACTAAGTTCTTCCCTAGAGAAGTGGTTGATGCCAAGGGTGTTGCTGGTTGCTTTGGCGTTTATCCGCGTCGTCGTGTCGTCAGCCGTTTGGAGATTCCACAAGAAACCGAAGATCACCCGTATTTTGATTTTCATGAACTGACTGCTCCACTGGAAGAAACCGTCACTAAACGCACCGCCTTTGGCACGCATTGGGGTTTGTTATACTTCTTTGGCCAGGATCCAGTGGTGATGCGAGATTTACTGAAGCATCAGGAATCGTTGGATTTTTATATCTAAATCTATTGCTCCATCGCGGTAACAGCAGGAAATATAAGTGACTGAACCCACTGTCATCAAACATCCAGAAGCCGATCAGTCATTGTTGATCGAACGGTTGGAAGATGCCATTCAGCAGCTTCAACAAGCACCCAGTTTTAGTAAAGCAGCTAAAGCTGGGCGCTTGTATGATGCCGCAAAACGTATTTTGCATCTGCCCAATGGCTTTGACTTAATGATGGCTTATATTCAACAAATCGAGCAGGCCGGTGCATTTGATAATTCGGATTATGCTACACCGCAGATTTTAATCCCTGCACTTACACCCCAAGCTTTAAGCAGCAGTTATGCCCATAGTGTGGTGATTGAAGCGCTTAGCGAGATTCGTTTTCTGGCAGTGGCCAAACAACAATATCCACACCCTGAGATTAGTGCGGAACAGGCCCATCATTTTTTAACGCAGGTTCTGGCCGTAAATCTTAAGCGTTTATTTTCGGTTGCTGATGAAGCCGAACGTGAACTGCAGGGACGGTTAGCCGATATCAGCCGAGGCTTGTTAACACATCTGGCTAAAACGATTGGTTATGAGCATGTTATTGATCAGTTAACCGATGAAATTTGGCGAATTTTGCAGCAGCGCCCTATTCAAGTAGATCATGTCAAACAAATGGTGACCCAGATTGCGATTTGTCGGCAAAACCCCGATATAGACATGGGTGCCAGCGGTCAGGGTGCGGATCGTCTGATCAGCAGTTTGTACGGACCGACTCAGGCATGCCGGGAAGATCCGGGTGTAGACATTTATTTACAACGTCTGATGACCATGGACAATGCCGCATTACAATATGAAGCCAGTGGTTTTGCTCGCGCGATGCATGATACTGGCCTGGTTTCACCCTACCATGCTGTATTGCTCAGACATTTATCGGAGGAAACCGATTATTTGCTGAGCGAAGCGTTGGGTTTGTCTACAACAGGACGGGATTGTCTGTTGAGTTACAGCGACTTGGTCAGAGCAATAATTGCCAAAGCCATTCTGCCCGAAACAGCCCAAGGTATTTATGGTCTGGCACTAATGCTGGAACGCGGTATCTTGTATCAATCACCGATGGCGCCCTCTTTATGGCGTCAATTATCACTGCCGTTATCCCCAGCAGCAGAACAACGCTTAAATAGTTTGTTCGGAGACACTCCTGATGCATCAAGCCGCCTGTTAGAGGGTGTGCTGTGTATGTTGGGTCAGCCACTGGGCATTGGTCAGGGCAATAATCCCACCTGCCAGTCTGCCAGAGCGATTTCGATGTGGGCCTACAATGACCCAGATTATCTGCTGCAAATGGTGGTCTGGGCAGCACGTGATGATGAAATCATTATGCATTTCGAAGGTCAGGCGATTTCTTCACAAGATAGTCTGTCTGGTGTTGCCAACCATTTACCGATGGATCTGGATCCCGTTTCGTTAATTCTGGTGCCACATCTGGATCGTATTTATGCCGAAATGGGCCGTTGCTGTATTGATCGTGAAGGCGACCCACATCGCTGGGTGAATCCTGAATTTCATGGCTGGTGGTGTGGACGGGGATTCAGTATTAATGTGGATGTTGCTTCCGGTAAGTTAATGCAGCTGGAAGTCTTTCTCAGGCATTTTTATGCCAGCTATCACCCCTATTACAATGACAATCAACCGTTGATACATCCACAGCCAGCCGGGATTGCAGTGACTGACAGTGCTTTACGGTTTGTGGGCTGGCACGCCATCACCATTTTGCGTGTGACATTGGATCCAGAAAACGTGATGCGTGTGTATTTTTACAACCCGAATAACGATAGTGGTCAGAATTGGGGTGATGATATTCAGGTCAGTACCTCGGGCCACTCTGAGCGGTTTGGCGAAGCATCTTTACCATTTGAAGAGTTCGCATCCCGGTTATATATATTTCATTATGATCCGCTTGAACCGGGCCAGTTTGCTTTGGTCAGCTCAGAAGAATTGCAACGGGTGATTGATCGTATTCATCGCAGCTGGGGAGCCAATCGTCTTCCCGAATTGGACAGTTGAATCAAGGTAGTTCGAAATGATCTTCATGATTGGAACCCCGCGATGACCTGTTTTCACTTTCAATATTAGTGATATTAAATACTCGGTTCCGCCCTCTGTTTTTGGCCTGATAGAGGGCTTTATCTGCTTGATAAAACAATTCATCCAGATGACTGTTTCCGTCCCACTGAGCGACACCGAGACTTGCTGTGATGTTGATCTGATGCTCACGATAGTTCACGGTTAGCGATTCTATGGCTAAGCGGATACGTTCGGCGACAGCATTACTCATATCGTAATCGGCTCCAGAAAGAAATATCAGAAATTCTTCCCCGCCCATACGGCCAAACAAATCTCTTGGTCTGATGGCTTGGCTGATCGGTTCAACAATATCACGCAGTACCTTATCTCCAGCATCGTGACCCAAATTATCGTTGACCAGTTTGAAATGATCTATATCGATCATAATGGCACTGGCAGTCTGACCATCTAATCGCAAACGTTGTAACTCACGCTCAACTTCACTAAGAAAATGTCGACGGTTTGCAATACCGGTGAGTTCGTCAGTTGCTGCACTCTTAGCCAATCGATCATTGGCATGTTGCAGGGCTTGATTGACTTCTTTCAAAGCTAAAGTGCGTTCATTAACACGTTCTTCCAGAAATTGATTTTGTGCTTTTAATGCATTCTCATGACGCTTTAGCTCATCGCGCTGTTCGGCTATTTCCTGAATTAACAACGCCAGACCAATTGAAACGATCGCAATAATGGCAAGATATTCTTGAGTAAGTAAAAGTGCATTTTGCGGCATATTCACGATTAGTGGATGTGTGCCACGTAACAAATGTTCCACCGCAAATGCGGTAATCAAAGCAACAGTGGTTGAGGCTCCTGCTACACCAAGCCTGATAGCCGCAACAATGCCCAGGAACACAAGCCAGACTGGGGTAAAAAATAAATAGGCATTATCAGAACTTTCAATGTTAAAGCTTTGATAACCGATAATAATAACGACCAGCCAGAGTAAAAAAGCTTCGAGCAAAAAATGCAATTTAAAGTGTGGGAAACCTGCTTGCATCCAACGTGCTAACACCACAATTAAAGGAGTTAACACCAGCATAGCCAGCGCATCACCAAACCACCAAATTTGCCACAAGCTCAGATAACTCGTGTCAGTTCTACCTAAAAAGACATAAACCCCACCACCTAACATGCCTGCGATAGAAGCCGATAAAAATGGGCCAAATACTAAAAAATACGCACCATTTTTTAGCCTATCAAAATTAAAATTCTGCCCGCTTTTGCGTCGAATCAGAAAAGCTGCCAACGACACTGAGGAGAGATTGATTAGCGCAAAACAGATTGCTGACCAGAGGGGAAAGAATGGAGCCGAGGCTACTAATTCAGCAGTAATACCTGCCGCAGCAATAAATGGTAGGTAACGAAAGGGATAAATTAAAAAAGCAGCAAGCACTATTGCGTTTGGTGGCCATAAAATGGCGATACCTTCAGGCGTTATGGTTTGGTGTATTGCGATTAAGGCTGCCACATAATAAGCAATACCAACCAACAGCATCGACTTAATAATATGCATATCAACATATCGACGAAGCGGTAACTCTGGTTTTGAACCGGTCATCATTCAAATAATAATGATTGTGTATTGGAGAACATCAGCGATATACCGTTATCGCGGGATAATTTGCTATAAATGCCCTATCAATCATGCTCCCCCCAGTTAAAAACCTGGGACAACATCCAGAATATAGAAATGTCCCGTTAACCGTTTATAACAAAAGATAAACAATATTCCCACTAAACACTGTTAAATCTGCATAGATTAAAAAGTTTTTAAAGATTCCACCATAAAGACAGCAGCATGATTAAAGCGACTAGTGAGATCAAAATTGCTGCAAATTTATTGAATTGTGATGCTCTATTAATAATAAAACTCTTAGCCGATTTGGCTGAAAGATATGCATAACTCATTTTTACGCCCCCCACAGCCAAAAACGTCAGCAGAAAAATAACCACTGTATCGTTCAGGGTTAAAAGACTTAAATCCATCAAGGCTGGGAAAAACCCCATATAAAACAAAATGGCTTTGTGGTCGGCCAACGTCACAACGACACCTAATAAAAAACTGGAGCTTAGCGATGCTGAATATTCGATATCGGAGAAAGGCTTTTTGGGGTCAGAAAAACACCATAATCGCCAAGCTAACCAAAATAAATATACCGCGGCCAATAGACGAATAAGTACAGCCCATTTACCTAGCCATGGTAGTACCAATGTCATGCCATACAAGGCAATACTGATAAATAGAATATCGACCAATACAATGCCAAATGTAGTCGCTACACCATGAGTGAAACCATATGCAGCAGCTCTGGATGACACTACCAACACGCTGATGCCCGGGATGGCGGCGAGAAGCGCCAAACTGATAAATAGAGTCAAAAGGGTTGGCAAGGTTAATGTTAATTCCATTTATAAAAACTTTGATAATCGATAAATGTTCAAAAATAATCTCAGTTATCACCTAGCCAATCAATCTCAACTGAAAGTGCTCTGTTAATCTGCAAGTAAAATTTTTTCATTTTAGGAACACTGCTTCATCAATTGCATCATGGCCAATTATCCTGAAACCATTTCTGCTTATCTATTTCGATATAGCAGCAAGAAAAAGCGATATGTCACTTTGATGGCAATGGTGTTTTTTATAAGCAGTTGTTCGCCGTTAGCACTGCCCCCTCCGCTAAAGCAAAATAATATCTGCCATATTTTTCAGCAACAGCCGCGCTGGTATGGCTATGCCAAAACCGCAGAGCAAAAATGGGGAACGTCTATTGCCACTCAAATGGCTTTTATACAATCTGAATCCAGTTTTAATAGTCATATTCGTCCCCCAGCCAAAAAATTATTGGGCTTTATTCACTGGAACCGACCATCATCCGCCTATGGATTTGCGCAGGCACAAAATCCGGTATGGCAGGAATATTTAGCTGATAATGCCAGCCCGCTGGCAAGACGTACGCATATGAAATATGCGACAGACTTTATTGGTTGGTATAACCAGAGAACTCAACGCATGGTGGACATTAATCTGGATAACCCGACTCATTTATATCTGGCTTATCATGAAGGTCAAACTGGTTATCGCCGTGGCAGTTATCAGAAGAAACCTCACGTTATCCATACCGCTCGCGAAGTGGGTGAACGCGCCAAGCTGTATTCCAGCCAACTCGCTCAATGTGAGCAGGACTTTCAATGCCAGCATTTTTATCAAATTGGTCCCTTCTGTAAGCTTTAACGTATCTGAAAGCTTATTATCGGCCATAAAAAAACCGACTCGCGTCGTTTTTTATTACTAATTTAACGATTAAAGTTTACTGGTTGACCCACTCGCCCCGTGAGTTACGGCAGGCTGTGCCCTTCACCACATCACGTTTACCATCAATATAGACATCCATATCGTATTCGCGACATGGACCACTTTGAGATTCATAGGTACGAGTTGGGGTTACTGAATACTGTGCACCAGTATCCGGGTTATTCCAGGAATTTGAACGTCCAGTCGGTGTGTTTTCAAAGGTTTCGTAGGTACGACGTCTATCCAGTTCGTCCATTTCGCTACCGATATGTCCACCCACCATTGCACCTAAAATGGTACCGCCAATTATGGCTGCAGTTCTGCCTGTACCCCCACCAACATTTGACCCCAATACACCGCCGGCGACACCACCTACCCCGGCACCGACATTTTGCTTACTCATCTGACAACCAGCGAGTCCGACTGTTAAAACCGCTGCGACGGTAATTGTTAAAAGGCGTTTCATACGTGCTCCTTGTAATTATTTTTTTATAAACCAATATGCATTAGGACTGTATTTTAACGGATAAGATTCAGTATTTATGGGTTGAATGCCCACCTTTACATAAAATTTCACTTTTGAAAGGCTAATTGATCAAGGTTCAGAGCGAGCAGCAACCTCAACACGGTTACGTCCAGCCTGTTTCGCTCGATACAGTGCTTTATCAGCATATTGAACTAACAGATCGGGTATTTTATCCTTTCCATCCCAGCTACTGATCCCAATTGATATGGTTAAGCGGCCTAAATCATTTTGCTGATAAACAATAGGATTAGAGGCAATTTTTTCCAGCAATGATTTCGCCCGCTCCAGTGCATCCTCAACATTAGCAGATGGCATTAATACAACGAATTCTTCTCCACCGTAGCGACAAGGAATATCCGTCTCACGAAAATGCTCCAGCATCAGGGAAGCTACCGCTCTTAAAGCCATATCGCCAGCCTCGTGACCATGCAGATCATTAAATTGCTTGAAATGGTCGATATCACAAATCAGCAAAGAAATAGCTTGTTGGTGCCGTTCCGCCAGATGCAGTTCACGTTGTAGAGCTTCATCAAAGAACCGACGGTTTTTTAATCCGGTTAAAGCATCTTCAAACGACATAACATGCAGTTGTTCTCTAAGTTTAACGCCACTTAATGTCACACTTAACCGGTCAATAGCTCGCGATATAAACTGTTCGATAGACTGTCGAGTCTCCAGCGTTTCAGCTGAAATATCCAATAAATCAAATGTTATAAAAGTCTGTTTACCAAACTGTAAATCTTCGATATCTATTAGATATTTATTATTCATGCCCGCGCTAGGCGATAAATCTGCGAACTCATTGAACAAAGTAACCTGAAGCTGAATCGGAGCGAACACTTTATGTAAATCCTGACAAATGATATTGCCCGCCTCTTGCAGACTCTGACTTGGTTGCAATCGACTGATTAAGGTTTCAAGCCTTAGACTAAACTCATTAACCAGTGCCAATTGATTCGCACGCTGCTGTTCCAGCTCTACATAATTTTGTAAAGATGCCGTGCGTTCGGTTACCCGTTGCTCCAGTAATAGATTTAACTCACCTAATGCTTGCTGGGTTTGCCGATATTGCCTGAGTGAAATAATGACCAGCACCAAAGCAAAGATTAAACCGCCATAGGCAAGTGGGAAATTGAACCATGGCACCAGACCGTGAGCTACCACCATATCGATCAGGAAAAAAACAGCATAAATACCAAAGGCCCCCATGACCATTCGTTGTTCCGTATTCATCGCAGTGAAATAGTGGATACAAAACCAAGCCATGATCATCAGAGTGATGATAAATAACACATCAAAAAGTGGGTAAAAGAAGGCTAGATGCCAGACACCTGATAATGACAACACCAGACAAAGCAGTACATAGGCAATATGCATTTGTGCAATACGCAACATCAACTTGCCGGTTTTTTCAGCAAGCCAGTAGTTCAGAATCAATGCGATAAAAATCGGGATCGAGAAATAAGATATGGCGGCCAGATAGGTTTTGGCCAGCGGTGCATAAATAAGTAACTGTAATGCCTGACTTTCACCTAATAAATTTCCGGCACTTGCCAGTGAGAATAATCCAAGGTAAATAAATTCACGGTTATCACCACGCATCACTGAAAAGGCAAATGCCAGCAAAGCTATAAAGAAAAAGAACGCCGCAATAATTAAATCGCTATGCGAATTATTCAATATATTCAAAAACGCACTTGAGCGTTCCAGCAGTTTCTTTTCACCCCATAAACCAATATCGGTGTAATCCGAATACACCCGGAAATATAACGTCCGCCCAGCGAAGTCATCAGGTAAACCGAGAATATGCCAAGGCCAACCGGCATAGTCGCCTTTCCCCTCAGCATCAAATTCGCCAAATCGATAAACAAGCTGTTGATCGAGATAAACCTCGGCGATCAAATTTATACTGGAAACAAACACTACCGGATCAATCATTCGAATATCAGGTAGTGAAGTGCGATACCAGATATTGTGCCGATCCTGTCGATCCGGTGGATAAAGTGGTTGGGCTATGGTCTGCCAATCAGCATGATTTAGCTGATCTGGCATAGTCCACTCAGGCTGCCCCTCAATAAAGGGTGAATCGCCCAGCGATATTGCCAGTCTTGCAGATCGTATTGTAAAGAGGCTGCTGCAAACACCAATCCCTGAGACATTGCCAACAATGCCAGCAACAATAGACGTGCGAAACGTCCTGACAGTAAATTTTTTTGAATTGGCGTATCACTCATGGTTAGCTAAGCAAAACACTTTAGGATCTGTTGATAAAAAAATACCCCTTAGATAAATCAAAGGGGTATCCATTTTTTAACCTACCCAACGTCGGGCATTATGAAAGACCCGTAACCAGGGAGCGTCTTTACCCCAATCATCCGGATGCCATGAATGCTGCACACTGCGAATCACCCGTTCAGGATGTGGCATCAGGATAGTCACCCGACCATCCGAAGTGGTGAATCCAGTGTGACCATTTTCAGAACCATTAGGATTAAACGGATAGCGTTCAGTAGGTTGACCATAATGGTCAACAAAACGCATTGCTACGAGAGCATCCGTCATGCTGCCGCCTTCTGAAAAATCAATACGTCCTTCACCATGAGCAACAGCGATCGGCATAATCGAACCGGCCATATCCTGTAACAGAATTGATGGTGATTCGGTGATCTCAACTAGAGAGAAACGCGCTTCAAACTGTTCAGACAGATTACGACTGAATCGTGGCCAGTGATCACTGCCAGGAATCAGTGATTTCAATTGTGACAACATCTGACAACCATTACACACACCTAGCGAGAAAGTATCTTCACGAGCAAAAAATGCCGCAAATTCATCACGGGCACGCGCATTGTGAAGCACCGTACTGGCCCAGCCACGGCCTGCTCCCAATACGTCACCGTAAGAGAAACCACCACAGGCAACCAATCCTTTGAAATCTGCCAGCGAAACCCGGCCTTCAACGATGTCACTCATATGTACATCAACGGAAGTAAATCCGGCATGGTCAAACGCGGCGGCCATTTCCAGCTGACCATTAACGCCCTGCTCACGCAGAATCGCCATTTTTGGACGATGGCCACTGATAATAAACGGTGCAGCAACCTGTTCTTTTAAATCAAAACTCAAGTTGGCATGTAAACCGGGATCCTGAATATCATCCAATGCAGCAAATTCCTGCTCAGCACAATCAGGGTTATCCCGCAAAGCCTGCATGCGGTAACTGGTTTCTGCCCAGAATTTTTGCAGAATATGGCGACGCTGATTCAATACCGTTTCACCGTTCACGCTGATGTGAATCGTTTGGTCCGTCGTTACTTCACCAATCAGATGACTGTGTTTGTTTAACTCAAACTGCTGCAAGACTTCCAGCACCGCATCCTGATGCTCAGCTTTGATTTGAATGACCGCACCCAGTTCTTCATTGAACAATACTGGTAGAGCTTCACCCAGATTAGTGAGGTTGATATACAAACCACAATGCCCGGCAAAGGCCATCTCACATAAGGTGGTGATAAGACCACCATCACTACGATCGTGATAGGCCAGCAACAAGTTATCCTGTTTCAGATGCTGCATTGCGGCAAAGAAGTTTTTCAGAGTACGTGCATCGTCTACATCCGGACCACGATGTCCGACCTGATTATAAACCTGGGCCAGAGCCGAGGCTGCCAGACGGTTATGACCATGACCGAGATCCAGATAAATTAAACGGGTTTCCCCCAGATCAGTACGCAGTTGTGGCGTTAAGGTTTTGCTGGCGTCGGTGACCGGTGCAAACGCACTGATAATTAACGACAAGGGTGAGGTAACTGCTTTGGTTTCCCCGTTGTCATCCCAGACGGTTTTCATCGACAGTGAATCTTTGCCCACCGGAATAGCAATGCCCAGTTGCGGACATAATTCCATGCCAACGGCTTTCACGGTGTCATATAACAACGCATCTTCGCCGCTATGACCACAAGCCGCCATCCAGTTCGCTGACAGTTTGATATCACTGATTTTTTCGATATCGGCGGCAGCAATATTGGTTAAAGCTTCACCGATTGCCATACGACCTGATGCCGGAGCATCGATTACTGCTAAAGGTGTACGTTCGCCCATCGACATGGCTTCACCTAGCAAACCATGATGATCTGCCAATGTGACTGCACAATCAGCCACCGGTACCTGCCAGGGGCCAACCATTTGATCGCGAGCTACCAATCCGGTAATACTGCGGTCACCGATGGTGATCAGGAAGTTTTTGCTGGCGACTGTTGGTAGTTTTAATACCCGTTCCAACGCTTCGCTGACAGTAATGCCTTTCAGTTCCAGTTCTGGTTTGGGTTTGCTGTGATGTTTAACATCCCGCAGCATTTTGGGTGGTTTGCCCAACAACAGCGATAACGGCATATCGATTGGATTATTCTCGAATTGTGCATCACCAAGCAATAAATGCTGATCTTCGGTGGTTTCACCGACTATGGCCCAAGGGCAACGCTCACGTTCACAAATCGCCTGAAATAACTCGACATCTTCCGGATTTACACCGAGAACATAACGTTCCTGTGATTCGTTACACCAGATTTCCATCGGTGACATGCCCGGTTCATCGTTTGGAATGACCCGAAGCTCAAAACGGCCACCACGACCGCTGTCGTCAACCAATTCAGGAAAGGCATTGGATAAACCGCCCGCGCCAACATCATGAATCGAGACAATCGGATTTTTGTCATTTAACGCCACACAGCGATCAATAACTTCCTGGCAACGACGTTCCATTTCGGGATTACCGCGTTGTACCGAAGCAAAATCCAGTCCTTCTTCACTGGTTCCAGAAGCTACTGAAGAAGCCGCGCCGCCGCCCAGACCAATCAACATCGCCGGACCACCCAAAACGATCAGCTGAGTGCCCGGTTGCATAATATGTTTTTCAACATGCTGCGGACGAATACTGCCAAGGCCTCCTGCCACCATGATCGGTTTATGGTAGCCACGTACTTCAAAACCATTATCTGACGGCACTTTAGCTTCATAGGTACGGAAATAACCACAAAGATTAGGACGGCCAAATTCGTTATTAAACGCCGCGCCGCCCAATGGACCATCAATCATGATTTGCAGTGCAGAAGCGATACGGGCCGGTTTACCGTAATCCGCTTCCCAGGGTTGTTCAAAACCTGGAATTTGTAAATTGGAAACCGAAAAACCGGTTAAACCCGCTTTAGGCTTGGAACCACGACCCGTTGCGCCTTCATCACGAATCTCGCCACCGGCACCGGTTGCTGCACCTGGGAATGGTGAAATCGCGGTTGGATGATTATGTGTTTCCACTTTCATCAGGATATGCTGCTGCTCACCTTCGTAGCAGTAGTGATTGTCCGTCATATCCACTTGAAAACGATGGCTGCGCGGGCCTTCGATAACTGAAGAGTTATCGTTATAGGCTTTTACGACGCCTTCAGGGTGTTGCTCGTGGGTATAACGAATCATATCGAACAGGCTACGATCCTGCGTTTTGCCATCAATGATCCAGTCAGCCTTGAATATTTTATGACGGCAATGCTCAGAATTGGCCTGAGCAAACATCATCAGCTCTATGTCATTCGGGTTGCGGTTAAGTGTTGTGAAATTTTCAAACAGATAATCGATCTCATCATCAGCCAGGGCCAGGCCCAGGTCTTGATTCGCGGCAACCAATGCCTGACGTCCGCCGTTAAGGATATCAACAGATAATAAGGGTCTTGGGGCTGTGTGCATGAACAATTGTTCAGCATCTTCTTCATTATCAAACACGCTTTCGATCATACGATCATGCAGTTTCGCGGCAATAATCGAGCGCTGCTCACTGGTTAACGTCGCTTTACTGCAGACATAAAAGGCAATACCGCGTTCAACCCGAACGATATCGGTCAAACCGCTGTTATGCACAATGTCAGTCGCTTTACTGGACCACGGCGAGATAGTGCCTGGACGTGGTGTAATCAAAAACAGATTTTCCTGATCCTGCAATTTGCTGCTGCCCGGAGCGGCTTCAAGCATTTCCCCTAAAGTAGCGAGATCCGTTTGGTCAAGTTGACCGTCACCTTCCAATTCAGCGAAATAGTGGTATTCACTTCTTAACGCGTTCACCGAGGCTACTTCAGCGCGTATGGCGCGCAGCAATTTTTCAATTCGGAAAGCAGAGAAAGCCGGACGGCCAACCAATTGCAGCATTTGAAACCCAATTCAGAGAAAATGAAAGCGAATATGATACGTTATACGCCCGAATTCGCCCAATAAAATTGAGCCTTTGTTATGACCAAAAACTTATCTGTAAACCGTAAACCCGGCCCATTCAGACTGCTGGGAGTAATGCTTTACGACATTATGCTGCTGGTTTCAGTGCTTATGGTTGCCGCAGCGTTAGCAGTCGCCTTTAATGGCGGCGAAGCTATCGGTGCAAACAATCCATTCTTTTTTATCTATCTTATCGGTGTGGCTTTTGTTTTTTACGGCTGGTTTTGGACGCATGGCGGACAAACACTGGGAATGCGTGCCTGGCGGATCTATCTTATCAGCGGCAACAATACCGGCATTAGCTGGCAACAAGCTTTCCTACGTTTCGTGGTCGGCATATTTTCATGGTTACCACTGGGGTTGGGATATTGGTGGCTGTGGTTAAGCCCCGATAAACTCAGCTGGCATGATTTTGCATCCGGCAGCTATCTTATTTACAGTCCTAAACAAAACACATCGAAATGACCTTATTTCTGTTTTCTTTTTAGCAAGCACACGTTAGTATCAGCCATGCTTGGATAAAGGATAGGTCGAAGCTATGACACAGATTCGTATGATAAAAATTTCGCTGGTCATAGTGCTACTGGTGTTTGCACCATTTATCAAAGCCGAAACCGTTATTGTCCATCCCACGCTTAACGATCTCCACTTAACCAAAACCACTCTCCGCGCTATCTTTGCGATGCGTATCCCCCAATGGCCTGACGGCACTCCAGTCAATGTTTTTGTCCTTGATGATGAACATCCCTTACATATGCAGTTCTGCAAATCACTGTTAGGCATGTTTCCTTATCAGCTCCGTCGTATATGGGATCAGCAAGCTTTTTCCGGAACAGGTGTTCGCCCTAATCGTGTCAGTAGTGAAGCGGAAATGCGACAGCGAATAGCCAATACGCCTGGAGCAATCGGCTATATCAGCGATGCTGAAATAGATGCTACGGTCACCGCATTGGGAGCGCCATCATGAAGGCATTGCTATGGTTAATTGCCTCCGGCTTCGTATGGCCTGCTTTTGCCGAGACGGAAAATACCTCAAATTCTAGGTTTCATTGGAATGGCTTTGCCTCACAAGCCTTTGTTCATACTTCTGACAATCGCTTCTTTGGTGATAGTGATAATGGCAGTTTTGATTTTACCGAAATTGGTTTGAATGGTAGTTATTTGCTCTCTCCCAGACTACGTTTGGCAGGTCAAGTCCTATCACGTCGCGCAGGCGATTTGTATTCCGGTTCACCACAGGTAGATTATGCTTTGCTGGATGCAACGCTCTTCTCTTCGGCGCAAAGCACCTTTGGCATGTACTTGGGCCGGATTAAAAATCCTATTGGTTTGTATAACGAAACTCGTGATGTCGCCCATACCCGTGAAGGTATTTTTCTGCCACAAGCCATTTATTTCGATAAAGTTCGAAACCTGACGGTATCGTCAGATGGGTTACACCTCTACGGACGACTGTATCGTGATAGCGGAACATGGTCATTACAAGGCGGTATTGGCTATCCGATTGTCGATAAAAACTTTGAATATGCTTACATGGGGCAGGATTGGGACGGCAAAATACGCAGCAATGATTTAGCGGCTTTTGGAAGATTACTTTACGAGCACAATGGTGGCCGTTGGATTTATGCCTTTACCGGCGCCAGTGTTCGTACTGATTTCCGTGCTGGTGGTGCTGACACAATTGCTTTCCCTGCCGGTCCGGGATTAAATTCAGGCAATATAGATATTGATTACAGTGTGTTTTCTGCACAATTTAATGGCGAAAAATGGCAGTTCACCACCGAAGTGGCCTTTCAGGCCGCGCGATATCGCAATATCAGTGCTGCATTTGAGGCGCAGGATTTCAATTCGATTGGTTACTACTTGCAGTTAAGTTATAACTTTACCTCTAGATGGCAAGGATTTGTGCGTTATGAAGAGTTTCAGTTGAATCACGATGATTGGAACGCCAGTAATAGAGCCCGACAAAACCGTGAAGAAAGTGCTTTTCTGGCCAATTTCGGAATTGATCGTTCGCCGATACCCGCTCATGCCTATTACAGCAAAATCTGGGCTTTTGGTGGTCATTGGGATGTCACACCACAATGGCGAGTCCGAGCGGAATATCAGATCGTTGAAGGGACAGCCACCCTGTCACCGCGAGAAAATGATATGAGCCAAACTGACAAGCATTGGAGTTTGTTTGCGCTCTCCCTTTCCTACCACTTCTAAATCTCCATGAATCAAGCTGACAACCCATCACGTTTTTTCAGCCTGAAATGGAAATTCGCATTACTGTTTGGTGGTTTGCTGATTATTCTCAACATTAGTTTCCCGCTGATGATTTATTGGGATATGCAGCATAAATTCGGTTTTGTACGCGAGCAAATCCAACAGCAATATCACCAGTATCTGGATGGTCAGCTGGAATCATCTAAAAGTGAATTGCAGCGTCTGGCTGAATTTGTGTTGATTCCTGCCAACGATAACCCCACCGCCTCTGAGTTACTTGATCTGATTAATCGTGAGCAAAGTGAACTGGAATTGGGCTGGAATGTCAGTGTGGCTCATGTCTATCGGCGTGATGGAAAATTCCTGGGCGGTTGGGGGTTGGATGTTCCAGAGTTCGTTAGCCAATATGCGATTCAAACTGCTGAAAATGAGACCAGTTACAGTCAGGTCGACTGCCGATATCAATGTCGTCAATATTTGCTGCTTCCTATACTAAGTCAGGATCAAACTGAATATGTGATGTTATTAGGCTATGATATCAGTCAAATATTGCTGGCATTTTCTAGTAAAACTGGTGCCGATCTGGCCATTCTTTCCTCTTATGCCAGTGATGATCAAACAGAAGATCGTTACCTGCCAAGCTGGGAAAAGTACGTTCATGCATTAAGTCATTTTGAACAAAATATTAATTATTTACGGCAGTTTGGTGAGATTCATCAACATGATTTTCATCACATGCAAAATCATATAATGCGACCAGCGGGACTGCCTATCGAATTTAATATGATTCGTCCGCCAGGCAGTGACGACGTGCTGTTTGTCATTATGGAAAATATTAGCGAACAGCTAGAAGAACTTCATCAATCTTTAATACGCAACATCCTGTTTGCTGTACTGAGTTTTCTATTATTGGGCAGTTCTTTGGTGGTATTTATTTCCTCCCCTTTGCGCCGCCTCTCCAAAGTTTCAAAAGCGTTGCCATTACTGGCAAAACAGCAGTATCAGCTTGTTCGCCAATCCGTTTCCTCACCACAACATCATCAGTCAACCGATGAACTGGACCTGCTTGAAACGGCAACAGTCTCACTCACTACTCAGCTGGAACAGCTTCACATTTCTGTAGAAAAACAGACATTCGCCCTGCAACAGGAACGGGATTTTGTTAAAAATCTGATTAATACAGCACAATTAATCATCATCACGCTTGACCAGCAATGTCGTATTACCTCTTTCAATCAATACGCTGAACGAATTACCGGCATATCGGCCAATGAAATTATTAATAAGCCGATTCAAGGTTTTTTCTCAGCAGAAGAATGGCCGCATATCTATCAGGCATTCACCGAGATTAAAGAAAAGCGTTCCAGTGTCCAGCAAATGGAAGCTGACTTCATTCACCGTAAAGATAATGTTCGCGTTATTTCCTGGATGCATTCCAGTCTGAATGTTCAGAACAATGATTCCGTGATTTTATCTGTCGGCGTTGATATTACCGAGAAAAAGCACAATGAAGATCAAATTCTGTGGATGGCCGAGCATGATGCCTTAACGGGTTTATACAATCGCTTTAAATTTAATGTCGAGTTCGAACGCATATTGCTTCATGCAGAAAAAGTAGGCAGCAAAGGCGTATTACTGGTTCTGGATCTGGATCAGTTCAAGGACTTAAATGACAGCTGTGGCCATAATATCGGTGATCAATTGCTTAAACGGGTCGCTCAGGTACTGAGTAAAGTGACCCGTTCTACCGATCTGGTAGCAAGACTTGGAGGAGACGAATTCGCCATTCTCCTGCCACAGACTGATTTGAAGGGTGCCGAGCAGTTTTGCAAAAAAATTGCCGTACAGCTGGCTGAATTAAACTTTATCTATCAGCACATTAGCTACCATATTTCATCAAGTATGGGGCTGGTTGAATTTCCACTGGCTGGACAAGGAATTGATGCACTTTTAAGCAATGCTGATCTAGCGATGTATCAAGCCAAGGCAAAAGGTAAAAATACCTGGCATACGTTTAATATTGACGATAAAACACGTAGCCATCTGCAAAATCGAATTCTTTGGAAACAAAAAATCATTGATGCACTGGCTGAAAAAAACCAACGATTTATTTTTCACTATCAACCTATTCTTGATTTGACTACCAATAAGGTCAGCCATTATGAGGCACTGCTGCGACTTGAGGATGCTGATGGTACTTTGCATATGCCCGGCAGCTTTATTGAAGTTGCCGAACAAACAGGTTTGATTCATCAAATAGATCATCATGTTTTGAAAATGGGTGTACACAAGCAAGCTGAGTTTGATCAGCTGCCTACCCCAATTTCACTGTCATTAAATTTATCGGCGCATGCCACTTCGGATCCTGAGTTATTGCCACGCTTAAAGCGCTTACTTCGAGAAACTGGTGCCAAACCGGGCAACCTGATTTTTGAACTTACAGAAACTGCGGCGGTGGCGGATTATGGTCAAGCCAAAACAATGATGTTGAAAATTAATAAACTCGGCTGCCAGTTTTCATTGGATGATTTCGGTACCGGTTTTGCCTCGTTCCGTTATATGCGAGAGTTGCCAGTGGCCATTGTCAAAATTGATGGCGCATTCATCCGCCATATTTGTGATAACCCGGATGATCGTTTGTTTGTAAAAGCTTTGGTGGATGTTGCCAAGGGCATGGGCAAAAAGACTATTGCCGAATTTGTTGAAGATGAAGCTATTGTGACAATGTTGAAAAACATCGGCGTCGATTACGCACAGGGTTATCATATCGGTCGTCCAAAACCGGCTTTATTGGACGATGCAAATCTTTCGGATTAATCGCCTAAACGCTCCAGATTAAGCAATTTATGTTTATCATCAAAACGAATCCGGAATCGTCCATGAATACCGTTTTGGGTAATAAAACGCCTAACATGTAAAGCCGGAAACTGTAATGACTGTCCGGTATCCGTTCTGGCAACAACGGCAGAGGCTTCGCCGCGATAATAGCGCATTGCCTCTTCCCTATCGACATTAAGTCTAAACGTTAAGACTTTGTCCACTAATGAGAAATCCTCTAAAAATCTCACTTAAGTTACGCAGCATAAGCTGTTTATCCGACTCACTGTAGGGCTCGGCAGTGCCCTGCCCCCAAATTGGTTTTGCCAAACTGCATCGGTTTTAAAGCGCGCTACATGATGCACATGTAATTGAGGAACAACATTACCCAGTGCCGCCAGATTCATTTTGTCTGCCTTGGTCAGCTGCATCAATTTTTCGGCAACCAGAGCAGATTCCTGCCACAGCATTTGTTGCTCCTGCATAGGTAAGTCGTAGACTTCGCTGACATCCAATCGACGCGGTACCAGAATCACCCATGGAAACCGCGCGTCATTCATCAATAACAGCTGACACAGCGGCAAGTCTCCGACTACAAACGTATCTGCCTCAAGTTGAGCATGCAGTTGAAATTTCATCAGTCCGCCAGATATTTATTAACGATCTCATAAACATCAGACGAGAGATCCTGCTGTTGCGCAATGCTTTGTAAGGCTTCCCGCATCATTTGCTGACGTTTTTCATCATATCGACGCCATGAATTAAACGCCCCCAACTGTCTTGATGCGACTTGTGGATTAAGTTTATCCAACACCAGTATCTGCTCAGCCAGAAAACGATAACCACTGCCATCATTCGCGTGGAATAACGCCGGGTTATTACGACAGAATTGCCCAATCAATGCCCTGACATTATTCGGGTTTTTAATACTGAATGCCGGATGCTTCATCAAACCTTTAATTCGTATCAATGTATCAGGCAAGCTCGATAGCGCCTGCACCGTCAACCACTTATCAACTACCTGACGGTCATGTTGCCATTGTTCATAAAATGCCCGTAAGGCGTGCTCACGTTCGATTCCAGCTTGGTCAACCATCAACCTTAAGCCCGCAAGGGTATCGGTCATGTTATCGGCTTGTTTCATCTGCTTCAGACAACGCTGCGTCTGCATCGGATCGTTAGTTGCCATCAGATAACCCAGACAAACATTTTTCAGGCTACGTCGTCCCATATGCTCAGAGTTAAACTGATACGCCACGTTTGGCAGATTATGTTGTTGGTACAACGCATCAAATTGCGCTTTCAAATGCATTGCCAAGCTATCTTTTACAAACTTACGCACATGATGGATGGCATCGACATCGGCAACCTTCATCTGCGCTGCCAGATAATTCTCAGAAGGTAATGTCAGCATGCGCGCAACCAATGCCGGATCGGCAGCTTTATCTTGCAACACGGCAGCACACTGCTTTACCAGGATCTCGGGCAGTTGTAAGGCAGTGTTCTGTTGATAATCTGCAATTAACGACAGCATGATTTGAATAAACAAACTTTGACCTGCATCCCAGCGATTAAAGCTGTCTTTCTCGTGCGCCATTAAGAACGCAAGTTCTTTATTATCACGTTCAATCAGTAATTTAACCGGCGCAGAAAAGCCACGTAGTAAAGAAACAATGGGCCTCTGCTCTACGCCGATGAAGCGGAATGTCTGTTCTGATTCGTTTAACTCTAATACGCGAGTGTCTTTATCATAGGGTTGGGCTTCATCAATCAATTGCAATGGCAAACTATTACCTGCAGAGTCCAATAGCCCCATGGCAACCGGAATTAAGAACGGTTGCTTTTCAGTCTGGCCAGGCGTTGCTGGGCATGATTGCTGCAGGGTTAAGGTAAATATTTTCTTTGTTGCATCATAATTATAAAAAGCCGTAATGACGGGTGTTCCCGCCTGGGTATACCAACGTTTGAACTGCGTCAGATCATAGTGATTGGCTTCTTCCATGGCTTTAACAAAATCATCTGTGGTCACCGCCTGACCATCATGCCGGTCGAAGTATAAATCGGTGCCTTTACGAAAACCTTCATCGCCCAACAGGGTTTTGATCATGCGAACAACTTCGGCGCCTTTCTCGTAAATAGTGACGGTATAAAAGTTACTAATCTCAATATAGCTATCAGGACGCACAGGATGCGCCATGGGACCGGCATCTTCAGCAAACTGCAAGCTGCGTAATTGATCCACATCATCAATTCGTTGCACAGCCGCAGAGTTCAAATCGGCACTGAACGACTGGTCACGCATTACCGTGAAACCTTCTTTCAGGCTAAGCTGAAACCAGTCACGACAAGTCACTCGATTGCCGGACCAGTTATGGAAATATTCGTGTCCGACGATACTTTGGATCGTATAAAAATCGTTATCTGTCGCTGTCTGCGGGCTGGCCAAAACACAAGCGGCATTGAAGATATTCAGCCCCTTGTTTTCCATTGCGCCCATATTGAAATCATTGACCGCTACAATCATGAAGACATCCAGATCGTATTCACGACCATAGGCTTCTTCATCCCAACGCATGGATTGTTTTAATGACATCAAAGCGTGATCACACTTATCGTGATTTTCTTTATCCACATAAATCTGCAGAGTCACGTCACGGCCACTAATGGTAGTGAAGCTATCCTGCTGCATATATAAATCGCCAGCAACCAAAGCAAA
This sequence comes from Methylophaga sp. SB9B, assembly GCF_004832235.1. Taxonomy (NCBI): domain Bacteria; kingdom Pseudomonadati; phylum Pseudomonadota; class Gammaproteobacteria; order Thiotrichales; family Piscirickettsiaceae; genus Methylophaga; species Methylophaga sp. SB9B. The sequence continues at coordinate 57,101 of NZ_SSXS01000004.1, forward strand.
CAGATAACAAGGCTTCGGATGGGGATCATGCCAGCGAACCCAATGACGTCCATCTTCCAGTTCACCCTGCTCTTGCAAGTTACCGTTGGATAATAGAATCGGCCATTTCTGTTTATCTGCCGTAATGGTCACTGTAAACACCGCCATCACATCCGGGCGATCCGGATAATAGGTAATACGCCGAAAACCTTCAGCTTCACATTGGGTGCAAACTAAAGTACCTGAGTGGTAAAGCCCTTCCAGTGCGGTGTTTTGATCCGGATGTATTTCGGTGACAATCTCCAGCTGAAATTTTTCCGGCAATTGCGGCAAAATCAGTTGTGTATTGGAACGTTGAAATTCTGCAGCAGTTAGTAAATGGCCATCCAACTTGATACTGATAAGTTGAAGATGCTCGCCATTTAATACACAGTCTTCACCTGGTCCTTTAGGATTGCGTCGCATATTGAGAATGCTGGTAACTTGGGTGGTTGACGCATCCAAATCAAAATGTAAATCAACATTGTCGACCAGATAGGATGGAACCGTATAATCCGCGAGACGAATCGTTTGTGGAGACGCAGGTGCGTTCATTAAATTAAAAATCCTCTTGATTTACTGGCCAGTACTGATAAGCAGGCTCTTCGTATGGATGGGCAAGTTTCAAAGCTGAGACAGCAGCTTTGATAGTGTCGTTCGTACAGATTGTTTCAACGCGATATTCATTGACCTGCTCTATTTTTCCGCTTTCGCCGATAAATGGCTGGCTGCCAGATAAAGGACGGAACTGACCAGTGCCCAACGTTTCCCAACTGCAAAACTCATAGCCATCAAATTGACCGGCGCCCGCATTAAAGATGGCTTCTTTGACTAATTCTTTATGGCTTTCCGGAACAAAAAACACCAGTTTGTACATATTTTACCTCCACTGCCATTGCTGCGCTTCACCTGTACCGGCAATGCTTAAAACCGCACTGTCGTTAGCAACAAAAGACACCGCTTGGATAACCATGCCGGGATTAAGTGGATTTTGTCTGGTTACTTTCCAGCAACGTAGTTTATCGCCCTGAGGCAGTTGCCAGACGCAGAGGCGTTCTGCTGCATGACCGGTAACTAATAACATGCCATCCTGAGAAAAGTTAACGGCTGTCGTCGTTGTGGTAAATACTGGAAAATCCGGTATCGGCATTGATTTCGGCCAGGCTGAACTGCGTAATTGTGATTGTTGGCTGCCATCGGCTAACGACCAGAGATAGGAATGATCATTGTCTGCAGCCGTGAAAACAAATCGGCTTTGGGGATCGAACTTCACCAGATTCACATTATTACCATGCAACCAGTTCTGTAGTTGTTCGCCGTTTTGCAAATCCCATAAGCGAGCCGTGCGATCGTCACCACCGGTTAATGCTGTTTTTCCATCTGGTGAGATTGCCACCGTGTTAATCGGATGTTTCACCGGGGAATCTACCGCTGCACCATCATGTTCAAACACATGGCGCACCCGATTGGCAGTGATATCAAAATACACCGCCGTACTGTCAGCTAACGCTAATAGTAGAAATCGTCCATCAGGGGAAATATCCAAAGACTTAATTCGTAATGGAAAGGTCAAGCGGTTTTCCGGCATACCACTTTGCGTGTTCCATAACATGACGGTATCGAACTCAACAGTTGCAGCAACCGGACTGGATTTGGCTAATGCCACTGAGGTACTGCGAACCGTTTCTTGCTGTTGGCTTTGCCAACTGTATTTGACCTGATTATTCTGCAGATTCCAAAGTCTGGCCGCTGCATCTACATCGGCAGATAACAGAAACTGTCCATCAGCTGAAAAGGTCGCGGCATAACTGCCATCGCTGTGTTGCCATTGATAAGTTTTTTGAGGCTGACCTTCACAACCGCTAAGCAATAGCAGCAGCCCCGGTAAAATGAATCTGCTGATGCTTTGCACGGTCAAGCCTCTATCAGGATTTCGGTAAAGTCACGCCCTGCTGACCCTGGTATTTACCAGCTCTGTCAGCATACGAGGTCTCACAGACTTCATCAGATTCAAAGAACAACATTTGCGCCACACCTTCATTAGCGTAAATTTTTGCAGGTAACGGCGTGGTATTGGAAAATTCCAAGGTTACCTGACCTTCCCATTCAGGTTCTAACGGCGTGACATTCACAATAATGCCGCATCTGGCATAAGTGGATTTACCCAAACAGACCGTCAACACGTTGCGGGGAATTTTGAACGATTCAATTGTACGGGCCAAAGCAAATGAATTCGGCGGAATAATGCAAACGTCAGAAGTGATATCCACAAAACTGCTGGCATCAAAATTTTTCGGATCAACAATCGCTGAATTGATATTGGTAAAGATTTTAAACTCAGTGGAACAGCGTACATCATAGCCATAGCTGGATGTACCATAGGAAATAATGCGCTGTCCTTCACGTTCACGAACCTGACCTGGCTCGAACGGCGAGATCATGCCGTGCTGTTCTGCCATACGGCGGATCCATTTATCTGATTTTATGCTCATAGTCCGTCAGTTAAGCTCAAAAGATGTTGATGATAGCCTGATTAATCGTTCTTGATAACTATATTCGGGAAGGCAGCCGCATAATTTTTACCCTGCATCGCCAGATTAGCAGCAATCCGTCGAGCTATTCCACGATACGCCATCGCGATATCGCCATCCGGATCTTTTACTACCGTCGGCTGACCATTGTCGGCATCTTCACGGATATGAATATCTAAAGGCAAACTGCCCAGCATATTCACGCCATATTGATCAGCCATTGACTGCCCGCCACCCGCACCGAAGATATGCTCTTCATGACCACATTGGCTGCAGATATGTGTGCTCATGTTTTCAATGACACCTAATACCGGAACCTTCACTTTTTCAAACATTTTTAATGCCTTACGGGCATCAAGCAATGAAATATCCTGTGGAGTTGTCACGATAACAGCACCACTCACTGGGACTTTTTGCGACAAGGTCAACTGAATATCGCCAGTACCAGGTGGTAAATCGATAACCAGATAATCCAGTTCTTTCCAGTTGGTGTCGCCCAGCATTTGCTGCAAAGCCTGAGTGACCATTGGGCCACGCCAGATCATCGGCTCTTCTTCATCGATTAAAAAACCAATCGACATGCTTTGAATGCCATAGCTTTCAATTGGCTCGATTGATTTGCCATCAATGGATTCAGGACGTTGCGTGGTGCCAAGCATACGCGGCTGGCTTGGACCATAGATATCAGCATCCAGAATACCTACTGTGGCGCCTTCAGCTGCCAAAGCCAATGCCAGATTGACTGAAGTAGTCGATTTACCTACCCCACCTTTACCAGAAGCTACTGCAATAATATTTTTAACATTTTCCAGTGCTGGACGCCCTGCTGCACTTTATGTTTAACAATTTTAGTAGTGATGTTAACGCTGACATTGGTTGCGCCATCGGCTTCGATTAATTGTTTGAGGTTTTGGGCCAGTTCAGCCGCATAACCTTTGACTGGATAACCCAGCACAACATCAACCTGGGTCTGATTATCGTCCTGCAAAACCTTGACCGTGGCGCGAGTATCGCCGAACGTGATCAGCGTTGAGGGATCCTGATAATTTTTGACGATTTCCTCAATTTGCGCGGGGCTAGTCATGCATGACTCCTGTAATTTTTTAAAGCAAGATAGACCGAGCATTTTATACTCTGCCGGAAACCCTTGCATCCACACAGCTTGCAGGGCTATTGACTGCTACAAACAAAAACACCGCCATAACAGCGGTGTGTAAAGTGCTTAGCGAGTTTGGTCAGGTCCAGATAATTTGTGTTGCAGCGGCCAGTCACGGTAATTAAATACCTGTCCTTCCTGACGTACGCGGGCGATTTCCGCTAAATCCAGATCAGCACACACCCAACCCGGCTTATCTGCGACACCTTCGATCAGAATGCCGTTATCCGGAAAACCATAATCAACCGGGGTATAAATGCTGGCACGACCAGTATTTACATCAACGGCTTCCGACCAGCGTGCTTCACCAAATGTTGGCGATTGCACGACATAGCATTGATTTTCCAACGCACGTGCCTGACAACCAATCCGTACTCGGTGAAAACCAGCCTGTGTGTCAGTACAACTTGGTGCCAGAATCAAATCTGCGCCAGCATTTACCTGCTGATAGGCAATCATCGGGAATTCACTGTCATAACAAATGTTGATGCCGATTCGACCCACATCGGTATCCAGCACTTTGATCTGCTGACCGGGATGAATTAACCATTGCTCATTTTCAAAGCGCGTCATGATCAATTTGTCCTGAAAACCAATCAGGCCATCAGGACCATAAAGGTTGGCACGATTACGGAAAGTGCCGTCATCCTGCAAAACCGGAAACGTGCTGGCCAACATCATCACATCGTATTGCTTGCTGAGCTGATGATGCAGATCTTGCCAATCAGCATAAACATCCTGCATAGAATGCAATTGCTTGCCGAGATCTTTATAGACTGCTTCGCCAAATAACGAGGCCAGTTCCATGCTGCCATATTCAGGAAACACCAGCAGTTTCGCTTTTTCTTCAACGGCTTCAGCCACCCACTGAGTCAATTTATCAGTGAATTGCGACCAGTCTTTGAAAAAACCGATATCGTACTGTGCTGCAGCGACTTTAACTTTGCTCATTTACACTAAACTCGGGAAATCGATAATGGGACATTAAAGATTGGGCATTTCAGCCTTATTTCAATGCCAAACAGTTTATTTGTAACAGCATATCTCCTGCATTGCAGATAAGCTCTAGAGTTTCTTCATCCAGAAAGTCATTGGTTTGGGTGATTCATGCTCTTCATCCAGTTCTTTCCAGCTGAAAGTGGTGTGAAGTTCAGGATGTTTTTCATAACCCCGTTTACGCCAGAAATTATCCAGTGGTCTGAAACCTGCCGGACGTCGAGGATGATCATCAGCGTTGTACACCGCAAAAACAGCTGTACTTATATCCCCCCAACTCACGGGCATGCTGTTCACGATGATCAAAGAACGCTACGCCAGCGCCCTGCCCTCGATATTGCGACAACAAAACCGACTCACCACAATAAAACACGCTATCGACATCAATGCCCGCTTTGATAAACGGTGCTTTGACTTCATCCGTTTCATATTTCAGCGGAATCCCAGTCGATGCACCAACCACCTTATCGCCATCAAAGGCCAAAACAATCACGCTGTCAGGCGCTTCGATATAAGTCTGCAAATATCGTGCTTCGTAATCCGGATCCCCGTCGTAGAGATAAGGAAAATCACGAAAAACCTGAATACGTAATTTGGCCAGTTCAGGAATAAATTGATTCAGGGCTTCGCCTGATAAACGTTTCAATTCCAGCATAGTTATTTCAATCCGTGCAATGGAAAGGCATATAAAAAAGCCAGACTGGAAAATACATTCCAGCCTGGCTGATTGTGCTGCAGTTTAACCGACGACTTGTTTAACCCAGTCTTCCAGGTTGTAGTAGTTAGTGATGCGAGCCACTTTGCCATCACGAATCACAAAAAACGCACCGGCTGGCAGGTTGTATTTTTGGCCGTTAGCTTCTGGCAAACCTTCATCGGTGCTCAGGTACTCACCTAATACGGTAAATTCAACAGCAGCGCGATCACCTGCTTCGTTGCTGGTGATGGAAATATCAACGATTTGTTCTTTGTAATGTGCATTCATGCGATCCATAAATGCAGAGAATTTTTCTTTACCAACTTCACGACCACCCTGGTTAACGTCATGAATAACATCGTCAGTCAGCATATTCAAAAACGCATCCATATCCTGGCGGTTGAACGCATCGTAATAGTTTTGCAGCAATGTGATTGTAGCTTGGCTCATGTCGCAGACCCCAGAGAGTAAAAAAACCGCGAATTTTAACGTGTAAACGCTTCAAAGAAAAGCAGAAATTACTAATTCACCAAAGAGACACAAAGGGCACGGAGATAAAAGAAAACAGATCCGCAGATTACGAAGAGTATTCTAAAAAAAGGACCGTAGGTTGGGTTGAGCCTGCGAAACCCAACACCATTTAAATTATTTTGCGTCGTGTTGGGTTTCATAAATTCAACCCAACCTACACTCTTTATAAAAAATGTAGGTCGGTTTAACTTAGCGTAACCCGACAAAAATAATCTACGGATAACTCAAAAACCTCTGTGCCTCTGCGGTTACTTTCAAAAATCAGCTTTGACGGCTACGAGCAGTGATCCCCATCAACTTATAGGTCAGCATTGATGCTGCGAAGTCATAGGCATGGAATCCTTCAATCGGCGCAAATTCCATAACATCAAAGCCGATAATTTCACGCTGTTTGGCGACCGATTCAAACAGATTCAATGTTTGATACCAGCTCAGGCCACCCGGTACGGGCGTACCTGTTGAGGGAAATACGCTGGGATCCATGCCATCAATATCGACTGTAAAAAACACTTTTTGCGGGAAGTCATCGGGCAAGGTAATGCTGTTGATATTATTGGGTACAAGTTCATCGGCATCCTGGTAATACACACCAAACTCTTCACGCACCTGCATTTCTTCTTCACAAAACGCACGAATCCCCAGTTGGTATAACGGAATACCCATATCCACTGCGCGTTTCATTACCGAGGCATGGCTCAAAATATCGCCTTCATAGGCATGACGCAGATCGGCGTGGGCATCGATTTGAACGATGCCGAAATCTTCAATTCCGGCATCCTTCAAGCCTTTGATGACGCCATAAGTTACGGTATGTTCACCGCCTAACACCACGGGAATGCCACCATTACGAATGATTTCGGCGGTAGCATTAGCAATATTATCAATAACCTGTTGTGAGCTAACGCTGCAATCAACTGGCGGGCAGGTATAGATGCCCAAATCACAGGGATTGCTTTTACCATCCCATTTTTCCAGTTGCCATGAGGCATTCAAGATGGTGGAAGGTCCGTTTGCTGTACCACCACCATAGGAAACTGATTTTTCATAGGGCACAGGTAATACATGAAACATCGCCTGCTTTGGATCAGCCTGGTCAATTTCGGATCCGAGGAAAATCGGAAATTCTTCGTTCAATTCAGCAGTCATGACAGTCGCTCTTTAAAATCGCTGTAGCCAAAACTTTTGACTACACGTAACTCATCGGTTTCGGAATTCCAGATAGCCAGTGACGGTAATTTGGTGCCATTAAACGTCGTGGTTTTGACCATGGTGTAATGGCTCATATCTTCAAATACCAGCCGTTGACCAATTTCCAGTGGTTTATCAAAGCTGTAATCGCCAATCACATCGCCGGCCAGACAAGTTAAACCACCCAACCTGTAGGTATGTGTTTTTTCATCAGCTAAACCTGAACCGGTAATATCTGGACGATAAGGCATTTCCAGGGTATCAGGCATATGACAGGTGGCTGAGGTATCAAGAATCGCCTGTTCCAGATGATTCCAAGTGATATCCAGAACTTCACAGCTTAAAATACCGGTACCGATTGCTACTGCCTCGCCTGGTTCCAGATAAACTTCGACCTGATGCCGTTGTTTAAAGTCCCGAATCATTTCAATAAGACCGTCGATGTTATAACCATCAACTGTAATATGATGCCCACCGCCAAAATTTACCCACTGCATCTGTGGCAACAAATGCCCGAATTTGGCTTCCATGGCTGCAACAGTGCGTTGCAATGGTTCAAAACCTTGCTCACATAGAGTATGAAAATGCAGTCCGGAAATACCATCCAAAGCAGCTTCATCTAATTGCGATAACGGAATGCCTAAACGCGAACCGGGCGCACACGGATCGTAAATCGGCACTGCACCTTCTGAATGCTCCGGATTGATTCGTAAACCAAAATGTAGTTCCGGACGTTGCTGTTGAGCAGCTAGACATTGCTCACGAAACCGCAGCCATTGGCCGCAGGAGTTAAACACAATGTGATGGGCAAAAGTCAGCAATTCATCAATATCATGCTGATTGAAGGCTGCTGCAAATACATGCACTTCCCCACCGTATTCTTCAAAACCAAGCCTTGCTTCATGTAAACCACTGGCACAGGTGCCGCTCAGGTATTTGGCAGTCAACGGCGCTAAAGACCACATTGAAAATGCTTTAAGGGCGGCCAAAACTTTTGCACCACTGGCGGTTTGCACATGATTCAAAATGCGTAAATTACGCTCAACCGCAACCTCGTCGACCACAAAACACGGCGACGGCAATCGAGATAAATCCAGCTTGGTAAAATCAGTAAATTGCATTATTTTCAAATACCTGAAAATGATAGTTAATTTATATTGTTAGCACTTATTAACCACAAAGACACGGAGAGCACAGAGGTAAAAATAAATCATCCGCAGATTACGCAGATTCCCGCAGATTATTTTTGGCGGGTTACGCTACGCTCACCCGAACTACGTTTTTTAAACAATGTAGGTTGAGTTGAATTTATGAAACCCAACAAGACCCAGAAGAATAGATGATGTTGGGTTTCGCAAGCTCAACCCAACCTACATTCATATTAAAATTAAAAATCTGCGTCCATCTGCGTAATCTGCGGATAAAAAAATCTGTGCCCTCGGTGTCTTGTGGTTAGCTTTTTCTTACTTTATAAAGGTCAACCGTCGAGATTGAAATCATCCAGTTCAATTACTTCCCAAGGCAGTCCGTATTTGTTCATATCTTCCATAAACGGATCTGGATCAAACTGCTCAATGTTCCAGACGCCCGGTTTCTTCCACTTGCCTTCCAGCATCATTTTGGCGCCAATCATGGCTGGCACACCGGTGGTGTAGGAAATCGCCTGAGATTGAACTTCAGCGTAGCAATCCTGATGGTCTTTGATTTGGTAGAGATAAACAATTTTCTGTTTACCATCTTTAACGCCTTTCACTACACAACCGATACAGGTTTTACCTTTAGTGCGTGGTCCAAGGGTTGAAGGATCAGGTAATAAAGCCTTCAGGAACTGAATAGGCACAATCTGCTGGCCGTTATAGTCAATCGGCTCGATACCGGTCATGCCAACATTACCCAGCACTTCCAGATGTTTCAGATAGCTTTCACCAAAACTCATCCAGAACTGGGCACGCTTCAAAGTAGGGAAATTTACTACCAATGATTCCAGCTCTTCGTGGTACATACGGTAAATATTGTAGTTACCGACTTCTTCTGGGCAGGTAAAGCTGGCTTTTTTCGACATGGCTGGCGTGGTAACAAACTCACCATTTTCCCAATGACGGCACTCTGCAGTGACTTCACGAATGTTGATTTCTGGATTGAAGTTGGTAGCAAACGGATAACCGTGATCGCCACCATTGACGTCAATAATATCCAGCTCATGGATTTCATCGAAGTAATGTTTGGCAAGATAGGCGGTAAATACGTTGGTGGCACCAGGATCAAAACCGCTACCAAGCAAAGCCATCAAACCGGCATTTTCGAATTTTTCACGATAAGCCCATTGCCAGCTGTATTCAAACTTGGCGGTATCTAAAGGTTCGTAATTTGCTGTATCCAGATAATCCACACCAGCGGCCAGACAGGCATCCATGATGTGCAAATCTTGATATGGCAATGCCACGTTGATAACCAAATCCGGTTTTTCTTTTTCCAGTAATGCAGTCAGCTCTGGCACATTATCCGCATCAACCTGGGCAGTGCGAATTGGTCGATCCAGCTGGGCAGCAATCGCCTTACATTTATCTTCATTTCGGCTGGCCAGAATAATTTCTGAAAACACTTCCGGTAACTGTGCACATTTATGGGTAACGACGCCGCCAACACCACCGGCGCCAATAATGATCACTTTTGACATAGAGCTGAGTCCTTAAACCTGAGATTATCTTTCAAAGAAGGTATAGCCATTCATGCTGTCGCTGAAGGCACGTAACATTTGTTGTCGCATGGGTACGGAAATTTTGCCATCCCGAACGGCTTGCTCAGCCAGTTTGCGGAATTGTTCCTGCATCACTTTCGGGTCGTATTCCACATAGCTGAGTACGTCAGCAATGCTGTCGCCATGAAACTCGCGAACAAAATTAAATTTGCCATCTTCGCTGATATGCACACTGACCACGTTGGTATCACCAAACAAATTATGCAAATCGCCTAATGTTTCCTGATAAGCACCGACCAGAAATACACTTAAATAATATTCTTCACCCTCTTTAAGCGGATGCAGCGGCAAGGTTTTACAGATGCCATCTTCATAAGAAAACGAATCAATTTTGCCGTCACAATCACAGGTCATATCAGCGATTACGGCGGAGCGAGTCGGTTTTTCATTTAAACGGTGGATTGGCATGATCGGGAAGATCTGATCAATCGCCCAGATATCTGGTAACGATTGAAACAAACTGAAATTGCCGTAATAAATATCTGATAGTAATTCTGGCAGACTTTCTAATTCAGCCGAGACCCGGCGAGCCTGAGGCAATAATTCGGAGATTTTTTCCAGAATAGCGAGTGATACGTTTTCAGCTAAAGCACGTTCACGTAATGTCGCCTGACCATGGTGGAATAACTCGCGTAATTCATCCCGGTAATAAATGGCGTCGTTGTAACATTCTTGCAGATTCTGCACCGTAACATTGCCCAGCACTGCATAAAGATTGAACAACATATCGTGGCTGTCTTCCGGTGCTTGATCAGGTATCGCACCGGGTTTATGGTCACGCACTTCAAGCACATTGAAAAGCAGCATCGAAGAATAAGCAATTAATGCACGACCAGATTCAGTAATAAGTACTGGATGGGCAATATCTAGAGGATCCAGACATTCTTGCAAAGCTTCAATAATGTTGTAGCAATACTCATCCAGCCCATAGTTCATACTGTGCGTGCTATTTGAGTGGGCGCCCTCGTAGTCAACTGCCAAACCACCACCGAGGTCCATGTACCCCATTGGTGCGCCTTCTTCGATAAGGCCAGTATAGAAACGGCACGCTTCCATTACACCACTACGAATATTACGGATATTGGGGATTTGCGAACCTAAATGGCTGTGTAATAGCTGTAAACAATGCAACATATCGGCTTTTTTGAGCTGTTCAACCACTTCCAGCAACGCATTAGTCGACAAACCAAAGATGGAACGGTCACCGCTGTCACCATTCCAGTGACCTTCAACCGTAGAAGCCAGACGAATACGTACACCAATTAATGGATCAATTCCTAAGGCCTTGCTGCGTTCTAAAATAGTGAATAACTCAGTGGCAGTTTCCAATACAAAAAAGCATGGAATTCCCATTTGACGGGCATACAGACCTAAATCTATAAATTCTTCGTCTTTGTAGCCATTACAGATAATTAGGCTGTCATGATCACGCAGTTGAGATATCGCAATAATCAGTTCAGCTTTACTGCCTGCTTCCAGACCGTGATGATAACGACGCCCGTAATCGGCAATTTCTTCAATAACATGACATTGCTGATTTACTTTGATCGGGAACACGCCGCGATAATGATTTTTGTAACCAGCGGTTTCGATAGCCCGGGCAAATGCCTCGTTTAACTGTGTTATACGCAGATCCAAAAGGTTTTCGATGCGTAATACTGCGGGCATATCAAGGCCACGTTCTTTCATGCCATTAACAATATCGATTAACGGTACATGAACGGTCTTTTCACCAAATTGCAAACTGACAACCGCATTGCCCTCGGCGGAAATATCAAAATAATCCGCACCCCAATCACGCACACCATAGAGCTTACTGCTCTGTTGCGCACTCCATTCTTCTGGCGCATTTTCAGGTGTGTTGATATCAAGGTTGGCTTGGGCTTGTGTCATCAGTATGACCCCCTTTGGCTTCAGTTAAATCGCGGGATTGTCACTATTTTAAGGATAAATTGCAAAAATATTATGACAGTATCAAGTCTATCTGACCGGAAAGATCTAATTAGATAATCGGTCGTTCTTCTGGTGCGCTGGTATCGGTTGATGGATCCAGATTGGTATTGAAGGCTTCAACACTATCGGCGACTTCATCGGGACGGTTGAAACGCGCAATGTGGAACAAGGCTTCACCTTCATTTACTAGTGGAATATTGGTTCTGCCGATGATGACACCGCTGCAGATTGCGACAACTTTGGTTTCAGATTTCTCATCGCCATAAGGCGCCGCCACAATACCCAGGATGTCGCCTTTTGTTACCTGCGCCCCCATGGGTACCAACATTCTAAAAATACCGCTTTGCGGCGCTCTCACCCAACTGCTGGAACGTGCAACAAAGGGATCGACAGGTTTTACATGTTTGGTACGTGACTCTGCCAACATGCCTAACTTACGCATTACTGCCAACACACCTCTGACACCTGCACGAATCGCCAGTTCATTAAAGCGTAAAGCTTCACCTGCCTCGTAAACAATGACTGGTACGTTAACCTGCTGGCAGGCATGACGCAACGAACCCTCAATTAACCCTGAATTCAAAATAACCGGAGCATTAAATGACCTTGCCATCTCCTCAACAACCGGGTTATCCAATGCTGCACGAATTTGTGGGAGATTGTCGCGATGAATAGCCGCAGTATGTAAATCCACCCCATGGGTGCATTTATGCACTACTTCGCTCATAAATAAATTCGCTAAACGCGCGGCAAGAGAGCCTTCTTCAGAGCCCGGAAAACAACGATTTAAATCACGGCGATCCGGTAAATAACGTGTTTGATTAATAAATCCATATACATTTACTACTGGAATGGTGATTAATGTGCCTTTAAGACCTTTAAGCCGTTTACTTCGAACTAAACGCCGAATAATTTCAACACCGACGATTTCATCGCCATGTACCGCACCAGACACAAATAAAACCGGTCCTTCGCGTCTACCACGCATCACCTGTACCGGCATACTTAACGAGGTGTGCATATACAAATCAGGCAGTGGTACATCGACCACTTTGTTCTGTCCTGGTGCTATAGTTTGTCCGGCAATAATAAGTTCTTCTGCCATCAACCTCGGCCTTTGGTTTTAGTGGTTCCAGAAACAGAATTTTTTTCAATAAAATCGATAATCAAACTGGCGATATCTTTACCGGTGGCCGCTTCAATGCCTTCAAGGCCAGGTGATGAATTAACTTCCATCACCACTGGTCCATGATTAGAACGCAATAAATCCACACCACATACATTCAAGCCCATCGTCTTTGCAGCACGGACGGCTGTGGCACGTTCAGCCGGTGTAATACGAATCAGGTTAGCGGTACCGCCACGATGCAGATTGGAACGGAACTCACCTTCTTTACCTTGTCGTTTCATTGCAGCCACGACTTTCTCACCAACTACAAAACAGCGAATATCAGCACCACCGGCTTCTTTGATAAATTCTTGGACCAGAATATTGGCTTTCATGCCCATAAAGGCTTCAATTACGCTTTCTGCCGCGCCCGCTGTTTCGGCAAGCACCACACCGATCCCCTGCGTTCCTTCTAATAACTTGATGACCAACGGTGCACCACCCACCATCTTGATTAAATCATCAACATCATCCGGACGATGCGCAAAACCAGTAACCGGCAGACCAATGCCGCGGCGGGATAATAATTGCAAAGCCCGAAGCTTGTCGCGCGAACGACTGATAGCTACTGACTCATTTAATGGATAAACATTCATCATCTCAAATTGGCGAAGGACAGCAGTTCCGTAAAAAGTCACCGAAGCACCGATCCGTGGGATAACCGCATCATAACCAGTTACATTTTCACCTTTGTAATGTACTTCCGGTTTCATCGAAGTGATATTCATATAACAACGTAAAACATCCAACACATCAACCTCATGCCCTCGCGCTTGCGCAGCCTCGACCAATCGGCGAGTCGAATACAGCTTCGCATTACGGGACAAAATGGCTATTTTCATGCAGATTCTCCATCAAGCGCTTCATCTTTGGGCGCTTGGATCGTGTTGTTTGAGGGGGGGCTTGCCTGATACGACAATGCCGGATTCACCAATATATTACCAGTCGTCATGGCAGTGCGTCCTAGTAACATTCGAAACAGCATGGTGTCTCGGTTTGTAAGGGTAATTTCGATTGGCCAGGTAAGACCGCCAACGCTTAAGGGAGTCTGAATAACATAACGTTTTTCGGTATGCCCACCTGAGTCCGTTACGTTACGTTCATCCTTAACCGGCGCCTCACACCAGATTTCCGTCTCGGTATCGTTTTGATTGGGATGCACACCAAATCTTACCCAGAGTTCACCGTTTCTCTCAATCGGTTCAACCGAAAACGCATGAATCGCCGACGTTCTGGCACCGGTATCGACCTTAGCTTTAATTCGATCAATACCCAGCTCCGGCAAGCATAACCACTCACGCCAACCAACGGTAATTTTTTGCGGATGATTTTCCATGGGATTCCCCAACTATGAATTTATGGGGCAATTGAATGCAATTTAGGGAGCGCTGTCAAAAGGGATTTTGGATATTACATCTTGAAGAAGATATTAAAAATGCCTTGAAGCTGAGGTTAATGAATTTCGTTAGGGAAAAATACTTACGTCAGAAACAAAAAAGCCGACGAATCGGGGCTTTTTTGATTTAGAAGAGACTTAACACAAGGCCGCATTGTTAGCACATGTGCCAACCCAAGTAACTGTCCCGTTAGCTGCTGAATATGTACCAGCTAGACTATAGACATCAGCTGCTACAACACCACCTACTGCATTTGGAGTAACAGCTATTGTTCCATTTGTATTGTCCGTTACAGTCCAAGTTACATTATCGACCATAACTGTAGGATCATCTCCAGCAGCCATATTAGCCGGAACGCCATTTGTACCCGCGACGCAATTTGTAAAGCCACCTTGAACTTGAGCACAAACCTCTACAGCCGTCTTAACTGCAGTAGAAGCCATAACTACTTCGGTATAACGTGCTTTATCTGTGTACTGTTGATAAGCAGGCAAAGCGATTGCCGCCAAAATACCGATGATTGCGATAACAATCATTAATTCGATTAATGTAAAACCTTGTTGTGTTTTTTTCATTTTTAAATCTCCGTAATTTAGACGACAAGCTTTGTGCTCACGTTTACTAGAGCATTGACCGTGCCACATTTATTTATAATTATTTATCAATAGGTTACAAGGCCATGAGTGCTTTGAGCAATCAGTTAGCACCTCTATTTTTGGTCAGATAGTGACAAATATTGTCACTATATTTTGATTATTCTTGGATGATTGTCGTAACTTACGATATTTTTGGGCGAATAACTCGGAAAAATTACTGATAGTTAATCCGCAGATGGACGCAGATTAAAAGAAACTAACCTCAGAGACACAGAGAGCACAGAGATTAAAATAATGTAGGTCTGGTTAGCGCAGCGTAACACAACATAATTCAGTGTTGGGCTTCGCAAGCTCAGCGCCAACCTACGCAAAATAACTGCTTAATCCGAGGCTTGGTATTTTGTTAAAAACCTTTGCTTAAAAATGTTTCTCTAAAAATGTGCGAAGATCTGCGTAACCTGCGGATAGATTCTTTTTAAACCTCTACACTCTCTGTCTCTGTGAGGGTAATTATTTATACCAAACCGCAGAAATGACTAGAGAGGCACACCAATCCGCTGAGCAACTTCTTCGTAGGCTTCGATAACACCGCCCAGCCCCTGACGGAAGCGATCTTTATCGAGTTTCTTACGGGTTTCGGCATCCCATAAACGGCAGCCATCCGGGCTGAACTCATCACCGAGATAAATTTCACCTTTAAACACACCAAATTCCAGTTTGTAATCGACCAGAATCATTCCTGCATCAGCGAACAGTTTTTTCAGCACCTGATTCACTTCAAAAGTCAGCGCTTTCATCCGTTGCACTTGTTCATCAGTGGCCCAGCCAAAGGTGGCGATATGGAATTCATTGACCATCGGATCATGCAATGCATCGTTTTTCAGGAAAACTCAAATACCGGCGGATTGAGTTCCATGCCATCTTCTACTCCAAGACGACGTACCAGACTGCCGGAAGCGACATTACGCACCACACATTCCACCGGAATCATTTTCATGTTTTTGACTAACGCTTCATTGGCATTGAGTAGTTTTTCAAAATGCGTTGGAATGCCCGCCTTACCCAGCTGCTCCATGATAAAGGCATTGAACTTATTATTAACCTCACCCTTACGGCTCAACTGTTCGATTCGCTCACCATCAAACGCAGATGTGTCATCACGAAAACTGAGTACAACATAATCCTGATCGTCAGTTGCAAAGACGCTTTTGGCTTTACCGGCATAAAGTTGCTGTAATTTTTGCATGGTGTTTTCTCTTAGGCTTTTTTAAGTTCACGCCAGTCAAATCCGGCATCTTGTTCAGCAATGCCAATCCAGTCTGGTGTGCAATTCAGGGCATCAGCAAACAAAGGCTTCACTAATGCCGGGGAGTTATTCTTTTCGCTGATATGCATGGCAACAATGTGCTGCAAACGCGAGGTGTCAATTTTCGCAAGTAATTCGGCAGATTGCACGTTATTTAAATGGCCGAAACGACCACCGACCCGCTGTTTCAAATATTCGGGGTATTCGCCCTGATCGAGCATCGCCATATCATGATTAGCTTCCAGCATTAGACCATCACACAGTGTTAATGCTGACTCTATTAGCGGCGTAATAAAGCCGACATCAGTGAGTAAGCCTAAGCGAAAATCGCCGTTATGAAACACAAACTGGCTGGGCTCCCGCGCATCGTGCGGTACTGGAAATGGTGACACTTCAATATCATTAACCACAAAGGTTTCATGACAACTGAATTCATGGATATGCGGCATAACCTCAGTGGGTAAACAGGCTGCTGTGCCAGGAGTGGCATAGACAGGAATATTGAATTTTTGTGAAAGTACTCGAACCCCACCGATATGATCGGCATGTTCATGTGTCACCAGGATGGCAGAGAGATCCGAACTGGTCAGCCCGAAACGTCGTAAACGTTTTTCAGTTTCACGAGCAGAAAAACCACAATCCACCAGGATTGTGGTTTTTCCCTGCGAAATCAATGTTGCATTGCCCCGGCTACCGCTGCCAAGTGATGCAAAGCGCATTATTGAGTCAATTGTTCCTGAATCAAGCCAAGTAAACGTTTGGCAGTATCTGAACCGGTACGAACCTGTTCAGCGTCTAATACGGTAATACGGGTATTTGATGCATCTGAAACCAGTTTAATGTAGTAATACTCTTCCGGAGCAACCTCATCATCACCTTTCCAGAAAGCCATCCGACCAAAGAAACCGCGTTCTTCTCTTTGAGCTTCATTGAATGGATCCAGATAGCGTACATAGTAGGTACCACGTGAACGATCACGATCTTCTACGGCAAAACCACGGCTATCCAATACCCGTCCGACACGGTCCCACACAGTGGTAAATTCTTGTTCAACAACCAGAGCTTGTTGGCCTTCTGCTTCATCAATCAGAATTACACGCGCATCAATTTGTTGAGCGGCTGACGTTGGCATGGCTGCAACTGCACGAGCTTTATCTTGTTGATATAAACCACCAAGGTATTCTGCCAACTGACGCAGCATGGCTTCGTCTTTTTGGTTGCTGCGATTAGTTTCATCTATGCCGGTGATAAATACACGGGCAGAACGATTTACATCACCACGTTCCATACGAATACGATAAGCATAACCATCAACATCAGGCCGTGTATCCATTAAACCGATACGCTGATCTTTACGGTGAATGTCCATGTTGATATCAGCCCAGAACGCTTCAATACGCTGCCAAGTTTCATCACGGTCACCCGGAACCACTAAATGACGATTTACGCCTTCACCGGATAAAGCGGGTTTAGATTCTGGGGTTACGTTATAGCGAGCAGCTAGAGGATTGGTTCCGGCTTCTTCATATTCGGAATAGGTTGCGGTGCTTTGAACATTACCAACAATTTGGTCGTTTATGCGTGAAGTACTCAGATCAGGTGGTATATCCAGTGGAGGCATAGTCTCTGCTTTACGGTATTTCTGAGTATTATCTGGAGCAACCTCATCCAGTGATGGCAACAGTCCACAACCTGTAACGCTGACTGCTACCAGTACACCACAGGCTTTCAACTTAAAACGATTAGTGTTCATTTAATTACATTCACTCACTTATGGATTCAAAACACCGGCGGTGACCAGCGCCTCACGAACCGGTTGATGAAATTGTTCTGACAAAACTGTCATTGGTAAACGTATCCCACCCGGTATCAAGCCCATTTCATGGAGTGCCCATTTAACGGGAATCGGGTTGGATTCAGAAAATAACCGCTGATGTAACAAAGATAACTTATCGTTGATTTCACGAGCGGTATCGGCATCACCATTTAACGCGGACTCACACATTTGACTCATTAATGCAGGTGCCACATTAGCTGTTACCGATATAACACCTCTGCCCCCCGCCAAAATAAAATCCACGGTATTGGCATCTTCGCCAGTATAAAGTTCAAAATTATCGTCGCACAGATCTTGAATTAACTTTACTCTTCTCACATCCCCTGTCGCTTCTTTAATACCGACAATATTGCCGATTTTAGCCAATCGAGCGACGGTTTCAGGTAATAAGTCACAAGCCGTGCGGCTGGGTACGTTATACAGGATTTGCGGAATATCCACAGCTTCGGCGATCGCTTTGAAATGCAGATACAAACCTTCTTGAGTCGGTCTATTGTAATAAGGAGTCACCAGCAGAACGGCATCAACGCCTAATTGTTTGGCATAAAGCGATAGTTCAATCGCTTCTTCGGTGGAGTTTGCACCGGTACCAGCTATGACTGGAATGCGACCAGCAGCTTGTTCCACGACCTGACGAATTACATCAGTGTGTTCATCAATACTCAATGTAGCGGATTCGCCGGTGGTACCCACAGCGACAATGGCACTGGTACCATTATGAATATGAAAATCAACGAGCTTGCGCAGGCTTTCACCGTCTAACGAGCCATCCGCCCGCATGGGTGTTACCAGAGCTACCATACTGCCGCTGAACATATTCATCAGACTCCGCGAAAATAAACTGGCATGGTACTTTGCCAGCCAGTAGATGACAAGACCGGACTACCTTCGGTAAGGTACTGGCAACATAACAATCACTAATGGAGAACGTTTAATGAGCACAGTTGAGTTACAACAAACCGTACCTGATTTTGAATTGCCCGCCACTGGCGACAAAACCATCAAACTATCCGAGCTACGTGGTAAAAACGTGCTTATCTATTTTTACCCGAAAGATAATACCCCTGGTTGTACTTTGGAAGGCCAGAATTTTCGCGATCATATTGAAACATTTAATCAACACAACACGGTCATTTTTGGTGTTTCAAAAGACAGTCTGCGTGCCCATGAAAACTTCAAAGAGAAACAGCAGTTTCCATTTGATTTGCTTTCTGATGTCGATGAGACCGTCTGCCAGTTATTTGGTGTAATGCAAATGAAGAAAAATTATGGTCGGGAATATATGGGCATCGTACGCAGCACATTTTTAATTGATAGCGAAGGCAAACTGATTAATGAATGGCGAAATGTCAAAGTAAAACAACATATTGATGAAGTTTTAGCAGCCATTAAAAGCTTGTAATTCAGTATCAATTAGCACATATAAATTTCAAATAAAACAGGTATTTACAATACCTTATTAACGTGCACTGTAACGGTTCGCACAAGCATATACCGCACTCTTAAGGTGCGGTATTTTTTTATCCAAATTACTAAGTTTCTGTTTTTTAATGCATACCTATTTTGGTGTAGATATTGCCTACTACCTTTGGCGTATTTCATCACTACAGGTACCATCACAATGTCTTTAAAAAGCCTTTCCATGAACTTGAGTAATACCGAACGGCGTTGGTTACCCTGGATGGGTTCGACGGGAAAACTTGCCATGGCATGGAGCTGCTATCTAAACCGTGATACTTATCCAGCGGTTGAGCATACATTTGAAGGAATTGCAGCAACTCGCGTCAAATTGTTACAACAATGGGTTAATGCACAATGGAGTCAACTCAATCTGTTAGCTGAACACCTAAAAGAACCGCTTACCAGTATTGACGCCAATCTGCTTGCCCAGCGACTGGAATCTGCTAAAGATTTTTCTGAGCTGTTTATCATTGATCTCACTGGTCGTATTGTTCAATCAACATACCCAGCACATATCGATAAATATGATTTAAATGCCAATGCTGTTGAGCAAGGCTTAAAGCAAGCGTTTTTACATGGCCCTTATCGTGACCCATTAACACTGAAAATTGGTCCATCAAGTTCCAAATTTCATGATGAAGTCACACTGATGTTTTATCAGCCTTTAATGAATACCGACAATAACATTATCGGCGCGTTATGCGGTCGTGTTCCAAATGATGTTTTGGGTGATTTGATTCAACGTGAAGCGGGTCATGTCTATCCCGAGTCCGGTGATAATTATATTTTCATGGTCGATTCGCAGTTTGATCCGCAAATTCAACAAGGCGTCGCCTTATCCCGCTCCCGGTTTGAAGGTAATACGTCTTCTCATGGCGAGAACCTTAAATCCGGCATTCATACCCAGTGGGGTGTGGTTAAAGTAAATCGGCATACGGAGTTTGAAATTCGTTTTATAGATCCAGCTACCGGACAATTACACCCTGGGGTACGCGAAACCATTCGAAATGGTGAAAACCTGTTTGTTACCTACCCGGGTTATTCGGATTACCGGCATATTCCGGTAATTGGTAAAGGCGTTACCTTTCAATTAAAAGGCTCGCCTGATCGGTGGGGCATGATGTGTGAAGGTGATCTGGAAGAAGTCTACCGTCGTCGCTCGGTCAATATCAGTTTAATGAAGAGCATTTTTTTAGGCATGTCAGCTTTGGTGGCAGTGAACAGCGCTTTGCATTACTTCACAGCATTACCACTACCCGCCATTGATGCTATCTCCTTCAGCATGATGATCCTCATCGCACTCATGATTCGCCGTTTCAGCACAAAAAAACTTGCTGATCGCATGAATGAAATGACTCTGGTTATCCAGGAAATTGCTGAGGGTGAAGGTAATCTACGGCAAAGACTCAACACCGAAAAAATGGTTGCCGATGAAACAGGCGATATGGGACGCTGGATCAACAGTTTTATCGATAATCTGGATGGCATTGTCGGCCAGGTTATTCATTCCAGTCAGGATGTGCATCAAACGAATAAATCCATGCTGCATACTAACCGCGAAGCTTTTCAAGTGTCATCCGAAGTGACCGATGCCATCGCCAAGATGCTGGATCTGTTAAAAGACCAAATTGACGATATCGGGCAAGCTAACCAAACCGCTGAAACGATGAAATTGGAAATGGATCGAGTTGTTGATGAAGCCCGCATTCAATTTGAAAACGCTCGTCAAGGCACTCAAGAAATCCGTAATGTCGTTGAAAACACAGCGAACTCCGTCAAGTCACTGAATAATCGCACCAGCGAAATCGGTAAGATCATCAGTGTTATTACCGAAATTACCAATCAAACCAATATGCTCGCTTTAAATGCGGCTATTGAGGCGGCCCGTGCAGGTGAACATGGTCGTGGTTTTTCCGTAGTCGCTGAAGAAGTACGCAATCTTGCCTCACGCACAGCCAATTCTGCCGATGAAATTCAGCGCATGATTGAAGGTATGCAACAAGAAACACAAGAAGCCATGCGCTTAATGGAAGCCGGTGTCGAAAATGTTGATCGCAGCCTGAAACTCACCGAACAGGCTTCCAATGACAATGGCGATCTGCATATTCTGGTCGAGCAGATGTTTTCAACCATCAAACAATTGGCAAATAACAGTCATATTCATGGTGACACGGCCAGACAGGTTGGTGTTTCCGCCGAGCAATTAAAATCAGCTGTTAGTGCCCTGCAGGATCGTTCCACAATGGTTCGAAACACTGCTCAAACGCTTTCACAATTGGTAGGCGTGTTTCAGGTAAGTACACGTTAATATGGCCTATGCAGGCTTCAAATCAAAGGCAATGCAGATGCGTTCTTCATTCGAATTAAACGGAATGGTGCGGTGAAACACTGATGATGGAAACATGACAATATCCCCAACTTCCGGCGCAATGGTTTTGCTGGGGAAATTGTCGTGTTGTTTTGGATAATCATCGCCGTGCGTGCTCAGCTCGATACTGCCTTCATCCGGATGCGTTTTCTGCTGGGGCAATGCCAGATATAGCGCACCACTCACCCAGCCTTCTTCATGAATATGCGAGGTTAAATGCCCACCGGTTTTCATTTTGACGTACCAGGAGCTGGCAAACACCGTCTGTTTGGGAAAACCTTTGGCAAAAATACCGGTTTCACCTTTGAGGTTTTCACGATACTCATCAATGGCTCGTGCTACCAGTTTGGCAATTTGCTGAAAACTGGCTTCAGTGCGTTTAAACAAATTGCCGGCTGACTGCACGCCATTATGTAAACGACCCTGACTTTTCTCTTCGATATCGGCTTGCTCTATATCCGCCAGCAATTGTTTTAATAATTCACTGTCACCTTTTAACTCTGGAATCTGCACATGGCAGACCAAATCCAGCGGATTTTTACAAAAATTGTAGTCATTCACCGTACCAAAGTTTTCAGCATAATGCCCCGCTAAAGTCGCTAAAAATGGTGAACTGTGACGGGCTTTTTTTAGTTGATCCAAGCCTTGTTTGAATTCATCGAACTGTTCGGTTTTATACAAACAATATAAAGAACGTTCCTGCCAGTCAGCATATTGAGATCGTTGGAAATAACTGAGCGCCTGGGGTAAATCACCGCTATCGTAGAGATAAACTGCCAGGCTGTAATTGGCTAAAGGTAATGATGGATCTAACTCAAGTGCCTGCTTATAAGCGGCAACCGATTCGTCATAACGCCCTTGATCACGTAATACTTCACCAATATTGCTATGCACTTCGGCGTAGTCAGGTTTCAGTTCAAGCGCCTTGTTGTAGGTGGCAATAGAATCAGCCAGTTTCCCCTGATTTTTCAGAGCGGTTCCCAGGTTAAAATACAGTTTGGCATCTTGCGAAATAGTTAAAGCACGTTGATATACCGCGACTGCCTCTTCCAGCCTGCCCTGCTCTTGTAAACACACGCCAAGATTGGCAATAGCTTCCAGAAAGTTCGGCTGTTGTGCTATCGCTTTTTGATAATATTCACCAGCTTCTTCAAAGCGGCTCTGCGATTGCAAAGCGTATCCCAGGTTGTATAACGCATCTGTCAGATCAGGTTTTAATCGCAGAACCTTTTTATAGCTGTTTATCGCCTCATCAACACGATTCAGGTTGGTGAGCAGAATACCCATATTGAAGTAAATCTCAGGTACATTAGGTTCAATCTCAGTTGCCTTGCGAAAAACAACCACGGCATCTTTGAATTTATTCTGTGCCGCTAAAGCATTACCATACAGATTAAGTACAGGAAATGAACGCGGGTAAGATTTAAGTAGTTTTTTAGATGCAGATTCAGCAAAGCCGACTTGCCCTGTATTCAAGGCCTGAATAATTGCTTGTAAATCGGCCTGTCCCGGCGTTGGGCTTGGCATCGGCTGTTTCATAACACAGTTCCAGTAATCAGGAGATATTTCCTGCAATTTACAGGACAATTTCCTATCAATGCAAGACATCTTCCTGAATTTTTATATTCTGTAATAAAAAACTACTGAAGAACCCTAAATACAGCTTGCGTGTCTGCTTAACACACTCCTTAAATAGAGGCTAAAAATTCATGGATACGATTACCCAGGCATTGCTTGGTAGCGCAGTCGCCTATGCCGTTGCTGGACGCAAAGCACCAAAAGCCGCGGTTTTATACGGTGCAGGATTTGCCATACTGCCGGACCTGGATATCTTTATTCAGCACGCCAATGATCTCGATACGATGACGTTACATCGAAGCTGGACACATTCGTGGATCGTACAAAGTTTGTTAGCACCGATAGTAGCCTTGCTGATGTGCAAACTGGACTCCAGGCTAAATTTTCAACGATGGTTTTTATTAATTTGGCTAGTTTGGGTCACCCATAGCGGGCTGGATGCGTTGACGGTTTATGGAACTCAGCTTTTCTGGCCATTTATGCCACCGCCGGTATCGATTGGCAGTATTTTCATTATCGACCCCATCTACAGCCTGCCACTTGCTGCTGGATTTGTGGCGATTCTGTTTGCTGCCGCTAAACGGTTAAGCCATAAGATGATGATCGGTAGTTTGTTATTTAGCTCGGCTTATCTTGTCTGGAGTATTGGTGCGCAATACTGGATAACCCAGCAAACCCATCAGGCCTTAGCTGATCAACAAATTGAATATCAGCATATTAAAGTAACCCCTGCTCCGTTAAATACATTGTTATGGCGCATTGTGGTGATCGATGAAGCAGACTACTACGAAGCATTTCGTTCAGTGTTTGATGGCGATGCAAAAATTGAATTTAGCAGGTTTGATCGTGGCAGTGAGCTAAAAGCATTATTACCTGATACGACTGATGTTGAACGGATTGAGTGGTTTACCCAGAACAATTACAAACTTGAACAACAAGACCACAAGCTTGTTGCAACCGATTTACGCATGGGCTTGGAGCCCAATTATTTTTTCCGTTTTCAATTGGCAGAAATACGTAATGATGAAGTCACTGAAACAACACCCAACCAATTGCCAATGTCACGTAATGCCAGAGAGGGTTTGACTTGGGTATGGCAACGGATCTGGGATCCGCAACGAGAAAATACGCTACAAGAAAATTAGCAAGGTAGTAGTGTTCTTCCCTCGCTTTTTTATTGCCCATGGATAAGACTTTTATGCTTTATGGCTTATTGCATCGGAATGCTGATAGTGACTACTAGACCTTTTGTTGCACCATTTTTAATCTGTAATTCGCCTTTAAAACGTCTGACAATGGCATCAACAATGGCAAGACCAAGTCCGCTGCCATCACTGTGATGGCCATGCACAAAACGTCGGGTTAATTCTGAAAGTAATTTTTCAGAAACGCCCGGCCCCTCGTCTTCTACTATCCACAGTAAGAAGTCATCCTGCTGCGTTGCCGAAAGTGTAATCACGCTATTTACAGGGGCATGACGAATGGCATTTTCCAGCAAATTACGTAAAGCGGCTGACAATAAAATCGCTGAGGCCTGAAGTTTTTCATCCACATCATCATTACAGCGCAAGGTCACCTGTTGTTGTTTGGCAAGGTGCTGTACATCACTCAACGCCATATTGTTGATTTCAGCAATCGGTAAACGTGTTGATTCGGTTAATTGTCCATCGCCTTCTACCCGAGCCAGTAATAACAGTTGATCCAATGTACGTTGCAATCTGTCAGTGGCTTTTTCAGCTTGTAACAAGGCATGCATAGCCTTGCCGCCATCAGTCAATCTGGCCACCTGCAATTGGGTTTTGATCCCGGCTAATGGCGTGCGTAACTCATGCGCTACATCTCCGGTAAAGCGGCGTTCCCTGAGTAAAGATTGCTGCATACGTTGTAATAAACGGTTTATTTCATCGACCAGCGGCCTTACTTCGGCCGGACGTTGCTCCCAGACCAGTGATGTCAAATCTTCAGTATTACGTTTCGCCATATTTTGACTTAGGCTGTGTAGCGGTTTAAATCCATGCAAGATGCCAAACCAGACTACTGCCAATGTGCCTGCCAGACTCAAGAAAAATGGCACTCCGGCAGCAATCACCACTGATCGCATCAAAGTATCGCGGGTTTCGAGTCGTTCAGCCGTGGTTATGGTTAAGCCGCCTTGAGAAAGATTAAACACCCGCCATGCCTCGCCATCTTGCATCCGGTTCTGATAGCCCTGTTGTGTGGTGGTCAATACATTATGTGGCGCGTCATGTGACACGGCGATAATATCGCCCGCTATATTTGCGACTTTGCATGCCAGTGTTGGCGGTAAATCTGGATTATGGGCAGGATCAAATAATGGACCGCGTTGCACACCTTTGACCAGCGGGTCCAAATCATATTGAGACATTAACGACATCAACATTTTGGCTGAAGCAGCAAGACGGTTATCCAGCGTATTCTGCATTTCTTTCTGCACGCTCATTAGCAACCACGGTGCCAATAGCAGCCACATCAATAACACTGCAATACCGATACGCCACAATAATTGCCAACGCAGATAATCTTTGGCTTTAGCCGGACTCATTGACCGCTCCTAAACGATAGCCCACACCACGAACAGTTTCGATCCAATCATCCCCTAATTTGCGGCGCAAATTATGGATATGTACTGCAACAGCATTGCTTTCAATGCCTTCTGCCCATCCGTAAAGCCTATCTTGTAACTGCGCAGCAGTGACCACTCTGCCGGGCTGTTGCAATAAGGTTTCCAACACAGTGATTTCACGTCGCGATAAGGTTAGAGTTTTGTTATTCAAGGTGACTTGCAAGGTAGAGGGATCAAATTGCAAACTGCCATGTTGAATGGCCTGCGTCGCTCTTCCTGCAGCTCTGCGACTCAGTGAATGTAATCGGGCAGCAAGTTCAGTCAAATCAAATGGCTTACTCATATAGTCATCAGCACCGGCCTGCAGTCCACTGACTCTATCGGGAACAGCATCCCGTGCTGTCAAAATAAGCACCGGAACATTATCGCCACGTTCCCGCCAACGATTGAGTAACTGCATACCATCTTCATCGGGTAAGCCTAAATCCAGGATGACCGCATCAAAACTGGCGGTAGACATT
This sequence comes from Methylophaga sp. SB9B, assembly GCF_004832235.1. Classification (NCBI taxonomy): domain Bacteria; kingdom Pseudomonadati; phylum Pseudomonadota; class Gammaproteobacteria; order Thiotrichales; family Piscirickettsiaceae; genus Methylophaga; species Methylophaga sp. SB9B. The sequence continues at coordinate 83,745 of NZ_SSXS01000004.1, forward strand.
GCGGTTTCGGCACCACCGGCATTCATCACCCATTCTGCCTGGATACCCAATGCATTAAGGCCGGTCTGTATACCTTCCCCCATCAATGCATCATCTTCTACAATCAGTACATACATCGGTCTGTATCCGCGATAAAAACATTATTTTCATTCAATTGAATTAAGACAACGTTAACATTGTCTTAACATAGTCACTGCAATCTAAGGGTCTGTTTATCTTTCAGAGCCGCCTCTGTTGTGACTGAAAATACATCAATCAAGGCGCGAGGAGTGCAGTTTAGTCGTTTTAAATAAATGACGAGCAACGCAGAGTGAGGTATTTTCAGCCACAACCCGCAGGGCTGGGACTATTTTTCCGCCCCACTTCGTTGAAAATGACTTATGTAGAATAACTACACTGCATCATTTCCGCCTTGTTGGACGAAAAAATAGCCTCCAGCAGTGGTGGCCCTGAAAGATAAATAGACCCTGAAACAATAGCTGATTGGGTAGCGTCGCTGCAATCAGACACTCCAAATTAATAACAAGAGAAGCTATCTATGTGGCTGGTGCGATATGCCCTAACCCGACCTTATTCTGTGGCCGCTTTAAGTCTGCTGATTTTTGCAGCGGGATTTATCAGTTATCTTAAATTGCCTGTCGATGTATTGCCCAGCGTCAATATACCTTCGATAAAAGTGGTGTGGACCTATAACGGTCTTAATACCAATGAAATGGCTTCCAAAATCACCACCTTCAGTGAAGTGGCGATTATGAATAACGTTGATAACCTTAAGGAAATCCGTTCACAAACCTTAAACGGCACATCGGTTATTCATATCGATTTTCATCCTGAAGTCGATATTGCTAATGCGATGGCGCAGGTCACCGGGGTTTCACAAACCATACGACGGCGAATGCCGGAAGGCACTTCTCCACCACTGGTGGCCGAATACAATCAATCCAGTACACCGATTATTCAGCTGGTGATGTCTTCTGACACATTGACAGATGGCCAGCTAGCGGATTTTGCCCGGTTGCAGTTACGCGGCATGGTGCAATCAATCAATGGTATTCGGATGACACTACCCTATGGCGGTGCCACCCGGCAGATCATGGTGGATTTGGATCCGGAAGCCTTATTTGCTCAGGGATTGACTGCCAATGATGTAACACGGGCGATAAATGAACAGAACCTGACCCTGCCTTCAGGAAGTATTCGTGAAGCGCAAAATGAACTGCAAATTACCGTTAATGCCAGCCCCCAAGCAGTGGCCGATTTTGAAGATTTACCCATCCGGGCTCGAAATGGTGAGCTGATATTACTGCGTGACGTGGCTAATGTCAGGGATGGCACGGCATTACAAACCAATATCGCCCGTGTTAACGGACAAAATGCCGTTATGGTTTCGCTGATTAAACTGGGCGGTGCATCCACTGTTGGCATTATCGACGAACTGATGGAACGTTTGCCATCGATACAAGCAGCAGCACCAGAAGGCATTACCATTTCCCCTATTTTTGATCAGTCGGTGTTTGTCAGCACGGCGTTGCATCATATCGAAATGGAAATCCTTATTGTCGGCTCATTGGTCGCACTGATGGTTTTATTGTTTCTGGGTTCTTCACGCGCCACGCTGATTGTCTTGACCTCAATTCCTCTATCATTGCTAACTGCAATATTTGTATTAAATCTAACCGGCAATACGCTGAATCTAATGAGTCTTGGCGGGCTGGCATTAGCCATCGGTATATTGGTCGATAACGCATTGGTGGAAATTGAAAATATCAAACGTCACCTGGCCGACGGCATGGAACCAAGTCGCGCCGTGCTCACCAGCGCCAGTGAAGTAGCCTTTCCGGAATTAGTATCAACACTGTCAACTTGTATCGTGTTTTCGCCGATATTTTTATTAACCGGTGTGGCGGGTTATATCTTTCAGCCGATGGCGATTGTGGTTATTGCCTGTTTGGCTGCTTCCTATTTGTTATCAAGAACGGTTGTGCCGGCCTTGGCAAGATTATTATTGGCCAATGAAAAAGTACTGACCAAACAATCCAAAAATCCTTTAGTGCATTTACATCTGGCTTTGGAACATCGTCTGCACAATGGCCAGCAACATTTGCAAAACACCATCGGACGATTGCAAAAACATATTCTGGTTGCCCCATTAATCGGCATTGTCATTGTTACCGCCGCCGGTTTTGCCTTACAGGATATCGGCCGAGATTTCTTTCCGAAAACCGATGCCGGTTTAATGCGCTTTTATATGCGGGTAGATACCGGTTCGCGTATCGAACAGACAGCTGAAAAATTTGCCCAGATCCAACAGGAAATACGCCAAATTATTCCTGAAAACGAATTGGATTTTATGTTTGAAAACATTGGTATGCCGGATTCCATTAACCGTGCCTGGATCGATAGTTTCACCATTGGCAGCTACGACGGAGAGCTGCAAATTCAATTAGCCAAAGGTCATCAGCCGAGTAGCCAATACGAATCTGCTATCCGGCAAATGCTTAAAGAAAAATTCCCGGAAGTCACCTTATTCTCTCAAGCTGCCGATACCACTAACCAAACGTTGTCCGGCAGCACGCCGACTGCGTTGGATGTGCGATTTACCGGACGCAATCTGCCCGCCAGCATTGCCAAGGCCGAAACGTTGATAGAAAAAATGCAGGATGTTGAAGGTGCGGTGGATATCGGCTTTCAGCAAGTATTTGCTCTGCCAGAATATTACGTGAATCTGGATCGTAAACGGGCAGCTGAGCTCGGTGTAACCACTCAGGGTGCAATCAATAGTTTACTGGGCGCATTGGGGTCAGCTGGTACAGTTGCACCGAGCTTCTGGTCCGATCCGGTGTTTGGTTTTTCCTATGAAGTGCAAACCCGTACCCCACTGCATAAATTACGCACAACCGATGATTTGACGAATCTGCAGGTGCAAACCAGTGATCCGGATATCACCGTACCACTCGCCAGTATTGCCAGTATCACGCCACGTAATGTGGCTGGCAGTATCGGCCGTACCATGCTTCGGCCTACGGTCAACGTGTTAATTAATACTGAAAACACAGATTTGGGCTCGGTTTACAAAGCCACCCAACAGATCGTTAATGAACTGAAACAAGACATCGTGCCAGGCAATGATATCGAAATTATGGGACAAGCCGCCGCCATGGATGAAGCTTACCGTGATTTGTTATTCGGCTTTTTACTGGCGGTGTTTTTTATCTACATCATCATGCTGTTTAACTTTGCCTCGTGGATCATGCCTCTGGTCGCTCTATCAGGCGCGCCGATTGCCATTTCCGGGGCAATTATCGGCTTAATGCTAACCGGTACGACTATCAGCGTCCCGGCATTAATGGGCTTTATTATGGTCATAGGCGTATCAACCGCCAATAGTGTATTGGTCACCACATTTGCCCGTGATCAATGGGTGGCCGGTAAATCGGCATTTGAAGCTGCCCGCGAAGCTGCATCAACACGTTTAAGACCGGTCTTAATGACTGCGCTTACCATGATTATCGGTTTGTTGCCGATGGCTCTGGCACTAGGTGAAGGTGGTGAACAAAACGCGCCTTTGGCTCGCACCGTTATCGGTGGTTTGATGCTGGGCACCTTTGCCTCACTATTTTTAGTGCCATGGACTTTCAGCATGATCATGCAATTTATTAAACGTCCGCAGCCTATCAAGCTGCCGACAATTTGAGGAACTCACGATGCCAAACTTAACCAAGACAATCTTAGTTGCTGCCGTCATCGCTGTGCCTTTGTGGTTTTATGTTCAGCCCGAAACCGAAGCGAATATTGAACAACCCGCCACTGCCCCGGAAATACTCTCGGTGCGTATAGCACAACCGCAATCGATATCCAGCTATCAACCATTAGTATTTAACTCTCGCGTGGAAGCCATTGAACAATCAGATATTTTTGCCCGGGCAGATGGTTATGTTGAAAGCCGCCACGTGGATATTGGTGATGAAGTTAAGCAAGGCGACTTGTTAGCCAAACTGTCTTCTCCTGAGTTGGAACAGGAAATTCTGCAGGCCAAAGCCGAAATCAATCGGCAGAAAGCCATGTTGGATCTGACTGAGAAAGTGGCTAAGCGTTATACCAATCTGCGGGATTCAGGTGCCGTCAATGCGACTGAAGTCGATGAAAAAGAAGCTGAATTAGCGGTTGCCAAAGCGACATTAGCCACTTATCAAGCACGTCTTGAGCAATTGGAAAATGAGTTTGCCTACACCGAAATCGTTGCACCGTTTGATGGCATTATCACCCGTCGTCTGGCCGAGCGTGGTAATCGTATTACCCGTAATGATGCGATGCCTTTATTTCGTATCAGTCGCACTGACCAGTTACGCGTAATTGTAGATATTCCGCAAACCCAGTTATTTATTATTGACCAGCAACAAGCTGCACAACTGACCTTGCCGGATTTGGGAAATAAGCAAATTGATGTGCCTATTTCACGTGTTTCGCGTGAAGTAAATCGCGAAACTGGCACCATGCGAGTGGAATATCTACTGGAAAATGCCGAGCTGAATCTGCCGGCTGGTTTGAGTGGTGAATTGGCAATACAGGTTCAGGAAAGAGCTGATGCAGTACGCATTCCGGTCAATGCGCTGAAAACCATTCAAGGCAAACCATCTGTGATGCTGGTCAACGTGGATAATCAGGTTGAAGTCAAAACCGTTCGTGTAGGTCGACTGGATAATAGTGAAGTGGAGATATTGTCTGGACTTATCACCGAAGATCGGGTGATTCTTAATCCTAATGCCAGATTAGCTGAAGGCGTTAAGGTGACTGTTTCAGAATAAAATAGTCAGGCCCACTTGAAGAAGTGGGCCTGTACACAGCGATTTAAATTCGACCAGTCAGTAATAAAACCAACAATACAATTACCAACACACCGATTAAACCGGTCGGACCATAACCCCAATTTCGGCTATGTGGCCATGACGGCATTGCGCCAATCAATAACAAAATCAGAATTACTAGTAAAATCGTACTTATCGTCATGGCTATTACCTCTCGTTGAAATAATCACGATATAAACAAACATCAGCTAAGTCTGTTCGTTAGCGTACTCATCATTGTTCAAACAACTTTTTTGTTAAATATCTGCATAACCCGTTTATAGGTCTGTTTATCAATTTGATAACAACTGCAGGCGGAGGCTTCCAAACCTTCACCATCCAGAATGGTGATATTGCCGCGGTGATAATTGATCAACTGCTTTTTGTGTAATGCCGTGGCCGCTCGTGTAATGCCAACACGACGTACTCCCAGCATATAGGCCAGAAACTCCTGAGTAATGCGAAACTCATCGGAGTTTGCTCGATCACGAGTCATTAACAACCAACGTGCCAGTCGAGCTTCAACAAGATGAAATCGCGTGCAGGCGGCAGTTTGGGATAATTGCACCATGCATACATACAAATATTTTTTTAATACCGTCTCCAGTACCGGACTCTGTTTAATCTGCTGCTGCAAATTGGCCACTGAGATTCGTAAAGCAGGACCAGCCCCTTGGACCAATGCATGTAATGGTGCGGTGGTCATGCCTAATACAATAGTATTTCCCAGCATGCCTTCATTACCAATCATTCCCACTTCGAGGTTTGAACTTGCATCGACCGGCGCGATTAACGAAATGAAACTTTGACTGGGAAACCAAGCGTATTGCAATAGATCACCCGGTTCAGTAAGCGTGTCATTAAACTCCAATTCCACCGTCTCACATTGGGCCAATAGCCGTTTTCTTTCAAAGACAGGTAAATCAGCAATCAGGCGATTAATTGGTTTGCTATCAGGATTAAGCAAGTTGACACTCCATTATTCTGATAAAAGGACACTAAAACGATTGTGCCATTTCGGAGTTGTACTCTACGCACATTAGCGAAGCTTAGTCTTAATTGTTTGCTTGTCTCTGTCTGCCAGCCCACACACACGGTGAATGGTCTTAACCTATAAAGTTGGGTGTTCGCCCATTAATCTGTCGGTTTCTTTTTTAACCACCCGATAACATTCGCAGACGCGTTGTTCCAAACCTTTACGATCCAGCACGGTAATTTTGCCGCGGACGTAACGAATCAAACCATCTCGCTGTAAATGTCCCGCCGCCTCGGTAACCCCTTCACGACGCACCCCTAGCATATTGGCGATCAGTTCTTGAGTCATAGTAAGTTCATTTGATGGCAAACGATCCAGACTTAACAATAACCATCGGCACAATTGCTGGTCGACTGTATGATGCCGATTGCATACCGCCGTTTGGGCCATCTGTGTCATCAGCGCTTGTGTGTAACGCAACAATAAACGTTGTAAAGTTTCTGCTCGAAAAAACTCGTTTTTCAACCGTTGTCCACTTAAGCGATAAGGATATCCTGCACTTTGCACCACTGCCCAACTCGAGGTCGTTTCTCCCCCCATAAATAAAGAGATGCCGACAATACCCTCTTTACCAACCACAGCAATTTCGGCAGAAGCGCCACTTTCCATTACATGCAATAAAGACACTATTGCTGTAGTGGGAAAATACACATGTTTAATTAGATGATCAGGAGAATAAAGCGTATCTCCCAACGGCATTTCTATCAGCTCCAAATCCGGAAAAACGCGTTTGCGCTCTTCTTCTGACAGTGCTGCCAGCAGGTGATTATGACAGGGATCGTTTTCTAAACTCATACGCTCTACTTAATATTCCACAAATATCTGTTTATTAGCATTCAACCTCACACCTTCGGCGTCAGTCTTTCAACTTTCACAAATTTGATTAAATATTTTATTAACGCATAAACACTCTTTAACTGTTTGTACGGTACCGCACATAACATCAGAAAAAAACAATATTCCACATTCACATCATTTGTACGAAACCGTACATACGGATCCTGCTGTTGTCTTTATGCTGAAATCTACGCTGGCAAAAATTTAATAGGAGGAAAAGTAATAATGTTCATCCAATTTACTTTTGAAAATTCAAGCTTTTCACTAAAAAAACCTGTTAATTGTGATTCAACCAAGATGTCTCATGATACATCTCGGAATGGTTGAGAAATACTATGCGTACTCTACGTACACGTATAACCGACCGCGGATCAATCTGGCAGATTCTTCCAAAGAATCAAGGGGATAAACTAGATTACGAAAATCTGAAACGACTGTGCGATGAATTCCCTTTAGGCATCATTCTGTGTGATGAACAGGGTCGTTGTTTGTATTCAAACCAAGCTTATACAAACATTCTTGGCTATGCGCCGGGAGAGCTTCTCGATCTGGATTGGCACACTTGCCTCTACAGTGAAGACGCTGTTCCACTGAATGCTAAATGGAAACAAGCCATATCCAGCCGCAGTTCTCTACAGGATGATGTGCGTCTGATACGTGCTGATGGCACGATGATCTGGACTCGACTCCATGCCGCCATGCTGGATATTGCAGACTATCCTTTTGCTAGTCTGCTGATGGTTGAAGATATCTCCGAACGCAAGGCGTTGGAAAAAATATTGCGACAAGTGGAAAACGCTTTATTTGAAGAAAAAGAACGTGCTCAAGTCACGCTTGATTCAATTGGCGATGCTGTGCTGACCACCGATTTAGCAGGCAATATTACTTATCTCAACCGTGAGGCAGAACGATTAACCGGCTGGGATCGTCTTAAGGCCATGGGTAAACCTCTGTTGAGAGTATTCAATATCATTGATGGTGGGTCGCGTGACACTGCTCCGAATCCTGCCCAAAAAGCCATGCAGGAAAATCAAACCGTCGAGTTAGCCATTGGTTGCATATTAATCACCCAGGACGGAACTGAGGTTGAAATTGAAGATTCGGCCGCACCTATTCATAACCGTGATCAACAAGTCTCAGGTGCTGTTATTGTGTTTCACGATGTCACCAAGTCTGCTGCGATGATGGAAAAGACCAACCGCCTGGCATGGTATGACCATCTGACCGGCTTGCCTAATATGGCTCTGTTTACCGAACTTCTATCACAATCGATTGGTATGGCGTACCGGCATAACAAACGAGTGGCGATACTGTTTTTAGATATGGATGATTTCAAAAAAATAAATGATAGCTTCGGTCATTTAACTGGTGATGATTTATTAAAATCGGTTGCCGATCGTGTCACTAAATGTATCCGAGTTACAGACATTGTTTGCCGGCGTAGCGGTGATGAGTTTCTGATTTTATTGGGCGAAATAGAATTGCCGGAAGATGCCACTCTCGTCGCCAGGCAAATTCTTTCAGCTATTGCCGTGCCGCAGCGTGTAAATGACAACGACATTACCTTAGCCGCCAGTATCGGTATCAGTGTTTATCCTGATGACGGCTTGGATGCCACGACCCTAATGACATGTGCTGATAGATATATGTATCTCGCTAAACAAAGCGGGCCGAATCAATTTTATTATTCCGGCTCTCCGCACACTGGAAAAGTTAAGCCTTAATGTCGTTAGGCATCTACTTTAATGATCAAGCCAGTTTTAAACGACTTTTCTGGACAAATATTATGAAATCTATTACTAAATCAATGCTATTTATCACACTGTTAGCCCTTCCGCTGATGGCAGCACTGTCAATCAGTGGTTGTGCTTCTACATCCACTCAATCCGGTACTGGCGAATATATTGATGACAGTGTGATTACCGCCAAAGTTAAAGCGGCCATCCTCAATGAAGAAACTCTGAAAGTCGCCGAAATCAACGTTGAAACCTTTAAAGGTGTTGTTCAACTAAGTGGCTTTGTCAGTTCACAGGCAGATATTGACCGGGCTGTTGTTGTGACACGCGGCGTTGCCGGCGTGAAATCGGTAAAAAACGATATGCGGGTTAAATAAAACTCACCAAGGCATTCCGGTCGCCCAGCTAAACCAGAGGGCGGCTGGAACCATGCTGAGAACAGTGATGGGAATACCTACCCGCATAAAGTCCATAAATCCGAGTTTTACTCCCTGACTCGATGCACGTTCGGCGACAATGATATTGGCCAAACTACCGGTCAATAAAAGGTTGCCGGCAAGGGTTGAAAACAACGCTAACCCTTGTAAGGTAATAACCGAAAGGTTTTCTGTTACCCCCAATAACAACATCACAGCAGGCACATTGCCAATTGTGTTGCTGGCAATTAATGAAAATGGAATTAACACGGCCAGTCTATCCGGTAGCCAACCCTGTGTTTCCAGATAACTCACTGCTGAACCTGTCATTGGCAACGCACTGAACGCCGCCGTCACCACAAATAATGATGCGATTAATACCAACAATGGCAGATCTACTTCTCTAAGCAATCTATCGGTTTTAATAACTCGACCCAATAATAGAAACAGCACTACGCCAAGTGCAATTTGATAACGAAACTCAGAAAACAAAATCAACAGCACAATTAATATCATTGTGGCTAACAGGCTTTTGATAAACAGCCAGCGATCGGCAGTGTGATCATCTTCCCAGTAGCGAATAGTCGTGGCTTGCTGTAACTGATTACACCACACTCGATTCACCACTGCATACACGACTCCTAACGCAAGCAACACAGGCACGATGGTTAATAGAAAATAGTCGTGAATGGACAAAGCCCCCACACTGCCGATAAGAATATTTTGTGGATTGCCAATCAAACTGACCGCTGAGCCAGCATTTGCAGCCCCGGCCAGCGCCAACAAATAAGGACGTGGATCCAGGCCCTGACGCATTAATGCCATGCACAATACCGGTGTAAAGGCGAATACCACGATATCGTTAACCAATACCATCGATAACCCACCGCCGCTTATCACTACGCCAGCTAACAATAGCTTTGGTCTATCGGCTCGATAACTTAACCATTGGCTTAAGACATTAAAGCTATTCGCTGCTGCAAAATGGGCTGCCAAGAGCATTAAAACAAATAGCATTAATAAGGTTGGAAACTCGATAATTTCCGGTAGCTCGTTGACTCCCACCGCACCGAGGGCGATCAACATAAATGCACCAGCCATGGCAATGCCCGTACGATCGGCACTCAGCCCAGGCAATTTACCGACCGCCATCACGTAATAAACTATTAAAAAAACGCTTAACACCAATATATCTGGCAACGGCATTCTTTTTTCCTTGTGGCCGACATTAGTAATTATTTAAACGGATGAACACAATTTATCGGTGAGTTCGTCTGCACAGGCAATTTTAAGAGAAAACTGTTTTATCCGCTGTATTTCACACGGTCTAAAACAAAAAAGCCCCGTCATCACTGACGGGGCTTTTGCTTTGTTACTTTCTGGTAATTAATCTTTACCGACTTGATTACCAATTACGCCGCCTACTGCAGCACCACCAACAGTACCGACTGCGCTGCCACCGGTTAAGATGGCACCGCCCACGGCACCAATACCTGCGCCTGCTGCTGTGTTCTTATCGCGGCTGGACATATTGCCGCAACCGGCTGTTACCAGCATAGCTGTAGCTAAAAGGGCGATAAATGATGTTTGACGAATAATGTTCATAATAGTTATCTCTGAGTTCGGCCAAAACATATCTGGCGCGATACCAATCAGCATACTCGCCTTTGTTTATTGGCATGTGTTTAGTTTTTTTAGATTGCCAATAAAAAGTTTTTAAAAATCTTTTACTTAGCTGACAGTTAACACATCCTCCCACTTTGTCGTATAACTCGGGCTTTTATGTTCCTGCTTCATTTTCCACGGGCGTTTAAAGCCCTGATTGGCCAGCTGTAACGTGTCTCTGCCCATCGTGTTATTAATGATATCCATCACCGTCATCAACTGTCCGGATTTGGCATCCTGATTCGGCGCAAACAAGTCCTGCTGCTGCCCACTTTTCGGCTGCAGTTCGGTGAGCATAATGCCGGCTTTGGCATAGTTAAATCCGGGGCGATACATTCGTTTCAGCGCAGCGAGCGCATGTTTAACTAACACTCTGGTGTCATCAGTAGCCATCGGTAACGCCGCCATCAAACTATTGCCGTAAAAAGCGTCTCCACTGCGATAAGGACTGCAGCGAATGTAAACCTGAATAATCCTTGCCACCGAGTGCTGTCGACGTAGTTTCATTGCCGCACGGCTGGTATACAGACTGATGGACTCGGCCAGACTGTTCATATCAGTCACCGGAATACCAAAACTTCTCGAACTCAATATCTGCTTTTTGTCACTGATGGCATATTCCAGCTCCAGACAGCTGATACCGTTGAGTTCACGTACGATTTTTTCCATCACCACACTGTATTGGCGCCGCAGGGTTTCAGCATTGGCTTGTTTTAAATCCAAAACGCTGTGAATGCCCTGCGTTTTCAGCTTCACTGCCAGTTTACGGCCAACGCCCCACACCTCACCGACATCCAGATCGGCAAGTAAATGGTTAAGTTGTTCAGGACTTAACTGATTAAAATCACAGACCCCATCAAATTCAGCCCGTTTTTTGGCACAGTGATTGGCCAGCTTAGCCAGCGTTTTACTGGCACCGATACCGACACTGACCGGCAATCCAGTCCATTGCCCTACCCGATGACGAATCTGCTGCCCATATTGCAGTAAATCAAGATGCTGGAAACCGCTCAGATCCAGAAAACATTCATCAATCGAATACACTTCCTGATCCGGCGAAAACTGATTGAGAATTCGCATCACCCGATTACTCATATCGGCATACAACGCATAATTGGATGATAAAGCGACTATATGTTGCTCATTCGCTATTTGCTGAAACTTAAACCACGGTGCCCCCATCGGAATATGCAGTTTGGCTTCGTTACTTCTCGCCACAGCACAACCATCATTATTGCTGAGTACCACTACTGGTTTTCCGATCAGCTTTGGGTTAAAAACCCGCTCGCAGGAAACGTAAAAGTTATTGACGTCGATCAGCGCGATACTGCGAGACATGTTATTTAAACCGCCGAAACGAACCGGTGACCACACCCCAGATTTCAAACTGCATACCGTCTTTAATTTCAATCGGCTGATATTCACCTGACTGATTGGACGGCAATAATCTTGGCCCACCCTGTTTGGTTTTCGCCAGCAGTTTAATGGTAAATTCGCCATCGACTACGGCCAGAACAATATCGCCAATGCTGGCAGTTTTAGAACGATCCACCACGGCTTTATCGCCGGGCAATAAACCGCTATCAATCATTGAATAGCCCTGAATGGTGACAAAAAAAGTTGCCTCTTCGTCATCAATCAGAAACTCATTGGGATCCAAGCGTCTTTCGACATGTTCATCTGCAGGAGAAGGAAAACCTGCCGCGACTTTAGAACTGAATAATGGCCAGCTGCGTTTAGCTGGTGCAACAACCGGGCGTTCAAATACCGTGGGCTGGTCTGCTAAATGATTAGTTTGCTTATCGGTGGACTGATTAAGTCGATAGGTGGCCAGAAAATCAGCAATGATTGGCTTTTGACTTTGAGGAATACGCATTACCGCAGTTGGTTCTTTGATCACCGTACCTTTTTTGCGTCCGGCACCAACGCGACGACCACCATGAGCATTTGAGCGAGTTGTCATAAACCACTTGATTAATTGAAACAGTTAATCAAGTGTACGAATCGCTTCCCATGCAAGCAAGGAAAAATTCACTAGCTAAATAACAACACGCTCCAGATAAGGCCAATCAACAAAATAATAAAAATGGATGCACCGATTTTGTGTTCTTCAAACAAATTTTGCGCCTGATTACCAAACAGACACACCAGCAAACCAAGCCCAAAATAACGCAAGCCACGCGAAATGCTGGTCGCCAGCATATAGAGCAAAAATGCATAGCCGGTCGCCCCGGCCGCCAGCATGGCAATCTGAAATGGAATCGGCGTGATGCCCACACTCAAAACATACCAGAAACCATGTAAATGAATTTGCTGGCGAATAGATTCAAATTGCTCTGGCGTCGACAGCAGAGCAATAATTTGCTCTCCGATCAGACCAAACACAAAATAGCCAATCGCATATCCCAACGCCGCTCCAACCATGCAACCCAATAACGCCATAGCACTAATCGCCCAGAGCATTTCCCGGCGAGCCTGCATCAAAGGAATCAGAATCGTTTCCAACGGAATCGGCACAATCAGCGACTCCATGAAAGAAGCAAAAGCCACACCCCACAACATATGCTTTGAATTTACTAAACGCGAACCCAGTTGTTTGAATCTTTCCAAGCGAATTAACTTCCATTATTGAGATGCACAAATTTGATGTGCACACTAAGTAACTGTTCAGGACATCAAAAAAACGTATGTTCAACCAGTGCCAGGCAGCTGTATATAACATGGGTTCAAACTGAAAAAAATGAATCAGTAAAGCGATCTAACACTATTCTTTCATCTGAATTTGTGTATGTTTGAAGACACTCAGGCATTGGAGACTGTAAATGCATTACCCTCTCATAGTATTCATAATCACGCTTCTTTGGCTACCCAGTATTCACAGTCAGGAATTAGTCGACCCTGGTGCCGAAATCCAGGTTACTGATGTTCCTCAAGATCAGGCTATTGAATCGCGTTTGACTGACATTCTCGATGTTATAGAAAGTTATGAAGACGTTGAGGTGCAGGTCAGTTCCGGTGTTGTTATTTTGAGCGGCAGTGTTCCCAGTGCTCGTGCCGGACGTGATCTGGTAGCGCTGGCCAGTCGGGTTGAAGGTGTTATCTATGTGCAAAATCTGCTCAGCGAACAAATGGACATTTCCACCCGTGTTCAACCGACCACGCAAAAAATTCAGGAGATGTTCAATTCGCTGATCCGCAGTTTGCCGATTGTGCTGGTGGCAATTCTCACCATCATTGTTTTCTGGTTGATTGGTCAATGGGCGGGCAATCGTGGCACATGGCTGCACCGGCTGGGTTTTACCGAATTGGCGGCAGATCTGGGTGAACGGATTATTCGTATCCTGATTGTCGGGATTGGTTTTCTTATTGCCTTACAGATCCTTGATGCGACAGCCCTGGTCGGAGCTTTACTCGGTGTAGCCGGTGTTTTTGGCCTTGCCGTGGGTTTTGCTTTTCGCAATATTGTCGAAAATTATCTGGCGGGCGTTTTGCTTAGTGCTCGCAATCCTTTCAGCATCGGCGATGCCATCAAAATAGGTGAATTTACTGGCAATGTAGTTCGCCTGACCTCTCGCGATACGGTGCTAATGACCGGTGATGGCAATCATTTACGCATTCCAAACAGTACGATGATTACTTCTGTGATGACCAATTTCTCACGCAATCCGCTACGTCGTTTTGAATTTAACATCACTATCTCTGCGAATGTCGATCTCAGTACGACTCGTCGACTTGGTTTGACGATTCTGCAACAAATGCCAGGGCTGTTGGCCGAACCCGCTCCACAAGTGTTGATTGCAGAATTACGAGAGAGCATGGTCGATTTAACGTTTACCGCCTGGATAAATCAGCATGAAAGTGATTTTGCCAAAGCACGTAGTGAAGCCATTCGACTGGTAAAAATCGGTTTTGATAATGCTGCAATCAATATGTCCGAACCCATTAAGCGTGTTCAATTAGCCGAGCCAATCGAGTCTGCAGAGAAGGAAGAAAAGGCTCCACCCGATCTTCCACAACCCACGATTCAGCCTGCCGTTACGGCCAGTTCTGCGACAGTTGATATTGCAACTGATTCAACCATCACCAAGCAGGTCGCCAAAGAAATAAGCACATCAAAAGAAGAAAATCTTCTTAAATAACAAATTATTAATTTGTTTTTCTAGAAATTAAATTAAATTTTATTTTAATCTGGAATAAAGCTTTTTTCAGCTTGAAGTGTGCCTCTGCAGTTGTTAGGATGGAGTCAACTTATTGGCATTCGCCAAATCTCTAAGTTGTCCCATCTCTGCACATTTCAGACCCAAACCTAACACGTACGCTTTAGGAGAAGTCATGACCGATAGACTCACCATAGAATCATTAGCTGAATTAACTACATCACACGATGCACCATGTTTGTCTTTATTTCAGCCCACTCACCGCTCGATGCCGGATAACCAGCAGGACCCTATCCGCTTTCGTAATCTCGTTAAAGTATTGGATAAGTCATTACAACAACAATACTCAGCCACTGAAATCAAAAAACTGCTTGAGCCGTTTGAAAAACTGGCTCGCGATCCATTGTTTT
Source organism: Methylophaga sp. SB9B (assembly GCF_004832235.1). Classification (NCBI taxonomy): domain Bacteria; kingdom Pseudomonadati; phylum Pseudomonadota; class Gammaproteobacteria; order Thiotrichales; family Piscirickettsiaceae; genus Methylophaga; species Methylophaga sp. SB9B. The sequence continues at coordinate 98,846 of NZ_SSXS01000004.1, forward strand.
GGAATTACACTCAGGATGGGCTGGCCGTGTTTGCCGCACTAGGCTTTTTCCGTGTTTATTTGTTGCAGCAATCCATGCCAGAACTGGCAGTCGCAGCAGACAGCTTCCATATCAAACCATTACGCCGCTTCTTGCAATCAGTAGATCGCTATCAGGTCTTAGCCCTGAGTCGAGATAAATTCCGTTTATTTGAAGGCAGTCGCGATACGCTGGATGAAATTGAAATTGCTGACGATATCCCTCAAACCATTCAAGAAGCTTTGGGAGATGATTTAACCGATCCGCGTCATTCGGTTTCCTCATACGGTGGTGTTGGTGCCATGAAAGGTTCAATGCATCATGGTCACGGCGGTCGCAAAGACGCACTGGATGTTGATGATGAGCGTTTTTTCCGCTTTGTCGATCGTCAGGTACACGAGCATTTTTCCAAAAAATCACAATTGCCGCTGATTTTGGCATCGGTAACAGAACATCATCATTTGTTTCACAAGGTCAGCCATAACCCGTTTTTGATGGAAGATGGTCTGGCTGCAAATGCCGATGGTTTTACGCTGGATGAATTACGCAAACGGATCTGGGAAATCGTTGAACCTCAGCACCTAGCGCGTCAAGCCGCTTTAGCCGAAGCTTTTTCTGAGGCAAAAGCCCATCAACTTGGCGATGATAATCTTCGCCAAGTCGCAGTTGCCGCCGCTAGCGGACGTGTCGATACTTTAATGATTGAAGAAGGTCATCACATTGAAGGCCGGCTGGATCCCGAAACAGGCGAAGTGAAAACTGCCGAACTCAGTCATCCTGAAGTCGATGATGTCTTGGACGATTTGGGTGAGCTTGTGGAAAAAATGGGCGGTGAAGTATGGATTTTGCCGCCAGATCAAATGCCCGGTAAAACTGGTCTAGCCGCTATTTACCGACATTAAAACCATTTCAATATCAGCAAACTCTGTTGCCTTAACTAGGCAGCAGAGTTTGATGTTGGATTCAACTCAACGGGTATTCGTGCTCTGTATAAAATTGCTGATACACAATCTCAATCCGTAACCGATCACCGGCTTCGATAAATTGCAACGGCTGACTGACATCATCAATCCACTGTTGTGCCTGTTCGGCTTTGATAAAACTGCAGATATCGCCAATCGGCCAGTGGAAATACACTTCGCGCTGTTTCTTTTCTGCTAATACGGTTGGATCAGTCGTTTCTGGCAGCGGAATATACGAACTAAAAATCTCTAAGCCACCTTGCTGCTCTGGATCGTTAGCACTGTATTCCAGTGAGATATCCCATCCCCGCACCAAACCATTATCGGCATCACCTCGTTCGATACTGAAACCATACATCGCCAAAATATCATCATCAATTTCCGGCAGTTTCTTCAACGCATACTGCACTGACTTGATTGCAGCTTTATCTTCATCTGTTAAGTTTTCCAGACTTAAAAGCCAATCACCTAAATTAATGGCGGCCTGAATAATGGGAGGATGCGTTTTGTCGAGCAGAATATGTGACATGAGATAAGAAACGGGTCAGTAAATTGGTCGTATAGGATAACGAGTAACGCACCCTAATGGCTAATCAAAATCTACTCATGAAAGTTTGATTATATTGAGGCAATAAAAAACCGTTACCGATAACTTGCGCTATCGGTAACGGTTGTTGAATCTGGTTTTATTTATCTGATGTATCTTTGCAGAAAATCGCATCGGTTGGTTGCGTATTATTTTGCTGACTATCAACGATGGCAGTCGACAAATTGTCTACTTTTTTGTGCTCAAACTCTTTATTTTCAGCTACGGCCACACTGACGGAACTGGCAAGGCTTAACGCACTGATAGAGAGAAACGTCTTTAATCTGTTCATAGGATGACTCCGTTAAATTCGGTGAGAGCTAACTTAATAGCCACGATTCCGTTATAGACCTATGAAACTGAACTACCGCTGAACAAATTCAAAAACGCTTCATTATTTAAAAATTTCTCAAACCTGTTTAAATTCCCACGCTGGAGCGTGGGAACCAGACCGAATAGGTCAAACTAAATTACTCAGTTTCCGGGCTCACACGCCAGATGGTATTACCGACATCATCAGCAACCAAAATGCCGCCTTGTTTATCGACAACGACACCTACCGGACGGCCCATAGCATCGCCATTACCGTCAACAAATCCAGTCAGAATATCTTGTGGCATACCGTCCGGTTCACCATCTTTAAACGGCACAAAGATCACTTTATAACCACTTAACGGTTTTCTGTTCCACGAACCATGTTGACCGATAAACGCGCCGTTTTGATATTTTTCATCGAGTAAGTCCGCTTGATAAAAAGCCAAGCCTAATACGGCAGTATGAGCACCTAATGCATAATCCGGTTTGATAGATTTCTCGACCAAATCGGGTCTTGGTGGCTCGACTCGCGTATCGACTATCTGACCATAGTAGCTATAAGGCCAGCCGTAAAAGCCACCATCTTGTACCGAGGTCATATAATCCGGCACCAGATCACTGCCGAGTTCATCGCGTTCATTAACGGTGGTCCACAGCTCTCCACTTTCAGGCTGCCAGGCTAAACCGTTAGGATTACGCAAACCCGATGCAAAAAGTCGTTTTTCGCCAGTCTCAGGATTGACCTCTAAAATCGCAGCACGATTCTCTTCGTTCTCCATGCCATATTCTGCAATATTACTGTTGGAACCCACCGTGGCGTAAATTAATGTGCCATCTTCATTGGCGATAATATTTTTGGTCCAATGATGATTAATCGGCCCACCTGGCAAATCAGTTACATGCTCAGGCTCAGCAGTAATTTCAGTCTGCCCTTCTTCATAAGGAAAACGCACAATCGCATCGGCATTGGCAACATAAAAATCATTGCCAATCAACTCCATGCCAAACGGTGAATGCAGGTTTTCAAGAAATACATGACGTGTTTCAGCTACACCATCGCCATCCTCATCACGCAATAACGTAATCCGATCGCGCTCGGAACAGCAGCTCCGGCGCGTTTCATCACCAAGCCTTTCACCCAATCTTTAATACCTGTGTCAGGTTTTTCGCTTTCAGGTGCATTTGATTCGGCAACCAATACATCGCCATTGGGCAATACATAAATCCATCGTGGATGATCCAGATCCATAGCAAACCGGTTTACCTTTAAGCCATCTGCTGCAATGGGTTCGCCATCAATCGGCCAACCTTTGGCCGGAGCAATTTTCAGCGTGGGTAACAAGCCCTGTTTAGGAGCAACCAAGGTCGGCTCAGGACCATAATCTGCTTGCGGAGGTACCTTAGCGGTATCGCCACAACCACTCAAACTCACGGCCAACACGCCAATTAAAGTTCCATACACATAAGGATATTGCATAGCGTACTCCTGATAATCATTAAGATAGATTTCGCTTCCAACCGATTCCGATTAGAAAATCACTCACTGAGTCTAACAAGGTGGGCTATGGGACGGCTTGCTTTGGGTTAAAGGCCTTCAAAGTAATTGGGTTTATAGTGGCTTATGCGTTTTGATTATTAATGATGAATGTTTGCCAGTTCACATTGTCATAGTTTTAGATGTTTTATTTCACCCAACGGAGGTTACATGCAAATTCAAGTGAATACCGATCGCCACATTCCAGGTGATGACACGCTTACAGACTCTATTCGTGAGGAGTTACAGCATTCTCTAAAACGATTCGATGAACACGTTACTCGTGTTGAAGTGCATTTAAGTGATCAAAACAGTGAAAACCGTGGCGGTGCTGATGACATCCGTTGTCTGATTGAAGCCCGGATAGAAGGCCTTCAACCCAATGTGGTTACCCATGATGCCGCGACCATCAAACAAGCTTTTACCGGCGCGACCGATAAAATGAAACGTGTACTGACAACCACCATTGAGCGGATGCAGTCACGCTAAGTTTTCTAACTAATACTGGTTCCTACGGCCCTCCGTGGGAATCCACTTCATACATTGGCATAGTCTCAAGGCGAGAGGCATATATGCTCAGGTGAATAACAACTGCAGATGTTGCTTGTTAGAGCGTAAAGCGATATTGATAATCCGCTAATGGCTCCAGATTCCCTGTTTGATAGGTATCAACCACGACACTGCCATCCTGCATAACACTAAAAACTCGATACATCGCTACATGGTGGCTTTCATCTGGAATTTTTGTACGTTCCAAGGCTGGGATATGTACATAATGCACGCCGTTTAATTCTAAAGAATGGTTTACCCGCGGCATATCCATATGTAAATCGCCTGAGATTACGGCACGAACATTTGGTTGGCTAATGACTTCTGTTACAAAGCCTGGGTGGCTGATGCCTTTGTCGGCGTTTTCTTTAAACACACCTTGTTGGGCACCATGCACCACTAACATTACTGGTTTTGGTGACAGTCGGGCGACTTCATTTTTTAACCAGTCAATGCCTTCGTCGTTAAAGTCGCGGCCAAAATCTGGCGAGGCAAAAACCAAGGCGACACTGTCAAATTCCTTTGTATAGCGGATACTGTCGATGCTGGTTTTTCCTTGGTTCCACAAGTTAGCAAAGGTCAGAAAGCGCTCGGTAGTACTGCCGTACTCTTCGTTACCCATAATTGGATAAAACGGTAGATTCAGCGCTTGTAATACCGGTGTGGCCTGCTCATATTGCAGCATAGTGCCTTTGTGAGCGATATCACCCACCCCAACTGCAAATTCAAGATCCAAGCTTGGAATAAGCTGATTAATATCTGCTATTGCTGCTGCCATGTGTGGAAACTTTGCTTCAGGCTTTGGCTCTGCATCGCCCAATACTACAAAGCTCAGTGCCTTAGTGTTATCTGGCTCTGTGCTGCAGCCAGTGTTAAAAACCACACTTAGCAGCAAGGCGGTGCTTAAAATTAGTCTGGACAGTAATTTCATTATTTTTCCTTGTAAAAGTTAATAAAACGATTGATTAATTTAGGTCTTTTTGCCCAGTTGGCAGGTTAACAATCTGCTGGCAATTCAGAATAAGTTATATGGCGATATTCCTGTCCAGCGTTTAAAAGCACGACGATAGTTATTCATATCATTGAAGCGAAGATATTCGGCGATTTGCTGGTTATTAAAGTGTTTAACCTGAAACAGATATATGGCGGTGTTTTTACGGGCCAGGTCGATTTGCTGCTGGAAACTGGTATTGTGTTTTTTCAGCTTCCGTTTCATTGAAGCCGGGCTAATTCCGAACGCTGCTGAGACAATTTCCAGATTAAGTGGTTTGGTGATGTTGCTTTGAATGTGGTCATAAAGCTGATCAATAAAGCTTTGTGGGCTGTGTAGCGTTAACAGTTGTTTATGGGTTTCTTTTATCGCCCCATGAATACTCAGTTGTGAAGCATTTGGCCATTTCTTATCCAGAAACTGAATGGGCAGTCGCATGCAGTTCATCTGCTGATTGAATGACAGATTTTGTCCCAGGTTGACCCAATATTGCTCAATATAAGTTGGTTCCGGATAGGTAAACTCGCAGCTCCACGGCATTTTTTCTTTTGATAACCAGGCTACCAGCGATATAAAGGCCGTCATATGTGCTTCAATAAGAAACTGTTGTTGTGTCCTGCTACCGGTGCTGTCTTGCCAGAAAAGAAACAGTTCTTCTTCATTTTCATAAAAACGTGGTGTATACAACGGCGATAAAATCGCATGGAATTCACACAGTAATTCTATTGCCTGACGCAGACTACTGACCAGCTGCAATGCCTGACTCGCTGCACCAAAAAAGCCCGGCCACAATCGTTGGCCATACAAAAAGCTGGTGTCATCGGCATCGACTAATTTTTGGCAGTTACTGATTAATGTCAGAAATTGTTCCGGGCTGATACGTTTTTCAGCTAATTCGAAATCTTCGAGCTGTATGCGAGTACTTCTTAGCAGTTGTCTATTATCAATCTCACGCGATAACGCAAGTTCAACCAGTACAGCCGGTTGATAATGCGTGGGGATAGACGCGCTATCTATCTCATAGCCAAGTGTTTTTTTGAGCGATGACATGCTTTTATATAGCGTTTGATGGATGCTGTTTGAGGTTGCTGATCTCAAGATTCAAACGTTTGATAAGCGAATCAGAATTATCTGTATTAGCCATCGTGGTGGCGACTGTGGCTGAGAGGTATACACGTTGATGAAGCTGTCGGGTTCGATAGGCAAAACTGGCCACGGCATTTTGTAAATCAAGACTCAGCTGCTGTGCTTCATACTCGGAAGTATTGTGCAGCAACACTACAAAACGATCCCCGGCCAAACGGCAAATCAGATCATCATCTCTCAGGTTCAGCAGTAATAGCTGACAAATAAGCTGCAATATATGGTCACTTTCTTCAGCCCCATAAAGGCGATTGACTGAATTAAAGTTATCCAGATCTACCGCTATAAGCGCTAGTGGTTGCTGGAGTTTTTTACTTTCGGCTAAAGACAGCTTTAACTGTTTTTTCAGGTAGCCCGCGCCACCAACCGGAATCAGTTTGTCGAATAAGCGGTACTCACGAAAATAGCGTTCACGCTTTACCATTTGGGCAGTAATGGCGATTTCTTCCTGATGCCAATGGTAAATACCAATACTTAGTAACACCAACGCTATGGGAATAGGCAAACTTTCTAACCAGTTCTGCCATATCAGTGTAGAGGGCATACGAATGAACTCATCCGCGACATCCATTGACCATGAAAACACAATGGCGCACAACCCCAAGGCAAGCAACTGTGTGACACGGCCTGCAGGACGGCTGCGTATCAGTAAAGACAGCCAGAATAAAGCCAAAACGACCAGACCGCCTTCTGAAAACACATCAAGCCAATCCACTTCACTAATGGGTTTAACGTCCCCCCAAACACTCATGATGACCAACCCCATTACAATGGCAATGGACAAGCCATAAAAATATTCTGATTGTAAAAAAGCTCTTTTTTTCATTGATTTAGCCGATTCTTCTGCGATGTTGTCAAGATAGTTTCGGCGACAGTACGCTAGAAAAATGACAGTCTTATTACATTTCTTGCAGTCAAATCAGCTCACAAAAAGTTAATTTATTTTGCTATCCAGAGAGGAGTTTGCTTTGGCTAAACTCACATAATTGGCTGATTTTATTAACTATTAAATCGATACTCTAAGAAAAAATTTCTTTCAAATCCAAATTTTGCCAAGTCATATCAGCTCTAAACCGTCCAAAGATGGCTCCTAAACCATTGATTTAGAATATTTTTATTTTTCACTGTCACAGATTTGTCATTTAGCCTCCATAGACTTGCCGCCATCCACCACTATGACGACAAGGGTATGTTATGAAATTAACTGTAGAAACCAAAGAGCGGCCAAAGCATAAACTTAGCCTGATTGCTTTAAGCATCGCGAGCGTTCTCAGTAACGGTGTTCACGCTGCTGATGAACTCAATATGGAAAAGGTGCAGGTTTTCGGTCAAGCTGTACAGATTGATAAAGCACTCACTGAACAGCGTAATTCAAACAGTATTGAAAGCGTGGTTCACGCAGATGGTATTGGTCAGTTGCCAGATGATAATGCTGCCGAAGCTTTGCAAAGGTTACCTGGGGTTTCCGTTGAAAATGATCAAGGTGAAGGTCGCTTCGTTTCGGTACGCGGTTTAGCCCCGGAATTAAATGCGGTCACCATTAACGGCACTAATATCCCTTCCCCTGAGGACGGCACTCGTGCCGTCGCATTAGATGTGTTGCCCAGCGAGCTAATTCAATCTCTTTCTGTCGTCAAAACCTCAACACCAGATATGGATGCCAATTCACTCGGTGGCACAATCAATGTCAGAAGTTTATCGGCGTTTGATCACGATGGTTTGTTCTATACCCTTTCTACCGAAGGCAGCTATGACGACAATACCGATCAAACCAGCCCCAAAGGTTCTGGTGCATTCAGTAATATCTTTAGTATCGGCGATGGCATTGACAACTTCGGTGTTGCAGCCGCACTCAGCTGGCAAAAACGTGATTTTGGTTCAGATAACGTTGAAACCGGTGGTGCCTGGGATTTTGATGGCAGCCCACGTTTAGAAGAATTAGAGCAGCGTGATTACGATATCACCCGTGAACGTTTAGGCCTTGGGGTTAACTTTGACTATAAGGCTGATATCAATACCAACTATTACTTACGGACTTTATTCAGCCAATTTACCGACACTGAAACACGTAATGGCGCCGGTATGGAGTTTGATGATCCCCTGCTCCCAAATGAGTCAGGCAACGGGGCTGAAGGTTATCGAGAATTAAAAGATCGTAAAGAAACCCAAGAAATCCAATCCTATGTATTTGGTGGCGAAAAAACCATCGATTTATGGACCCTGAATGGGCAAATTGGCTACAGCCGTGCCAGTGAAGATTCACCTGGACACATTGCTGGTGCCAAGTTTGTTGGGGATTTCGATGGAGTTGGTTATAGCAGTACTTCAAAGCCAACGCTCAATGCGGGCTCAGATTATTATGATCCTTCCAGTTTCGAATTAGACAGCGTGGAATGGGAACAACAAAAAACCACTGATACTGAAAAAAATATTAAGTTTGACCTTGCCAGAGACTTTGATTTGCAGGGTTATGCCTCGCAAGTCAAATTCGGCGGTAAATTATCGCGTCGTGAAAAAGATAATGACCTGCAGGCGTGGGAATTCGAAGATTTCGGTACCAATGACACCAGTCTAGCTGCTTATAGTTCAGGGAACGTAGATTACAGTTTGAACCGATTCGGCCAAGGTATCAGCAGTTCTGCTATTGAGGCTTTACTGAGCAAATTAGATAAAGCCGATAACGTCAACGAAGAAGAATCACGTATTAATGATTATGTGATGAATGAAGACATTAACGCGGCTTATGTGATGAATACCCTGGATCTGGATGACTGGACCATCATTGCCGGCTTGCGCTATGAAGGCACTCGCTTTAAGGCAAAAGGCACCGGGATAAGAGATGATAATTTTGAATCCATTTCAAGTAAAAACAGTTATCACCATTGGTTACCTGGTTTGCATGGCCGCTATTATGTAAACGATAACACTCAGATTCGGGCCGCTTGGACCAATAGCGTAGTGCGTCCGACCTTTGAAGCGCTGGCGCCTGGTTTTGCCATTGAAAGCGGTGATAAAGCCAGTTTTGGTAATCCCGATTTAGATCCGATGACGTCGAAAAACCTGGATTTGGGTATTGAGCATTACATGGGACGTGCTGGTGCGGTTTCGGCCTATGTTTTCTATAAAGATATCTCAGACTTTGTATATGAAACAGATGTTTCAGGCACGGGTTTATTTGCTGACTTTGACGAAGCGGTAACGTTTGCTAATGGAGACTCTGCGGAAGTCTATGGTATCGAATTTGCCTATTCTCAAAAACTAAGCTGGTTGCCTGCTCCGTGGAATGGATTATTGCTCGGTGCAAACGCGACTTTCAGTCAATCCGATGCAGAAATCGAGGGGCTTGGACAGAAACGTAATATCGATCTTCCCGGACAATCAAAACAAGTTGGCAATCTGATGTTAGGTTGGGAAAACGACAAACTCAGCATGCGTTTGTCAGCCAATTATAAATCGTCTTATTTATCCGAAGTAGCCGCCATCGATAAAAAAGACCTGGATCAATATGTTGACTCACAGACATTTCTTGATTTCGGTGCCAGCTACTTCCTGACCAAAAATGCTCAAATCAGCCTCGAAGTGAAAAATATCACCGACGAGAGTTTCTATGTATACAACCGCAACAGTTCCTACAACGCTCAATATGAAGAATATGGCCCGACCATCAAGCTGGGTTTCACCTTAACCAACTTCTAGGACTCTATCCGAGAAGAGTGGCCTTAGACCATATTCATAACCAAAATTGAAAGTGAATGAAATGAATAAAAACAGATTCAACCTTAAGCTAACCGTACTCGCGTCTTGTGTCATGATGGCAATACCCTTTACGGCCACAGCTGATGCTTCATTAAAGCTTGTTTCAAACTACGACAGTCGCCAGATTGAAGCTGCACAACTGTTAACTCAGCCTTTGATAATGTCTTTGGCAGATCGACTGGTGTCTTATGAACATAAAGGCATTGCCATTGAAGATAAACAAGGCAAACAACTCAGCCTGTTAAAAGGTAACTTTGGCCTTATCGACCAACGATTGGTTGATAAAGGTTTATTGGTTGCAACTGTTGATGCTAATCGTCAACAAGCCATGGTCACGTTGTTTGATAAAACAACACAACTGTGGACTAAACCGGTTTATTTACCTCAACCAGCATTTAAAATTGATGGTGTATGCCTGTACCAGGATCAAGCACACAATGGCTTTTTGTTTCTGGTAGGTGAAGAAGGTCATGGGGAACAATGGTTAGTCGCCGACGCCACCTCTCCCGTTGAACAACCTAAATTAATTCGTAGCTTGAGTACACCACCTAACAGTGAATATTGTCAGGTCGATGACAAACAATCACTGATGTTTATCAATGAAGAAAACGTTGGCATCTGGGCCTATCAAGCGCATCCCGAGGCAGATCTGATCCGAGAACCAGTGGCGCTCACTCAACCCTTTGGACAACTTACAGAGAGTGCGATGGGAATGGCTATCGTCCCCGGTGGCTTATTAGTGCTCGACTCCGAGGCTAAAAAGTTACATGCCTATCTTGATAACGATGAAAAATGGCAGCATCAGGCTGAGTTTGCGTTAACGGATCTCTCTGATCCTGAAAACATCAGTGCTCGGATAAACGATAAAACGTTAACCATTATGGTTAAACATGATGACGGTTTAGCCACGTTCACTTTGCCATGGGCTCATCAAGACACAGCACAAGCTGATGCTATACCGCTAGTAAAATCACAGCAGGCAACCGAACCAGTGCCGAGTTTGGGTGATGCAGCAGATGATCCAGCTATCTGGGTTAACAAACAAAATCCACAACAAAGCCTGGTTCTAGCTACTGATAAACAAGGCGGTTTGGTAGTTTATGACTTGATGGGGAAAACCCGACAAAAACTGCCCGTCGGCCGAGTAAATAATGTCGATGTGCGTTCTGGATTTATGTTTAACGGTAAAGCGATTGATTTGGCCGTGGCCAGTAACCGTGACCATAACTCTTTGCATGTTTTTTCGATTGACCCCACCTCTAGTGTTGTCAGCGAATTAGGAGAAGTAGCGACAGACAGCCAGGACATCTATGGCTTATGTATGTATAAAAATCAGGCCGGCGATATTTACACCATCGTGAATGATAAAGACGGTCGTTTTTTCCAATATCTAATGCAAGACAATAACAGCAATATTGATGCTAAAAAAGTGCGTGAATTTAGCGTGGGATCACAACCGGAAGGCTGTGTAGCAGATGATAAAAATCACCGTTTATTTGTTGGTGAAGAAGATAAAGCGATCTGGGCTTTAGATGCCGGTGCAGATAAGTCAACGGATTTAATGCAAGTCATGGCAGTCGGTGAGCATCTAAAAGCCGATATCGAAGGCATCACCTTATATCAAACTGAAAATGAAGCTTATTTAGTCGTCTCAAGTCAGGGTAATGATAGTTTTGTAATACTCGATGCCCTACCCCCATTTACTTACCGTGGTGTATTCCGCATTGGCTTTAATACTGAATTAGGCATCGATGGTGTGTCTGAAACCGATGGCCTGGATGTCACTAGTGCCAATCTTGGTGAACCATGGGAACAAGGCATGTTAGTAGTTCAAGACGGACGCAACCGTATGCCGGTAGAAAATCAAAACTTCAAATATGTGCCTTGGTCAGCTATCGCCGACCAGCTGGGCCTTTCAGCTAAAACGAAATAAGGAGTCAGTCATGGACACGACAATGCATGAAATGACAATGTGGGGATTGGTCAGTGAGGCCAGTTTGGTGGTCAAACTAGTAATGATCTCGCTGGTTATGGCCTCGATGGCAAGTTGGTATTTAATTATCTGGCGGTCCAAGGTATTGGGCCGTCTGGAGAAACAAAACAAACAATTCCATCAACAGTTCAGACAAACCGCTGATATGACCAAGATGGATGCTGCTCAGTCTGAGGTGGCTGCTTATCGAGCCTTACCGGCTATTTTCCAGGCAGGTTGGCTGGAATATGAAAAATATCGACAATTGAATGCTGTGCCACAAGATGAAATTGTCGAAAATGTTGAAAGAGCCATGTTGGTGAATATTGGCGAACAGGAAGTTGAATTAGAAAAAGGCCTTTCTTACCTAGCCACCATCGGTTCAGTCAGCCCATATATCGGCCTGTTTGGCACAGTATGGGGCATCATGAATTCGTTTATTGGTTTATCTCAAGTTGAACAAGCCACGTTAAATACCGTTGCTCCGGGTATTGCTGAGGCGCTGATCGCCACTGCAATTGGTCTGTTTGCGGCGATACCAGCGGTGGTTGCCTACAATCAACTTAGTAAACGTGCCGGTGCGTTAAGTACACGTTATTACCATTTTGGTAATGAATTTATTACGCGCTTGCAGCGGGTTATGCATCGTAGTCCTTTAGCTAAAGTAGCGTGAATTCATCATGTTAAGAAAACCTGTTTCCAAACACGCACTGAAAGCAGAAATGAATGTGGTGCCCTATATTGACGTCATGCTGGTGCTGTTGGTCATTTTTATGGTCACAGCACCACTGCTGGTGCAAGGCGTCAAACTGGAACTGCCCAAAGTCGCTGCCGAAGCGTTACCTACCGATAGTCAAAAAACCATCTTGAGCTTATCGGTAGTGGCTGACGGAAGTTATTACTGGAATGTCGGATCTGAAGTTGATGTTAAGTCTCGCTCTGATCAGGCTGTCACCTTGGATGAAATGGTGATGAAAATTGATCAGATTAGACTGCAGCATCCTGATTTACTTTTCTTTATCCGTGGTGACAAAGCCACCGATTATGCTTCTGTGGTGAGAGCAATCGCCGCCCTGCAAAAAGTGGGTATCGAGGATGTCGGACTAATTACGGAGTCCCCTGATGAATGATGCAGGATTCTATGATGACCGTTATCTAGGTCAGCCATCAGATAAAGCCGGAATAAATACATCGACATTATTGCTGGTTGGTTTATTTCATCTGGCTATAGCAGGTTTGTTATTGAACTCGTGGACCCAGGCGGCTCAACAGGAAGAGCCAAAACTCAGCACGATCAAAATTCAAATGCTGCAGCTGCCAAAGCCTGCTCCACCCGAAATCAAACCAGTTGAACCAGTCCCAGAACCGATTCAGCCAATGGTTGAGCCAACACCGGTCGTCCAAAAACAGCCTGAGCCAATACCTGTAGTTGAAAATGAACTGGCTTTCAAACGTGTTGAAGAAAAACCAAAACCGAAGCAAGTTAAACCAGAACCGGTTAAACCGAAACTGGATGAGCCAGTAAAAAAGGTTGTTGAACAACCTGAAAAACAAATTGTTCAGCCAGCTGAACCGAGCACTAAACCCCCATTAGCACAGCAAGCAACGGCCATCGAAACAGCTTCACGGTCGACAGATATGCAGGACTCTGTGCAAAGCACTAGCAATACAGAAGCGTTTTCGGTTGAGCGTTATAAGCCTATTGAAAAACAAGCTCCGGACTATCCTCGCGGCGCTTTGCGTAAAGGCTTGGAAGGTGATTGTACGGTGCGTTATACCGTCAATACCAAGGGAGAAGTCGAGTCCCCCGAAGTATTAGCCAATTGCCATCCGTTATTTAAAAACACTTCATTAGAAGCCGCCAAAACATTTCGATACACACCCAGAATGGTGAATGGACAGCCTGTTGCCGTGCAAAACGTTCACAACACTTTTGAATATCGCATTCACTAAATAGAAAGAACACCATGACTAACCATTATTCAAATGATTTTCATCAAAAAATTTCATCGTTTGACGATATAGCCATCAATCCTACAAAAGCTGAGAGCCTGGATGCGATTGCCATATCTCGCAGACAACTACTCAAGGGCAGCTTGAATGCTGCTGCATTGGGCTTTTTCGGATTGAATTTGTCAAACAACCTTGTGTTCGCCGCAGGCAACACTAAGCTGAATATTCCTTTTATCGGATTTAATAGCATCCAACCACAGACCGATCCTTTATTCGATAAAGTCGTTGTCGCTGATGGCTATCAGGCAAAAGCGTTTTTTTCATGGGGTGACCCGGTTGTGACTGGTGCAACAGATTGGAATGCAGACGCATTAAATAGTTGGCAAGAGCAGTTAAAGCAGTCTGGTGAAAATCACGATGGCATGCATTTTTTTGCCTTTCCCAACGACAATAATCGCGGCTTGTTAGCGATTAACCATGAATATGTTAATCCGACCCTGCATAAGGATGGGATTACTTTCGTTGATGGTAAACGTCGTTTAGATGATGTAAAAAAAGAACAAGCCGCCCATGGCGTCAGTATTATTGAAGTGAAAAAAGATTCACAAGGTCAGTGGCAACGGGTCTACCCTTCTGTTTATAACCGCCGTATATCAGCCATGACACCAATGCAGGTAAGTGGCCCATTGGCAGGTCATGACTTGTTAAAAACCGTCGATGATCCCGCTGCGATGGAAATCATCGGCACACTCAACAATTGTTCGAATGGTTTTACCCCTTGGGGCACATATCTGACTTGTGAAGAAAACTGGCATAACTACTTTGTGAATCAAGATGAACTTGATTATCAGACCCGTGTCTCACACCACCGCTACGGTTTATCAACGAGGAAAGCGGCCAAAAATTACGGCTGGAATACAGTTGATAAACGCTTTGATGCTACCCCAAATGCAGCCCTTCCCTACCAAGGTTTTGTTAACGAACCCAATCGGTTTGGCTGGGTAGTAGAAATTGATCCTTTTGATCCTGAAAGTAAGCCAATCAAACGCACGGCTTTTGGTCGTTATTGTCGTGAATGTGTGACACCCGCTTTGGCTGAAAGCGGGCAGATGGCTTTTTACTCAGGTGATGATACTCGCGGAGAATATGTCTATAAGTTTGTGCCAGAACAACGTTTCGATAAAACCCAACCCAATAAACATCGTGACATGCTGGATCGTGGCACTTTATATGTTGCCCGTTTCAATAATGATGGTTCAGGTCGTTGGTTGCCTCTAGTGCATGGCCATTCCGCTTTAACGGCTGAAAATGGTTTCCCTAGCCAAGCTGAAGTATTGGTGAATGCGCGTGCCGCAGCTGACCTATTAGGTGCAACCCCTATGGATCGACCTGAATGGGCAACCGTTAATCCGCATAACCTCGATGTCTATGTAGCGTTAACAAATAACTACCTGCGTGGTACCGAATTTTCTATCGATGCCGCCAATCCTCGCCCCGATAACCGGCATGGTCAAATTATCAAGATACAAGAAGATCGAGCCGATCCTGCTGCTATCACCTTTCACTGGGAATTATTTGTGGTGGCAGGTGAAAAAGCCGGGTCACAGAATGCTGATGGTCAGCCGGTTGCTAAGAATTTAGTCGGTAATATTGAGGGTGACATATTCTCTTCGCCTGATGGTTTAGGGTTTGATCAGGATGGGCGTTTATGGATTCTGACCGACTATGATGATGACGATCCTGTGATGCAACATATGGGTTGTAATCAAATGTTATGTGCCAATCCCGAAACTCGGGAAATTAAACGATTTCTGGTGGGCCCCAGAGGTTGTGAGATTACCGGTATTACCTGGAGCCCAGACTACAAAGCGATGTGGGTGAATATCCAACATCCGGGACTCAGCTATCCGGCTTCAGATGGCAAAACACGTCCGCGTTCCACTACCGTACTTATTACCAAAGATGATGGTGATGTAATTGGCAGCTAATTGAGGGAATGGGAATGTTGCCGTATAGATAATTTTGTATTTAACTGATGCATCGGTATGCTTGCTAGGATTATTTTTACCTCACAAAGCAACTAGGCAGCATAATGAATAAGAAGTTACTTTTAGCTATCGGCTTGATACCGCTCGTTATCATTTTGGCAATTGTTTTCAACAATCGAAATGCTCCGTCATCGGCAACTGACAGTAAACGGCAATTATCTGAATTGCAGTCTATTGAAGAAGGCTTTATGGAAGCTGAAGTTTTCATTAATGCCCAAGCACCGATCAAAATTGATGATCAAACCCGATTGGAAAAAGCGTTGGCGGGCCCTGGCGATATGATCACCTATTTTTATACCTTGACCACGGTGACGATAGAAGAAATGGATTCGGCCGCAGTACTTGAGAATATCAAGCCAAAATTGCTCTCGAATCTTTGTAATAATGCGGAAATGCAACCGGTTCTGCAGGCCGGTGCAAAAATTGTTTATGTGTATTCAGACAAGAATAGTGAAGATGTCGGACGTATTGAGGTAGTGGCTGCGGATTGTCAGGCGTTAAGCTAAGTTTATGTAGTCACGCAATAGACTTCTGCTGCAGCAACATGCTCATATCGCGTTTAGGTGGATGGCCAAACATTCGTACATATTCACGACTGAATTGTGACGGACTTTCATATCCCACCCGGTAAGCCGTGCTGGCAGCATCCTGCGTCTCCGTCATCATGATTTTTCGAGCTTCAAGCAGCCTGAATCGTTTTTGATATTGCAGCGGACTCATCGCCGTGACCGCTTTGAAGTGGCTATGAAAAGACGAAATACTCATGCCCACCTGGGTAGCCAGATCCTCTATTTTTATTGGCTGGTCGTAATTGGCTTTGAGAATTTGAATCGCCTCTGAAATGCGTTGCATGTGACTACCGGTTTGGGCCATTTGAGCAATGACATCGCCATATTGGCCGTTGAGTAACCGGTAATGAATTTCGCGTTTAATCATGGGTGCTAATAACGCAATATCCTGTGGGGCTTCCAATAACCGGGCAAGTCGTAATACGCCGTCCCCCAGTAACGCATCCACATCGCCGACAAAAATGCCACGCTGGCTTGGTATTTTGTTTTTAAACGGCAAACGGGTCTGTGCCATTAACTCGGTAAGTTGGTGCAGATCCAACTCAATCTGCAAACATAGATAGGGTTTGTCTTTACTCGCTTCTATCACCTGACCAATCACCGGTAAATCGACAGAGGCCACAAGATACTCAGAAGGCTGGTATTGATAGATTTCATCTTCGAGTAACACCCGTTTCTTACCCTGCACAATGACGCACAAAGAAGGTGTATAAACGCTGGGCAATCGGTCGTTTATTTCATTGAGCTTTATGCAATTCACGCCGGTTATAACGGTGCTGTGAATGCCATTCCCTGAGGAGAATTTATCAATCAGGCTCGCAAGCTCTTTGCGTTGGGTTTCATTCATTTTCTAATTACCCCAATAAGTTACTGATACTGATTATAGGCTGATGATGTTTTGCAAATACAGTAAGTTGTAGAAATAGGCAATTTTCTTGTAGCTCTGTGTATCCAAAATAAGCAGCTTCGCCTCTACCATTTGAATCTTCACTTACAGACAAATTCAAATGGAGATAACCAATGAAGAACGTAGAAAATAAAGTAGTTTTAATCACCGGCGCCAGCAGCGGTATCGGTGAAGCTACCGCCAGAATACTGGCTAAAAATGGTGCCGTCGTGGTGCTTGGTGCACGTCGTACTGATCGCCTTGAATCCATAGTCCGAGACATCCAGCAAGCTGGTGGTCAGGTTGCCTATCGTGAATTGGATGTAGCAAATGCAGAACAGGTAAATGCATTTGTGACTTTTGCCAAAGATACATTTGGACGGGTGGATGTGATGTTTAACAACGCAGGCATTATGCCGTTGGCACCGATGCGTGCGTTAAAAACCGATGAGTGGAACAGCATCATCGACATCAATATTAAAGGTGTATTGAATGGTATCGCTGCCGCATTACCAATAATGGATCAGCAAGGCAGCGGGCATATTATCAACACCGCTTCCACTGGAGCACATGCAGTTGGTCCTTCTTGTGCTGTTTACTGCGCCAGTAAATTTGCTGTTCGGGCTATTAGCGAAGGCTTGCGTCAGGAATCCAACAATCTGCGGGTAACCGTCCTCTCCCCCGGCGTCACCACCACGGAACTTGGCCACGATATTACTGATGAATCTGCCGCTGAATTTGTTGATCAGCTTCGCAACACATCCTTAAACGTCGAAGCCGTTGCCAATGCTGTTTTATATGCGATTTCGCAACCTGACAATGTTGATGTAAATGAGTTGGTGATTCGCTCGGTGTCTAGTTATGGTCATGCGTTTTAATTGGTGGTAGTGATGAAAACATTTCAGTACCTGACGGTGTTTGTCTGGTTTTATCTATTGAGTGGCTCTGTGATGGCAGAGCCGCTTAATGATAAACAACTGGTCGAAAATGCCTTTAATCAATGGAGTCAGGGCATAGGATCGCCATTTGATTTACTCACAGCAGATGCACAATGGACCATTATGGGGCCGACTGAGTCAGCCAAAACTTATAATCTATCTGACTTCCAGAAGATGGTGATTCAGCCATTTAACCAACGGTTAGCAACGCGATTAAAACCTACCGTCCATGCTATTTATCAGGACAGTGAAGAAATCATCATTTTGTTTGAGGCTGAGGCGACTTTGATCAATGGTGAAAACTACCAGAACAGTTACGCCTGGTTTTTTACCATGCAGCAAGGAAAAGTCGTTAATGTCAGAGCAGTGCTTGATTTAAATGCTTACGATGCAGTGATGGCACTTGATGTTAACGATGACTGAGATAGACGTTTAATCTGACAAAACGCTGGTTTGGTCATTTCGGATATTACTTTCGTTGCAGAACATCGCTGATGTAGTCTTTGAGCTATATACTGAGTTTCTATTCGGGAACGACTGGCAGGTGGACAGGTCAGTATGTCATCGATAAAAATTTCAAAACTTAAATTCCCGATTGGATATCAGCATTTTTATTCATGGACAGTTTCACGATTACACTTTTTATATAGGTTTGATTGTCATGACAAAATACAAAAAAGCAGCAGAAGCCGTTGAACGTCTCTCACCTGAACAACATTATGTGACCCAGCAATGCGGCACTGAACCGCCATTTGATAATGCCTATTGGGATAATCATGAAGCCGGTCTTTACGTCGATGTGGTATCGGGTGAGCCGTTGTTTGCCTCAATAGATAAATTTGATAGTGGCACCGGCTGGCCGAGTTTTACCCGCCCGGTGCAGACCGAGAATGTCACCGAAAACTTTGATGAGAGTCTGGGAATGCGCCGTGTTGAAGTACGCTCAGTGCATGGTGACAGTCATTTAGGTCATGTCTTCCCTGATGGTCCCGAAGAAGCCGGTGGCATGCGTTATTGCATCAACTCAGCCTCATTACGATTTATTCCAGTGGATGAACTCGACATCGAGGGTTATGGTGAATTTAAAAAGCTGTTTTCAGAAACATTAGGCGAAACAAAATGAGCGAGACAAATACTGAACGTGCCATACTGGCCGGGGGCTGCTTCTGGGGCATGCAGGATTTGATTCGTAAATTGCCGGGCGTTATCTCATCGCGAGTAGGCTATACCGGCGGCGATATTCCGAATGCCACTTATCCAAACCATGGCACCCATGCTGAAGGCATTGAGATCATCTTTAATCCTGAGCAGATTACTTTCAGACAATTACTGGAGTTTTTCTTTCAGATCCATGATCCAACCACACCTAACCAACAAGGCAATGATCGTGGCATGAGTTATCGTTCAGCGATTTATTACACCAGTGACGAACAAGCTGAAATTGCCAAGCAGACAATTGAAGACGTCAATCAATCAGGCTTATGGCCCGGCAAAGTGGTCACAGAAGTAGAACCCGTCGGTGATTTTTGGGAAGCCGAATCCGAACATCAGGATTATCTACAACATTATCCAACTGGCTATACCTGCCATTACATTCGACCGGATTGGAAGTTGCCGAAAAGCTGAATTGCATTACCACGCAGGAGCGTGGGAACGAGGAAGCTTCCCCGTGCCTGCAATTGTTAGGCACTCCCCATCAACTCCCGTTTGATTTTTTCACGAGCGAAAGATCTAACCTTTCGTAACATATTCTTAAGCACTGTAGATTTTTTATTACTTAGCTGTGTAAAGTAATCAACAGCACCAATTGGCTTGCATTCCACCTGCCCAGACAGATGTTTCATTCTCTCAGGACAGACCTTGATCCCCGGATTAACAATAGTCAGCTTTCGTGTAGCTGAGAAGGAAAGCCAATCAACTATCTGATCGTCTATATGCTTGTCCCCAAAGCTATACCCAATACAAATAAGTTCATGAGCATAGTTTAGGTTACCTTGGAAAAGGGGAAGAAATTCAGGTGGTGCTATCTGGCTCAATTTTTTGGTGAACTTATGAGTTCCAGATAATAGGCTTTTCCTTAGAAACTGAATTTCGCCGTCTTTATCCTCGTAAATATTTTCATTTGTACATACACCGCCATCTCGAACAGCAATATCTTGATTGATTTGATTTAGAAGCTGAATCTGTGATGACAAGGATGCTGGGTCGTTATCAATTGCCTTTATTTTTAGGTAGTTAAGCTCGTCGTTTTGACCAAATATATCTAAAGAACCATGTAGCTTGATGAGATTAATTCCAAATTCTCCGTGCCCGAAGAAATCATATTGATTCCTTTCAATGGATTGGCGACTTAACTGCTCAAAGGGGAAATCGTGTATTGAGCCGTCGACAGTTTTGATAGGGATACTCACTTCTTCATTAAAGCCTGACTTTAATGGTATGCCGGATTTGAGTGCCAACATTTCAATTATGCAATCATGATTTAGAGAGAAAACCCAAAGAGGTTTGTTATTTTCGGCTATTTCTTTGATTGAGGTAAAGTCGTCCAAGGCTGCCAATGCATAACTCGTGTTTTTCACTTGGCGTTCCATCAGAAGGCCATATACAGCTTGAAGTACAAAGCCAAGCGCTGCATGGTAGCTCTGCCTCTTATTTTGATCTCTTTCTCTAGAACACTCTACCTCTATCGCTCCTATGATGTTCTCATAATGTAAATCCTTATTTTCTAATAGAGATATAAGGCAGGAGATAACATCGTGATCCCATCCGTCGCCTTGGGACTTCCAATTTTCATTAAATGAAATAAGTTTTTCGGGAGTTAACCAGCGCCTTATTTCAGCGGTTAATTCCCAAACAAGAGGCATTCCACAGTCATACGCCGCCCCCGCACCTATAAATAAAGCTTTCATTTGAATTCGTGGCTCATCGATTACCTAACACTTTAAGTATCGGACAAAAAACGCAGTTTTTATTTGCGGCTGCCTTACCTTGTTATAGGTAAACCCTCCCAGCCTTCTAGCCGGAACTTGGTCATCCCATCAATTATATTTCCAGCCAATTCCTCTGAAGAAATGGCCAGCGCCTCCAATTCATGAAATTCCATCGTTACATCATCTCTTAAATTAGAAACGATAGCTTCAATAAAATCAGTCTCCTCTTGGAAAAGGCACAACATGAGCGGGTTATGAGCAATGAGATTTCTCTTTTTTGCCAAAGTCTTGGCTTTTGTTAAATCCGCCACGAAAGAATCAATGTTCTCTTGCTCAAAGTTTTGTTTCTTGACGACATCTATTAGCAGATCAATTCTTTGAGACAGCTTCATGTGCTTTACATGTGGATAGACTTGTTCTTCGAGCCATTTCTTTAGTGACTCATGTGTCTGCCTTTCGATTGAGCCGAAAGCAATAAAAACACGCCCTATTAGGGTTGCCCACTTGTGATCTAAATCGACTAACTTAGCCATTATTTACCTATAACAGGATGGATATGGGGTATTCGACCTCATAATAATTATTAATTTAAATGGATCGTAAATGATTAACGATTACTTTCCGACAGATTCTTGTTTGCTACGCATATACAAAACTTCAAGGAGATGATCATTTATATGTCATCGTCACCCTTTCGTACAGCGATTGTCAGAACTCAAAGTGAATTTGGCAACTTCACATCAACTCGCTATTTTGAGAATTCGCTCAGTTAGCAGGTTTTTTTGAGAAACAGTCATATGTAGATGTTTCTGGGCACGGGTCATGCCCACATAAAGTAAGCGGGCATCAGCATTAATGTCTTCATGTTTTAGTTGGCTTATGCCGACGATTACTACGGCAGGAAATTCGAGACCTTTACTACTATGAATACTTAAAACCGAGACACTGTCTTTTGTCGGATTATAAGCCTGTTTAGTATCTTTTGAGCCTAACCAGGAATAGGGAATTCCGTGTTGATGTAACGAATCAGCAATTATTTTCCCCTGATACTTAGCAGCGAATAAAATAGCCATATCTCGCCACTCTCCTCCCCGCTGGTGCCATTTTTTTATACAAGCTACGGTATCGCTGATTTCGTCTTGCCATTGTTTGAGAAAATGCACGGTGGGTCTTTCACCGTGAATACCAGCGGCTTCTGGCTGGATCAAAGGAATATCAACATCATCGTGGCTTGTACCGAAATATTCTTTGGCGAAATCATAAGCAAACGCCAATATTTCCCGGGTATTTCTATAATTTAATTTTAAAATCGTACTTCGCCCTTGGGCTTGAATCCCGGTGCTAGCCAAACTAAAGCTCAAGCTTGATTTTTTCTTATAAATTGATTGAGCATCGTCATAGAGTAAGAGTAATGAATTAGTTTCTGGATCAATCATCTGAACAACAAGTTTTAGCCAATCTGACTCAAAATCATGGCCTTCATCAATCATCACAGCACTGTACTGTGCGCGAGGAATATTCTCCTCCGTCACACCATTAATAACTGAAATGACTTGTCGTTCCCAATAGGGCTCATCCCCAGCTAGGACATCTACATGATAGGTTTTTAATTGCTGGCTGCACCAATCATGAAAGTGATGGACATTTACTTTATCGGAGATGCCTTTGCTTACCATAAAGCTTCGCAGTTTTGCTGCAAGCGTAATATTGAAACACAGTACAAGAATAGGTTTGTTGGTCAATTTAGCGAGTAATTCAGCACGATAGCCGAGTATCAAGGTTTTACCTGAACCTGCTACCCCATGGATAACCCGGTGCCCCTCTCCCAAGCTTCGAGCTAATTGCTCTTGTTGAATATCCATTATGCGGATGATGTCTGGAATCTGTTCACTCAGCGTCGACAGATCCTCAGGTGTATCAGGTTGATTAGAAGGACTGCCAAATAAATTTTCCTGGCTAGGTTGAGAAATGCGTACTTCAGGAAATAAATGCCACCGGATTCGATCAATTTGAGGCAAGGTGAGTTTGGTTTGAAACTGATAGGGGAACATATCCCAGAGTCTTTTTTGGAATTCTTCGGGATCAACAGACTCTGTCATTTCGTCTTTGTAAATCATCAAATGATCAGGTAGTAGTTTTTCTCTGTATTCAGCTGGAATAGCGGCTTCTATTTGATTGCGAGTGATATTGGTAAACACGACACCATGAGCATATGGCGTGACTAAATTGCCGTCATACTTTGAACCTTGCTGCCTTAATTCTTTATCCGCTTCTAATAGACGAATTCCTTGATAGGCATACTGGCGGACTTGCACGAAGGGATTTGGGACGGTTTTCAAACCATTGATCGTTAGCAACTCCACTGTTTCTTTGCTGATCTTTTTTATGCTTGAAGCTTTCCAGTCTTTTACTTCGAGAAACAATAAGCCTCGGCTTGGGTGCAAAATTATAAAATCGGGATAGCGCCGCTTTTTTCCTATTGGAATGTCATACCAGCAAAGATAGTCATCTTCTAGGAAGTTTCGCAGACGTGTAGCAAGCCGTTTCTCACCAGATGTCATTCTGGATAAAACTTCTCGACTTAGACTGGGGATAATCTCTGCCAAAGCAAAATCCTTCTATCCGGTTCATTCCGGGCCATTTTTAACTGTATTAATCTTAACAATACAGTTTGGATTGACTATCAATTAACAAACCAAAATGAGGAAGAATGTTTTTATTCAATTATTAGTTAAATTAAATTTTAAAAAACATTCTTAACTTCATCTTTTTACCGAGTATAAACCACTTTTTTTGAGAATCTATGGGTTGAGTTCGCAAAAATAGGTTTTGAGTAGTGCAGATGTATAGGTTTACTAAATATCTTTCCGTTTAAAAGTCGTTCTTGATTGTCCGACTTTAGTTTGGGAAATCCAATCAGCCAATATCCCTTAATCAATTGTTTCGTATTAATGAAAATGATGTCTATCTAGGCAGAATATTTAACAGCTGAATTTCAAAATCTTGTTTGGCTGATTTTAGTTCTTCACTGTATTTTCCATTGCGTGGTGTAA
Organism: Methylophaga sp. SB9B; assembly: GCF_004832235.1. Lineage (NCBI taxonomy): Bacteria > Pseudomonadati > Pseudomonadota > Gammaproteobacteria > Thiotrichales > Piscirickettsiaceae > Methylophaga > Methylophaga sp. SB9B. Next base: position 123,049 of record NZ_SSXS01000004.1, read on the forward strand.
GTCGCAGATAGTCTTTGAGTATCAGTTGGCTACGGTATTTTTTATACGTTTGTAAATACGGAGATATTTGCTCAAGCAAACTAAGTGCTTGCCGATTGTAAATGGCATATGTGAAGCTCGGGGAATGATGCGTTTTTACCGTTTTCTTTGTAGTGATTTTTCCTGTCCCCACCACTTCAAGCACATACTCTAAAAGATATTTTTCTGTGCTACTGATGCTTACAACTAATTGCCGATTTTCATTTTTATGTTTTCGACATAATGTGACAGTGCCTTCACCATCTATCAGTCCGGCAATGTAAGCAGCAATTGGTGGGGTAAGTTGTTTAGTAGTTTTATAGATAGCCATCCTTGGTTCTCAAAACTGATTAACATGCTTTGCATAATAATGAGTTAAATCACTTTAATTCAAGATCAAAACCCAGAAACAAAAAAACCACCCGAAGGTGGTTGTTTTGTATATATGGTGGAGGCGGCGGGACAGTGACTCCTGAATTTTCATTCAGGCCTGGACTATTCCTTCATCTGATATTGCTATCAGATGGAGAGCGTTTGTGAGTATCGGTTTTATCTTCTACCCACCCTAGTATTCCATTGAGACGAATCTCTTTAGGAACCTATGAGTCTCTAGCCGGCTTACTGGTTTCCCATTGACCGGACGGCGTTGGCATAGAACCCCTGTTCCTTAGCGTTCACCGTATGAGCTCTCTTTTTCCAATGGAGATCACTCCCCATGGCGACCATTTTACTAATCGAACCCGCGTCCGCAAATCCTCTGCCTTCAGCTCTACATGCTTATTTCATCTATTAATTTAACTTCAAGCTACCCGATGAACAGGGAAAACATGAAGCGATCTTGTTAAGTTTTAGTCTATCAGTACCAAGCATACGTCAAGACGGTCTTGTGAGAGTCGACGCCCGATACCAGACGCACAAGCACGGCTCTGGTCGAACGGCATTCACTGGTTATTAAGCAGCTAGTGCGTAGTTGTTATCGTTAGCAACTATATTTTTCCAATCTTTTTAACGAGAAGAACTGGAGTTCTCGGCATGCACCTTAGGTTTCGTAACCCACGTCGAAGCCAGGTCGCCCCCAAAGGTTTGTAGTACGTCAGACATTATACGGAATTCAACAGTTCCTTGTTGCGATAATTAAATATTTTTAAATAACCGCTCTTTATCGCGTTGCCAGTCACGTTCTTTCATGGTGGCGCGTTTGTCGTGCATTTGCTTGCCTTTTGCCAAAGCGATTTCTATCTTTGCTTTGCCCCGCTTCCAATACATATTGAGAGGGATCAAGGTGTAACCTTTGCGCTCAACTGCGCCAATCAGCTTATTTAGCTCGTTACGATTCAGCAGCAATTTGCGGTCGCGTTGTGGCTGAGGAACGATGTGAGTAGATGCTGTCTTCAAGGCGGTGATCAACGCATTAGCTAACCATGCCTCGCCATTACGGATAAGCACATAGCTGTCACTCAGCTGTGCTTTACCTTCACGTAAGCTTTTCACTTCCCATCCTTCCAGCACCAAACCCGCCTCGAATTTTTCTTCTATAAAAAATTCATGACGCGCTTTCCGGTTACGGGCGATAGTATTGTCGGTTTGTTGAGGTTTATTCTTTGTGGCCATCGCGGCATTATACATGTGCGTCTTACTGCTTGGCTTGAGCATTTTAGGAAATTCGCCCAGAATCGAGGCTATTTATTTTAATGAGTGAGATATGGATAGACCGTTAAAGTCGGTTCATGGCGAGTGGACTTCACGCTGGGCCTTTATTCTCGCTGCCACTGGTGCAGCAGTTGGCCTGGGGAATATCTGGAAATTCCCTTATATCGCCGGTGAATATGGCGGCGGTGCGTTTGTTCTAATTTATCTTGCTTGTATCTTTGCCATTGGTGTTCCCATCATGATGGCGGAAATTCTGATTGGTCGACGTGGTCGACAAAATCCGTTTAACAGTCTGGCCAGTCTGGCCGAAGAAGAAAAAGCCTCTTCTCTCTGGAAATATCTTGGATTTGGCGGTGTATTAGCCGGGTTTTTAATTCTTTCTTATTACAGTGTCATTGCCGGTCAGGCGATGGCCTATGTTCCTCGCTTATTATTTGGAGTGTTTGAAGGTGTCACGCCAGATGGTGCGCGTAACCTGCATCTGACGCTGATTAACGATCCTGAAAAACTGTTGGCCTGGCATACCATTTTTATGATGCTGACCATGCTGATTGTCAGCCGTGGTGTGCAACGTGGACTGGAAAAATCAGTGCGGTTTTTAATGCCAGCTTTATTTCTGATTTTGTTGGTATTAGTGGGATATGCCTACCAGACCGGTGTTTATTTTGATCAGGCAGTAAACTTTCTATTCAAACCCGACTTTTCCAAACTCACCACCGAGGCCATTTTAACCGCCATGGGCCATGCATTTTTCACTCTTAGTCTGGGTATGGGAGCGATTATGGTCTATGGATCTTACCTGCCGAAAAAAACCTCTATCTTTAAAGTTTCCCTGGCAATTTCATTTATGGATACGGCGGTCGCGATTCTGGCTGGTTTGGCGATTTTCCCACTGGTATTCGCCAACAATATGGCTCCAGGTGCCGGGCCAAGTCTGATATTTGAAACCCTGCCAATTGCCTTTGGCCATATGGATAATGGCGCATTTTTCGGTGGTATGTTTTTTTTACTGTTGGTTTTTGCAGCATTGAGTTCAGCAATAGCCTTGGTCGAACCCGTAGTGACATGGTTGGTGGAAAACTTTGATATAAAACGGCTTAACGCCTGCATCTGGGTGGGTATATTGGTCTGGTTGCTAGGACTGCTAAGTTTGTTCTCATTTAACGTTCTGAAAGACTGGACTTGGCAGGACATGACGGCCTTTGAGTTGCTGGATTATCTCACTGCCAATATCATGTTGCCTTTGGGCGGAATGCTCATCGCAATTTTCGCCGGATGGATCATGTCGCAACGCAGTACTCAGGAAGAGCTGGGGATTAAATCCAACCTGATTTATCACGAATGGCGCTTTTTGGTTCGGTATGTCACACCAATAGCGATTTTTATCGTGTTTGTGAGTTTAACGGGTGTATTGGATTTCATCTTTTGATTATTTTCATTTGAGGTCAATGTAAACACTAAATGACGACTATTACGCGCAGTTCGCTAGTAATGTATACGCCGGATCAGATGTTTGATCTGGTCAATGATGTAGAGGCCTATCCGAGTTTTCTGCCCTGGTGTCGTGGCAGTAAAATCATCAGTAAAAACGATAAGGTGATCTGCGCCACGCTGGATATTGCTAAGGGCGGTATTCATCACGAATTTTCCACTCGCAATACCTTGCAACATGGCGAATCGATCCGTATTGAACTGATTGATGGCCCTTTCCGACATTTAGAAGGTTTCTGGCAATTCAGTCCGATTGGCGACAATGAAGGTTGCCGGGTGCAACTGGATATGGATTTTGAATTTTCCACGCGCCTGCTAGATTTGGCATTAGGGCCCGTGTTTACCCAAATATCCGGTTCATTAGTTGAAGCGTTTTGTATTCGTGCCAAGGAAATATATGGAACCCGTTAATGCCAAATTAATTACCGTCGAAGTTGCCTATGCACTGCCTGATGAGCAAGTGATTTTGTCATTGGAAGTCCCTGACAATACAACGGTTGAACAGGCGGTTAAACGCTCTGGTATTTTGGAACGTTATCCACAAATCAATATTGAAAAAGATAAAGTCGGGATTTTCGGCAAAATTTGTAAAATGGATGCCACGCTGAGCCACAAAGACCGTATTGAAATTTATCGACCGTTAATTGCTGATCCGAAAGAATCGCGTCGGCAAAAAGCCGAGATGGAAAAGAAAAACAAAACCGCAGAAGCCGCTAACGATTAGATTCCAGCCAATCCAGTTCTGCATTGGTAAAGCCCGCTTGTTTGCGGGCTTCGATATGAAATGGCCCACGTATTTCACCATTAAAATAGGTTTTTAATAAGCTGGTGAAAGTATGTGTCGGCTCTAAATCACGTTGCTCACAAAGATAATTAAACCAACGTGTGCCGATTGATACATGACCAATTTCTTCACGTAAAATCACTTCAAGAATTTCTACCGCAGCCAAATCTCCACTGGCCCGTAGTTTATTCATCATGCCCGGCGTCACATCCAATCCCCTCGCCTCCAATACTCTTGGCACTAAGGCCATACGAATCAATGGATCATGATGCGTTTTTCGCGCCATTTCCCATAAACCATCATGGGCTGGAAAATCACCATAGGCATAACCGGCTTGTTGAAGGTGTGCTGATAACATGGAAAAGTGCTTGGCTTCTTCATCAGCCACTTGCAGCCAGTCACGATAAAAATCGTCGGGCATATTGGTAAAACGAGCAATTGCATCCAACGCTAAATTAATCGCATTAAATTCGATATGACAAATAGCGTGGATCAGCGTGGTATGGCCGGTTTGCTGGTTATTACGGCGACGGGGTAAATCACGTGGCGAAACCAGTTGCGGTTTGTCCGGCCGACCAGGGTTAACGGGAACCGGTAGAGGTTGATGAGCAATGCTGTAACCATGCTGATGACATTCAGCCGCTAGTTGCCGGGTTTGTTGGGCTTTTTCCGCCGCATCGTTAATAAGCAGGCATTCCAATGCCCCAGCGCGTATATCAATTTTTGAATCAACCATCCATGCGTACTCGTGGATCGACAAAGGTGTATGAAATATCGGTCAGCAAAAGCCCAACAATATATAAAACTGAACCAAGGAAAACCATGGCCCGCACAATGGCAAAATCCTGCGCATGTATTGCATCAATGGTGTAACTACCAAGGCCAGGGATGCCAAAGAAGGATTCCAGAATCAGACTGCCCATGAATAAAGTCGGAATCACCACTACTGCGCCGGTCAGAATCGGGATCATCGCGTTTTTCAATACATGCTGAAACAGTACGCGAACTTCAGATAAGCCTTTGGCTCTGGCGGTGCGTACATAATCTTTGGAGATTTCTTCTAAAAATAAGGTGCGATACCAGCGTGAACCGGAACCGATGCCGGAAACAATACCAATCGCTACCGGCAATAGCAGAAACTTAAGTGTATTAAGCCCTTCACCAAAGCCGGATATCGGTACCAGCTGCATGACTTTACCAATTAAAAATTGTCCTGCGATGATATAAAACAGGCTGGATATCGACATCAATACCACACACAAAACGACCCCGCCCAAATCCACATAAGTGGCCCGGAAAAACACCATCATCAATGCAAAAGTAATATTGACCAGTAAACCGACAACGAATACCGGAATGGCAATTGCCAGGCTGGGCCACATTCGGGTTTTAATATCCTGTCCGATATCCCGCCCATCATCTGCCTGACCGAACTGAAAGCTGAATAGCGCCAGTGATTTATCAAAGAAAATAGTATCGGTGAATTTTTCAGTGCCTTCTGCTGAGTCATTCCACAGCAAATCCCTATCGTAGCCGCGCTCTTGCTTCCAGGTGGTAATCGCCTGCTCGGTAATATAGCGTTCGCCCAACTGCATCCGCGCCATATCATCTGGTGTATTCACCATAAAAAACAACGCAAAAGTCAGCGCATTGACGCCAAGCAAAATAGGAAAAGCATACAAAATACGACGGATGATATAAGCCAGCATAATCGTCTCAGGTGCAGCTATAACTTATGGAACAAGTCGTGGATATTGCACGACTCAGCCACACGTTACAGATCAGCAGGGTTAACAGATGTAAGTTAAAACATTGTAACAGTGCAACTTGCTGATGGGGCGAGATACGTGAATGAACTAGAAAAAGAAATTTGCCTCAGCTGCATGAGTTTTTCTATTTATAAGCTTGGTTGGCACCGGAATATAATCAAATCCTGATATTGTTGGTTTATTCGACAACTATTAACGATTACTATGGTCACAACGTTAACTAACTTGGGAGCATGGCATGGCAAAAACAGCAATGGATCTGGTTCAGGCGGCAAAAGCGGCGATACAACAAATCAGTGTATCGCAGGCTCAACAGATGCTGAATGATGACAGTATCGCGCTGGATGTTCGTGAGCCTGATGAATTCGCCAAAGGTCATATTGCTGATGCCAAACATATTCCACGCGGCTTGTTGGAGTTTTCTGTCGAAAGTCATCCTGATTTACAAGATAAAACTCGACCGGTTGTGGTGTATTGCAAATCTGGCGGCCGTAGTGCGTTGGCAACGGCCACTTTGCAGCAACTTGGATATACTAATGTGTATTCCATGATTGGAGGCTATGATGCATGGTCTGCCGCATCAAATGATACTGAATAATTAGATATAGAAATAAGTCCTAGAGGGGAAAGACATGTACACACGTTTTTGGGTAATTGTCGCTCTGATGATGTTCAGCTTGTCAGCCATCGCCGCTGAAACACAGATAATGGTGCGTGCTAAAGCCGTTGATTCGAAATTTATTGGTACCAGTGTCGGTGGGATTCGCGTGATTGTTGAAGATGCCGAAACTGGTGAAATTCTCGATCAAGGCTGGATTAATGGTGGAACTGGCGATACTGCGGTGCTAATGGAAAACCCGTTAAAACGCGGTGAACCACAGACAGATGAAAAAACAGCCGGCTTTTTAGCCAACGTGGATATTGATGCACCTCGACTTTTACGTTTTAAACTTATCGGGCCTTATGGTTATCAGCAAGCCTATCAGGAAGCCAGTGTGACCAGTTGGGTGGTGCCCGGCAAAGATATTCTGGGCGATGGCATTATCATCACCATGACCGGTTTTATTGTGGATGCATGGACCCGTGTGTTGGAAGGTGGTCAGGTGGATATTTACACCAAAGCTTCATTGCTGTGTGGCTGCCCTATCACTAAAGATGGACTCTGGCAGGCTGATAACTACGAAGTTAAAGCCATCATCATGCGTGATGATAAAAACATTGATGAAGTGACATTGGATTTCACCGGCCCGACCGGCATGTTCAGCGGTAAAACTACGATTACAGAACCGGGGCATTATAAAGCGGTTGTGTACTTATACGACGCCAAAACCGGCAATGTCGGTGTTGATCGATCCATGTTTGAAATTCCAAAAGCTCCTTGAGCTTCGATAATGTTTATCTGTAACAAATTGCGATCGAAAACGTCTGTTTATTATCGCAATGCAAAAAGAGTCACCGCATGAGAACACAAGGTTATGCCGTTGAAGGAGCGGGTCTAGGATTAAGACGCAGCTTTATCGACGAGATCATGCAATTGGATCATCCGCCTATCGATTTTATTGAAGTCGCTCCAGAAAACTGGATGGAAATGGGCGGTCGACTCGGAAAAAAATTGCGTGCTTTCAGCGAGCGTTTTCCCATGTTATGTCATGGACTCTCTCTGTCTATTGGTAGCCCTGCCCCGCTCGATGAAGCCTTTGTAAAACGCATAAAGCAGTTTCTCGACCAGCATCAGGTTCACCTTTATAGCGAACATTTAAGCTACTGCAGCGATGATGGGCATCTCTACGATTTGATGCCTATTCCATTTACTGAAGAAGCAGTTGTCTATGTGGCTGATCGCATTAGCCGGGTACAGGATATTCTGCAACGTCGTCTGATCATCGAGAATGTCTCGTATTATGCCGCTCCGGGACGACAAATTGACGAAATTGAGTTTATCAATGCGATTCTGCAACGAGCCGATTGTGAATTATTACTCGACGTGAATAATGTTTACGTCAACAGCATTAACCATGGCTACGATGCCAAGAGCTATATTGATGCGCTAGACAGTAAACGTATCGCCTACATGCACATTGCTGGTCACTATAATGAAGCGGAAGATCTCATTATCGATACACACGGCGCGGATGTCATTGACCCGGTATGGCAATTACTACATCACACCTACCAGCAACATGGGGTGATTCCAACTCTGCTGGAACGTGATTTTAATATCCCCGCACTCAGTACCTTGTTTGATGAGGTGGCTAAGATCCGCGATATCCAGTCTCAATATCGATCTGCCCATGTCGCAAGCGCCTGATTTCAAACAGACTCAGCAGCAATTTACGGCACATCTTCGTGATCCGCAGGGCGTACCTGAACCCGCTGATGTCGAATCACGTCGCATGGCGATTTATCAGCGGCTGATTTATAACAATATCGAAAGCTTCCTCAGCAGTGCCTGTCCGGTCCTAAAACAGATTCTCGGTGAAAAGCCCTGGCACAATCTGGCTGCAGACTTTATTCGTCAGCATCGTTGCAGTTCGCCCTTATTCAATGATATCGCTCGCGAGTTTGTCAGTTATCTGGAGCAGCATCCACAGCAGTACACATCAATGCCTTTTATTGCCGAATTGGCACACTATGAATGGGTTGAATTGGCATTGAGTATTGCCAGCCCTGATTTTCAAAAACGCGAAGTCAATAAACAGGAAGATATACTGCAACTCACATTGCAGCGCTCGCCTTTAAGCTGGAGTTTTGCCTATGATTATCCTGTGCACTCAATCGCGCCAGACAATCTGCCAGACCAACCTGCGGAAACACCTTTTTTTCTGCTGTTATATCGTAATGCCGAAGATCAGGTGAAGTTCATCGAGTTAAATCCGGTCAGTGCACGATTACTGGATTTGCTTGATGCCGGACAGACCGGTCAACAAGCCGCTGAAGCCATTGCTGAAGCTTTACAGCACCCTAACCCCGATATTGTTACGCAAGGGGCCAGACAGCTGATTGAAGACTGGCTGGAAAGAGGCATCGTGATCTAGACTCAGAAAAAACAACAGATCCCAAGGACATAAAAAAACCGGGTTAGCGAACTAACCCGGTTTTAATATTTAAACTTGTAGTGCTTTAGTTGGTCGCAAGCTCAATAGCCTCAGCCGCTAACCGGGTAATTTCATCCCAGTTTTCTGCTTCAACCAAATTCGCTGCACACATCCATGAACCACCTACACAGCCAACATTTGGCAAGCTGTAATAGTTTTTAACATTCTTCTGGCTAACACCGCCTGTTGGGCAGAACAAAATTTGTGGGATCGGCGCACCAATTGATTTCAACATTGGCACCCCACCCGCTGCTTCTGCAGGGAAGAATTTCATCGCCGTAATCCCGCGTTCCAGTAAACGCATCGCTTCACTTGGGTTAGCAACACCTGGTAATAGAGGCACACCTGTTTTTAATGCAGCTTCGATCAAGGTATCTGTTGTACCTGGGCTGACAATAAATTCCGCACCGGCATCAATTGCGGCATTTAACGTTTCAATATTAATAATGGTACCGGCACCGACAATCGCATCAGGCACTTCGGCTTTGATACGACGGATGGATTCCAGCGCGGCATCAGTACGCAGAGTAATTTCCAGTACTTTTAAGCCGCCTTTAACCAACGCTTGAGCTAATGGCACTGCATGTTCAACATTGTTGATAACCATCACCGGAACAATCGGTGAGATTTGCATAATTTCGTGAATCGTTTTGCTCATATAAAAAGATATCCCTAATTTCTGGTGATAGTTTATTCAACGTTAAACATATTAATGGCGCCTTCTTCTGCAGAAGAAACGCCGGCACGGAAGCTGTCGAATAATTCACGACCACTGCCATAATGATGTTCGGTATTAGCCATCATGCATGATAAACGAGCATTAAATTCTGCTTCATCAACCAGCACATTCATAATGCCTTTTTCGGTATCAAGATGAATGATATCGCCGTCTTTCACTCTAGTCAGCGGACCACCATCAGCAGACTCAGGACACATTTGAATTGCAGAAGGCACTTTACCGGAAGCACCGGACATACGGCCATCAGTAACCAAAGCTACTTTAAAACCACGATCTTGAAGAACGCCTAATGGTGAACTGAGTTTGTGCAGTTCTGGCATACCATTGGATTTTGGTCCCTGGAAGCGCAATACCACAATCACGTCTTTCTCTAACTCGCCATTTTTGAATGCTGCAACTGCGTCGTCTTGATCATCAAACACCATTGCAGGAGCTTGAACAACACGATGCTGTACATCTACAGCAGAGACTTTGGAAACACCACGACCCAAGTTGCCTTGAATAAGGTGTACACCACCCGATTTAGCAAATGGTTCCGCTACAGAGCCAATAACATCTTTATCTAACGACTCTTTAGGACCTTCTTGCCAGATCAATTTGCCGTCAACTAATTTTGGCTCTTGGCTGTATTGTTTCAAGCCTTTTTCATTACCAACAGTAATTATGTCTTCGTGCAATAAGCCATTTGATATCAACTCTTGAATCAGCACACCCATACCGCCAGCCGCCTGGAAATGATTCACATCCGCGCTGCCATTTGGATATACACGGCTTAACAGAGGAACAATGTGTGATAAACGATCGAAGTCATCCCAGTTAATCAAGATACCCGCAGCGCGAGCTACAGCAACGATATGCATGGTGTGATTGGTTGAACCACCCGTTGCTAGCAGTCCGATAATGGCGTTCAAAATCGCTTTCTCATCGATCATATGGCCGATAGGACGATAATCATTGCCCATGGCAGTGAATTTCAATACCTGACGAGCAGCTTCTTTGGTTAATTCATCACGCAGTGGTGTATTTGGATTGATAAACGTTCCACCAGGCAAATGCAGCCCCATGATTTCAACCATCATCTGGTTACTGTTGGCAGTACCGTAGAAAGTACAGGTGCCGGGGCTGTGATAAGACTCTGATTCAGCTTTTAATAACTCTTCGCGACCGACTTTTCCTTCAGCATAAAGCTGACGGATACGTACTTTTTCTTTATTTGGTAAGCCACTAGGCATTGGGCCCGCTGGCACAAAGATTGTCGGTAAATGACCAAAGCTCAATGCGCCGATCAATAAACCCGGGACGATCTTGTCACAAACACCCAGCATCATTGCCGCATCAAACATGTTGTGGCTCAAGCCGACTGCTGTGGCCATGGCAATTACATCACGACTGAACAAGGACAAGTCCATGCCAGGATAACCTTGGGTAATACCATCACACATTGCAGGTACGCCGCCGGCAAATTGTGCGATGCCGCCCGCTTCTTTCGCTGCGTTCTTAATTAATGGTGGAAAATCTTTGTATGGCTCATGCGCAGACAACATGTCGTTGTATGCAGAAATAATACCGATGTTGGCCTTTTTATCACCAGCCAAATCACTTTTTTCCGTTGCGGCACAAGCAGCAAAACCATGTGCAAGATTGCCACAGCCTAAGGTTAAACGATGCGGACCTTGGCCTGCAGCTTCATCAACACGAGCAAGATACGCTGTGCGAGATTTTTTACTTCGTTCGATCACTTCGTTAGTGAGCGAGTCTAAAACCGGATGAACCATATAATTGAGTCTCTCTTTCGTTTACTTGAAATGTCGAAGTAGCGGGATTCGAGGCCACGTGATTGCAGCAGCGTTAATCCATCAGAACTAATATTCAGACAAAGCATTATAGTCCTTGTATGTGTTTTTCGCACTGTTTGTGGGACTGTATCCGCTCAAATTAGCAATTTATCGTGATTCATTTTCTCCACTCAACTTGTCAATCGCAGATTATTACAAGGTTAACAACCAGCTATTTTGCAGGTTTATGGGAAACCTTCCTGACCTCAAGTCGCAAATAAAGCTGACTATACAATCCAGTAAATGGCAAAAATGCGCTTGGTAATAAATTTTACAGGAGGATTTTCCAGCAGGGCTTCGGTATGATGTCACGCTATTTTTCATCGACTTATTGATGAGTTGTCGCACAAATATGAAGGTACAGAAAATGACTGAAGGTAAACGCCTCCGTCAGGTAAAAAGCTTTGTCAAACGTGAAGGTCGGTTAACTCCCGGGCAGCAAAAAGCTTTAGATCTTTTATGGCCAAAGTTTGGCATCGAAGCCGATGGACAGCTCATTGAAATGCAAACTCTGTTTGGTCGAGATGCGCCTGTCGTATTTGAGATCGGTTTTGGTAATGGCGCATCACTGGTTGAAATGGCAATACAACAACCTGAGCTTAATTTTATCGGTGTGGAGGTACATCGTCCCGGTGTCGGCCAACTGTTAAAAGCCATTGAAGATAATAATCTGACTAACTTACGCGTTGCCTGCACCGATGCGGTTGAATTACTTAAAAACCAGGTTGCTGATAATGCTCTGCAACGCGTTCAATTATATTTTCCTGATCCATGGCATAAAAAACGCCACCATAAACGCCGAATTATTCAGCCAGCTTTTGTTTCGATACTGGCACAAAAAATCCATCCTGGCGGTTTCTTACATATGGCAACCGACTGGCAGGATTATGCCGAGCAAATGTTGCAAGATCTGTCTGCCAGCTCAGAATTCAGCAATACCAGTCCAACGGGAGATTACATCCCCCGCCCCGACTATCGGCCTTTAACCAAGTTTGAGCAACGTGGTCACCGTCTGGGTCATGGCGTTTGGGATCTTTTGTTTCAACGTAATTAATTATTACAAACTTGCTTCATTTGAACTCATGGGCTAGTTTTGCATCTTAATATTGATAACTTTCTCTAGGTAACGCCGCCATGACTATGTCTCGTTCAACTCAATTCAGTTTTTATGTTTTGTTCGGGGCGGCGAGTAGTTCTGCTGGTGCAGCCGGTTATGCATTAATTGAACAAAGCATTACTGGTCTAGGCCGTGCATATTCTGGCAGTGCGGCAGTGGCTGATGACGCAAGCACCATCTTTTTTAATCCAGCAGGCTTGGCAAATCTCTCCCGTAAAGAAATGAATATGGGGCTGAATCTGATCGCTCCAAGAGCTGAGTTTTCAGATCGCGGTTCTAATCTGAACGGCTCTCCACTAACTGGAGGAGATGGGAATAATGCAGGTGAACTGGCCAAGGTACCCCATTTTTATTACGCTCATCCGCTGAATGATACGACTGTTGTGGGCATTGGTGTTGGTGCACCATTTGGCTTAGTTACTGACTATGGTGATAGTTGGCAAGGTCGTTACCATGCCATCCGCTCAGATTTATTGACCGTTAATATCAATCCCAGCCTTGCATTTAAAGCCACAGAAAAGCTCTCACTTGGATTTGGCGTAAATCTGCAATACATAGATTTGGAATTAAGTCAGGCAGCTAACTTTGGTGCATTTTTAGGCAACTCCCAAGGCAACGATGGACGTGTCAAAGTCACTGCCGATGACTGGAGCTGGGGCTATAACTTAGGCATGACCTATCAGTTTACCGATGCTACCCGTATGGGCATAAGTTATCGCTCAAAAATCACCCATGATTTAAACGGCGATGGTGAGTTTCGTATTCCTGAAAATGTCAGTGTTCAAGCTGCAGATGCAGGTTTTCGAGATGGGAATGTTAATGGTCGCGTAACCTTGCCTGAATCAGCTTCAATTGCGTTTCACCATCAACTGAATTCACAATGGTCTGTGATGGCTGATGCCAGCTGGACTCGGTGGAACCGTTTCGAAGAGTTACGTATTAATTCTGACGTTCGCGGATTAAATACAGTTAAAGAAGAAGACTGGGAAAACTCTATGCGCTACGGTGTAGGTGTGGAATATCAGGCAAATGAACGATGGTCTTGGCGTACTGGGATTGCTTATGATGAAACACCAATCCCAAATGCTCAGCGACGTACTCCTCGCATTCCTGACAGCGACCGAACATGGTTAGCCATAGGGGCAAGTTACTACTATAGCGATAACATTATTGTGGATGCCGCCTATACACATATCTTCATGAAAGACACCAGTATTGATGATACCGATTCCAATGGAAACCAACTTCTTGGCCGATATAAAAATTCAGTAGATATTGTCGGTGTTCAGTTACGATGGTTGTTTGATTAATAATGACTACTAGCGATTACATTTCACCGCAAGAGGCACAAACCCTTTATGGTTTGTTTTGTGAACGAGTAAAACGTAGTCCTGACAAAGACGCCTACGGGTATTTTGATAGTGATCGCGAAAGCTGGCAAAGTTTAAGCTGGCAACAGGTTGCAGACGCTGTTTTGCTCTGGCAAAACGCCTTGCAACAGGAAAATTTACGTAAAGGGGATCGGGTTGCACTCAACTTGCGTAACAGCAAAGAGTGGATTTTTTTCGATTTGGCTGCATTAAGTCTTGGCTTGGTCGTGGTGCCACTTTATCCTGATGATCGCCCTGATAACGTCGCCTACATTCTGCAGGATGCTGATGTACGCTTATTACTGTTAAACAGTGCCAAGCAATGGTCAGCTATCAAAGCCGTGTTACCTGAAGAACATAGCCTTAAACGCATTGTTATCGTAAATGAAGAATCGGCGGAAAAAGACCAGCCTTTTACCACTTTAAACCACTGGTTGGATCAAACGCATAGTGAAATTGTGCTCTCCCCATCCGCACCGGATCAACTCGCATCAATTATCTACACATCTGGCACTACTGGCCGTTCGAAAGGCGTTATGCTGAGCCATCAGAATATGCTGTCAGTGGCACATGGGTCATTGCAGTTTTTTGAAATCTTGCCTGACGATATTTTCCTGTCATTCTTACCGCTATCTCATACTCTGGAACGAACTGGCGGCTATTACTTGCCCATGATGGCGGGATCCAAAGTCGTTTTCTCGCGAAGCATTCCTTTGCTGGCAGAGGATATGCGACAAGTACAGCCAACCATTATGATTGCCGTGCCAAGAATTTTTGAGCGAATTTATGATCGTGTGCAAAAACAACTGGCTGAAACCAATAGATTTCGCCGGCTTATATTCAAATCGGCCGTCAATACCGGCTGGAAACGCTTTCACTATCAGCAAGGGCGATCACACTGGTCACCCTCTCTACTGTTATGGCCATTATTTAATAAACTGGTAGTAGGCAAATTTCATCAACGTCTGGGCGGGCGACTACGTTTAGCCGTCAGTGGTGGCGCTGCATTACCAACCTATGCCGCAAAAATGTTTATCGGTCTGGATTTAACTTTACTGCAGGGCTATGGGCTTACTGAGACCAGTCCTGTAATCAGTGTTAATGAGCCATCCAGCAATGATCCAGCCAGCGTTGGTCGACCGATTCAAGGTGTTGCAGTGCGAATCGGCAAGGATGAAGAGCTGGAAGTAAAAGGCCCGGGCAATATGCTTGGCTATTGGAATAATCATAAAGCCACGGCTCAAACTATTGATGCTGATGGTTGGCTGCATACCGGTGATAGAGCGCATATCAGCGAAAGCGGACATATCCAGATTGTGGGCCGGATAAAAGATATTCTGGTATTGAATAATGGCGAAAAAGTACCGCCTGGTGATATCGAGGCAGCAATTATCAGTAATGGCTTGATTGAACAAGCAGTTGTTTTAGGTGAAGGACAGCCTTATTTAGCGGCTTTACTGGTCATTAATGGTGAAAAATGGCCTCAGATTGCCCAACAGCTTGGTATCGATCCTTTATCAAATGACAGTCTTGGCAGCAAAGTATTAAAACAACATTTTGTGCGTTTATTGAGACAGTGGTTATTTGAATTTCCGGCTTATGCACGAATTCGGCGAGTGCATCTAACGCTTGAGCCATGGACCATTGAAAATGGTTTGCTCACACCGACATTAAAAGTTAAACGTGCTTTGGTGCTGGATAAATTCAAAAAGGAAATTCAGGCGATGTACAAAGATACATCAGGCGTTGACAGATAAAGGCTGGCTTATAAAATCAGGAATATGCCGCATAATTGCTTCAACGGTGTGAAATGAACCAAAAATCAAAATCCGATCGCCGGTGACAGCGCCTTCAGCAGCACGATTATAAGCTGCTTCGACAGTTTCACTGATATGCACTCTGTCATCCGAAATTTTACCCTTCAACCCGGAAGCCAACTCATCTGCTGACTGTCCTCGATTTCCAGTTAGTCCGCCAAGAAACCAATTATCAATAACCGGCAGCAAGGCATCAAAAACAGCTCGACTGTCTTTATCACGCAACATGGCAATTACCGCATGAGTTTTACCCTTACAAGGAATTTCCTGTAAAAGTTTCGCCAGATTCTCTGCCCCTTGCTGGTTATGGGTGACATCAAAGATATGGGTAACTGGTCCATCAATAAGCTGAAAACGACCTGACAATTTGACTTGCTGTAAACCGGTTCGAATGGCGGATTCATTAATCTTTTCCATGCCAGCAGCTTTTAACAAACTGATGACCTGTAAAACGGCCGCACTATTTTGAATTTGATAACAACCAAGTAATGCCGGGTGAGGCAGATCCTTAAATTGTTCATTGGCATTGTGCCAATGCCATAAGTTGCCGCTAGTCTCAGCAGTGAAATCCTCGCCAGCTATATACGCTGGTGAGGCCAGTTTTTGAGCTATTTCAATGACTGTGACTGGAGGTGATGATTCACTGCAAACCACCGGATGATGAGCCCGCATAATGCCCGCTTTCTCTATACCAATTAGCTCCCGAGTATCCCCCAGCCATACAGTGTGATCCAGGCCAATCGGAGTGATTAGAGCAATATCGGCATCAAATAGGTTTACTGCGTCAAGCCGCCCGCCCATCCCGACTTCGAGGATGGCAATATCAATATTCTGTCGGCAGAAAATATCGGCGGCAGCCAATGTGGCAAATTCAAAATAACTGAGAGAAACGTCCTCACGTGCCGTGTCAATTCGATCAAAGGCTTCACAAATCTGCTGATCGGTTGCTGTTTGTCCCTCAATCACAATACGTTCGTTATAACGCAACAAATGCGGTGAGGTGTAACACGCTGTTCGATATCCAGCAGCTGACAGAATGAACGATAACAGAGCAACTGATGACCCTTTACCGTTGGTTCCAGCCACTGTCACAATGCGAAATGGCGGTTTTTTATCGGCATACATTCTCTGCCAAACCACCCGAATACGATCCAGACCTGGATCGATTTCAGTGAAATGGAGTTTCTCTTGCCATGCCAGCCACTGTGGCAAGCTATCAAATCGCATAAACTGTGTTTATACAGCGATACGATTTTGCATCATGGTCAACAGATTATTCAGACGATCCCGCATTTCACGACGATCAATAATCATATCGATAGCACCATGTTCCAGCAAAAACTCACTACGCTGGAAACCATCTGGCAGTTTTTCACGAACCGTTTGTTCAATAACACGTGGGCCAGCAAAGCCAATTAATGCTTTAGGTTCTGCAACATTCACATCACCGAGCATGGCCAGACTAGCAGAAACACCACCCATGGTCGGATCAGTCATAACAGAGATAAATGGAATACCGGCTTCTTCCAGTTGAGACAACACGGCACTGGTTTTGGCCATTTGCATCAATGAAAACAAACCTTCCTGCATACGTGCACCGCCACTGGCGGCAAAACATATCAATGGTAATTTTTTAGCTAAAGCAACCTTAGCTGCACGCACAAATTTTTCACCGACCACAGACCCCATTGATCCACCCATAAAGCCAAAATCAAACGCTACTACCACAACAGGTAATCCCTTTAAGGTACCTTGCATAGCTAATAACGCATCATTTTCACCCGTGGCTTTTTGCGCCTGGGTAATACGATCTTTATAGCGTTTACTATCTTTAAACTTAAGCGTATCGACTGGTTTTACTTCTGTGCCGATTTCCTGGCGATTTGCTTCATCCAGAAAATTTTGCAGTCGAACTCGGGCATTGATGCGTTGATGATGATCACACTTTGGACACACCATCTGGTTACGTTCAAGTTCGGCCCGATACAAAACGTTGTCACATTCAGGACATTTACACCAGACACCTTCTGGAACCGAACGGCTACGGCCGCTGGTGCGGATTTTTGACGGTAATAATCTTTCAAACCAACTCATTGTTTCACCTTATCTCTTGTTAAGCCGAGATGCTGGCTAAATCACGCGCATTAATCGCATGACGCATTTCAGCTAACAAACTTGCCACAGCAGCAGGTAACTCTTGTGGGCGATTGGCATGTTCTTCAATACAGCGTACCAATGTACTTCCCACGACTACAGCATCAGCAACCTGCGCTACGGCAGCAGCTGAACGGCCATCTCTGATGCCAAAGCCTACACCAACCGGTAATGAGGTATAGCGTCGAATCTCTTCAAGTTTCGCAGTGACTTCATTAATTTCCAAAGCAGCTGCACCGGTCACGCCTTTGATAGAAACATAATAAATAAAGCCTTTGGCATATTCGGCAATCTTCTTCATACGTTGGGCAGAGGTAGTTGGAGCAACCAGGAAAATGGTATCGATATCGTGGCTATCCATTAATTGTTTGAATTCGCCAGATTCTTCAGGCGGCATATCAACGGTTAATACACCATCGACACCGACAACCTGAGCTTTTTCGGCAAACTTTTGATAGCCCATCGCTTCCAAAGGATTGGAATAGCCCATCAATACCACTGGGGTATGGCTATTTTTTTCTCTGAATTGTTTAACCATATCCAGAATAGAATCCAGCGTGACATCGTTTTTCAACGCTCTTTCACAGGCTTTTTGAATAACCGGACCATCAGACATCGGATCGGAAAATGGTACGCCCAACTCGATAATATCAGCGCCGGCCTCAACTAGAGCATGCATCAACGGTACGGTTACCCAAGGCTCAGGATCACCTGCCGTGACGTATGGGATAAGAGCAGTTTGCCCGTCTGCCTGAAGATTTTTAAAACATTCACTTATACGACTCATTTTGTATTCCTCAGAAATTCAGACCAGCCATGGCCGCAACCGTGTGCATGTCTTTATCACCTCGTCCTGAAACATTTATAAGGATACTTTGATCCGCCGACATTGTTGGCGCTAATTTAGAAACATAAGCCAATGCATGACTAGTTTCTAAAGCCGGGATAATGCCTTCAGTACGTGTTAATTCATGGAAAGCATCTAAGGCTTCTGTATCCGTTACCGTAACGTATTGAGCCCTACCGATATCTTTTAACCACGCATGTTCCGGACCGACACCAGGGTAGTCCAAACCGGCTGAGATTGAGTGTGTTTCAGTGATTTGACCAGCTGTATCTTGAATTAGATAAGTACGATTTCCGTGTAAGATACCTGGTGTACCAGCAGACAATGGCGCTGAATGTTGACCACTTTGTAAACCATGGCCTGCGCCTTCAACACCAATCATCGCTACTGATTTATCTTCAATAAACGGATAGAAAAGACCAATAGCATTTGAACCACCACCAATACACGCAACTAATGCATCTGGGAGCTTTCCAGTGGTATTAAGCATTTGCTGACGTGCTTCGCGACCAATAACCGATTGAAAGTCACGAACCATTGCCGGATAAGGATGCGGGCCTGCGACCGTACCAATGATGTAGAAAGTATCATCAACATTAGTTACCCAGTCACGTAAAGCTTCATTTAATGCGTCTTTAAGTGTTTTAGAGCCTGACTGCACAGGTACGACTTCAGCACCTAACAGCTTCATTCGATAAACATTCTGAGCCTGGCGGGCAACGTCTTCCGCACCCATGTAAACCACACATTCCATTCCCAATCGGGCCGCCACAGTTGCAGTAGCAACACCATGTTGGCCTGCGCCGGTTTCGGCGATAATTCGGGTCTTACCCATGCGTTTGGCAAGCAAAGCCTGCCCAATAGTATTATTTACTTTGTGTGCACCAGTGTGATTTAGATCTTCACGTTTTAAATAGATCTGCGCGCCACCCAGTTTCTTGGTCCAGTTTTCGGCATGATAAATTGGCGAAGGACGGCCCACAAAATCAGCCAGATCCTTATCCATCTCGGCTTGAAACTGTGGATCATTTTTATATTGTTTATAAGCTTCTTCCAACTCATAAATGGCACCCATAAGGGTTTCGCCAACAAAACGCCCACCATAAGGTCCAAAATGACCTGACTCATCCGGGTAAGTTTTAAAGTAATCATCAATCTGTGTATCAGGCATTTGCCACCTCTCGCATGAATGCGCTTATTTTATTATTACTTTTAAGTCCTTTCGACTCTTCTACACCGCCACTCACATCCACTGCATAAGGCGAGACCTGCTTAATCGCTGCTGCAACATTGTCTGTTGTCAAACCGCCGGCTAATATCAGAGGTTTACTGATAGCCGTAATCATTGACCAGTCAAATGTCTGACCGGTTCCGCCCGGCACACCATGTTGATAACTATCCAACAATAATGCCGATGCTTTGGAAAACTGCATATCAGCATGCGTTAAGTCTGCTGCTGTTTGCATTCGCACCGCTTTGATATACGGCATATTAAATTGTTCACAAAATTCTGCAGATTCATCGCCATGAAACTGCAACAAACTTAATGGAACCTGTTCAAGCGTTTGACGTACCATTTCAGCAGAAGCGTTCACAAACAAACCAACAATAGCGACAAATGGCGGTAATTGCGCGGTAATTAACGCCGCCTGAGCGGCTGTTACGGCACGTGGACTCGGTTCGTAAAACACCAACCCAATAGCATCCGCCCCACTTTTTACAGCAAATTCAGCATCTTGGCGTCGCGTAATACCACAAATTTTAACGCGGGTTCTCATATGAGGATGTCAGCTTTGTAAAAGTCAGCCTAGTACTTTACCAGAGCACTGGGAAACCTGACACTGTCGGCAGGCAATATTCATCGGGATAAATTACATCGGTCAGATAAAGACCTTGCGGTGGAGCGGTAACACCAGCCATATTACGATCCTGGCTTTGTAATACTTCACGTGCCCATTCAACTGGTCTTTTGCCTTCCCCCACCGGCACTAACACCCCAAGTAAGTTACGCACCATATGATGTAAAAACGACCTGGCTTCAACATCAACAGCAATACAATCGTCACGACGAGTGACAATCAATTTATCCAAGGTTTTGATTGGACTTTTGGCCTGACATTCCTGCGCTCTGAAAGCTGAAAAGTCATGTTGGCCAAGTAACAAATTGGCAGCCAACTGCATTTTGTGTTCATCAAGGGATTTATAAACCCACCACATGCGTTGATGATGCACACTTGAACGACTGTCACGATTGAGGATTAAGTAACGATAACGGCGCTTTGTCGCGCTGAATCGAGCATTGAAATCTTCAGGGACCGGTTTTACCCATTTAACACTGACATCATGCGGTAAATTGGAATTTAATCCTAATAGCCAGTTCCGTTCTTCTCGAAAGGCTGTAGTATCAAAATGCACCACTTGATTTAAAGCATGCACCCCTGTATCAGTGCGGCCTGCGGCAAATACTTCGGTCTGTTCATTGGCAATCAGCGATAGGGCCTTTTGCAGTTCCCCCTGGACAGTTCGCTGTGCCGGCTGAAACTGCCAACCATGAAACCGACTGCCGTCATATTCGACACCGAGTGCTAACCTCACAAAAAAACTCGTTATGACAGAGAATCGAGCAGTTCTTGTGCTCGTTTTTTCTGTTCGTCAGTACCCTGTTCGAGTACTTCTTCCAGAATACCCCTGGCACCTTCAGGATCGCCCATATCTGAATAGGCAGCCGCAAGTTCAAGTTTCGTTTCAGCTTCATCGATCGAGTCAAAGTCGCTTAGATCAAAATCCAGCTCTTCATCATCAATACCGCTATCCAGATTCAGATAATCTTCAATAACATCATCCGTTTCTATTGATGTCTCATCTTCGTTTTCAAAGTCCAACAAATCCAGTTCATCCGAATCCACTGGTTCAAGTTTTAAGATTTCCTCAGCTTCTTTTATTGCGATACCGTCTGTTTCGTCTTCTAACTCATCAATAGTTAAATCCAGAATTTCGGGGGCCGATGAATCAGGCTTTAACACATTGTCCTCACCTAAATCGATTCTCAAATCATCGTCTTCGGCAAACGTCTCGATTTCTGGTTGGTCCGTTTCAATATCAGTGTCTTTTGCTACGGACGAGTAACTGGTATCAAACTGCAACAAATCTTCTTCGTCGCGTTTATAGACCTCATCGGCTTGCGACGGTTTTGTTGAGTCGACTTGGTAATCATCCAGATTAAAGTCAATGTGGTCAGATTCCTCCACTTCAGCAGATTCAATGGTTTCTTCTGCAGTAAAATCTTCTTCAACGTTGATTGTTTTATGCTCTAGCTCGACAAATTCTTCAACCATCTCAGCTTCATCAGTTGATTCAGGTTCTTCAGCAAACAAAGGATCATGTGGCAACAACTGATGGCCCCAAACTCTAATTTCTGGCCACCGCGGATCACTATCATCGATTCCGGAGGTATTTAATAAAGCAATGAAATCAGCAGATTTCTGTTGTTTGTAATAAACAAACATCAATTTTGTAGCGATATCTTTATCAATAGGCGCTTGTTTATGAGCTTGTTCCAGTGCACTTCCTGCCTGGACGTAATCGGCATAGCCTACGAACATATCAGCCTGTTCAACTAATTCATCTACTGATTTAGTTTTGCTTTCTACTGGACCATCGGGTTCGTTCACTACTGGGGTGACAGTGGTCACACTACCCATTTCCGGTGTTGTCTTAGCAGGTTTTGTCTTATTTATTTTACTAACGGCATCATCCCAGTTAACTTCGCGTTGTCCACGACGAATGACCATCCAGATAAGCAGTAACAGCAGTAATATTGCCAGCAGTGATTCAACTTTATGTGCAATGACAAATGCTTGAACACGATGAAATAGTGAGTCTATCTGCTGCTGATCCAAATCCAGCATTTGCGCTGTTTCGTCAATGGCTACATCAACATCTGCCGACACGGAATCTAACTCTTCTGCATTATCCGTTTCAGCATTTGCTGTAGGATCATTTTGCTCCGAATCATTGGCGTCCAAAGATGAATCAGTATCAGGTGATACCGTTTCATTGGCAGCCATTATTTCACTAGCTTCATCGTTCGAGGCTGGAAGATCCAGGTCATCAAGGGGGACAGGTTCCCACTCATCTGCATCAGTGTTCGTTGAACCACTATCAATAATGGCATTGGCCTCGCTGACTAATGCAGCAAGATCCATTTGAGATTCATCTTGTTCAAGCAGGCTTTGCAGTCTTGCCAAATCCGCATCTTTAAGCGAAATCAGTCGGCGCATAGTGTCGAGTTGACGTTCCAGCGCATCCATACGATTTTTAAAATCGATATTCTCCTGAGATTGCGCTTCCATGGTTTCCTGAGCAAGGGTTAATTGCTCACTGATACGTTGTAAATCAGGATCGCCGTTAATTTCAGGATCAGCATCCAGCAGACTGTCTTCGGTTGCCGCAATTAATTTTAAACGCGCGGTTTCATCAGCCGATGCCTGTTCATCTGACGTTGTGGGTGCCTCGGCATCAGTAGTTTCTGGTTCTGCTAATTCAGCCTTTGTTTCTGCGGGGACTACGTTATTTTCCGCTGGCGAAGGGGCCGCTGTCACTGCTGCAGGAGATGCAGCCTGTTGTGAACGGTTCCGATTACGCCAAGCTGCGTTTTGTTGATCAACCGCCGTTTTTGCCGCATTAGCTGATAGTCGAGTGATTTCATCTGTAGAAGGAATTCTTAACGTGCTGCCAGCGTATAGACTATTAACATTATTCTGCTGGAA
Source organism: Methylophaga sp. SB9B (assembly GCF_004832235.1). Taxonomy (NCBI): domain Bacteria; kingdom Pseudomonadati; phylum Pseudomonadota; class Gammaproteobacteria; order Thiotrichales; family Piscirickettsiaceae; genus Methylophaga; species Methylophaga sp. SB9B. The sequence continues at coordinate 146,504 of NZ_SSXS01000004.1, forward strand.
TGCCGCTGGATTGGCATTTAGCAATGCGATCATCATTTGCTGCATTGTTATATTTGCAGATGGTCGGGTTCTTTCAGCGATACTCCATAAAGTGTCGCGTGACTGAACTTTATACTCTGATCTGGCGTCCGGGCTTGGCGACCAAGTTGCAGCTTGTGAAGATGAAAGATTAGTTGGTGCTTGTGTTTGCGGAGGCGTTATCGATCGGGATGGCGTACTGGTTACTCGATCACGATACAGCTCTTTAGGAGGATCTAAGAGAACGGTATATTCGCGCAGTAATTTCCCTTGGCCGGTAGTGGCTGCCAATAAGAACCCTAAAAATGGTTCTTTAATTGGCACATCAGAAGTGACCATTATGCGGGTGGAGTTTGCCTCTTCCACCACCTCGAATTTAAGTTGGGTAAGTAAGAAATTGCGATCCAGCCCTGCTCGTTCGAAATCCTGTGTCGAGGCCAATCTGACTTCAAGATTGCCGCGCTCATCATCTCTCAAAGCATTAACAACAATTTCAGCTCTGAAAGGTTCATTCAGAGCCGAATGCAGGGTTATCTGGCCAAGTCCAAATGCATAACTTGGAAGAGGAGTTAATAAACCAAGTGCCGTGGCTACCGACAAACTGGTCAACGTTTTCTGTTTCATTTAACTCCCCTTCCTTGACATTCTCAGCTATGCCTAGAGGTATTGATCTACCAGAAGCTCGGCAATTTGCACACTGTTAAGTGCCGCGCCTTTACGCACATTGTCAGCGACTACCCACAAATTCAAGCCGTTAGGATGCGAAATATCTTCACGAATACGTCCTACGTATACAGGATCTTGACCTGATGCATCTGTGACTGCGGTTGGATATCCGCCATCTTTATGCTCATCAATGACCACAATGCCATCAAAAGCCGACAGTAATTCTTTGGCTTTTGCAGCAGTAATTTTGTCTCGAGTTTCGATATGAATGGCTTCGGAGTGACCGAAAAACACTGGCACACGAACCGCAGTTGGATTCACCTGAATATCATTGTCACCCATGATTTTCTTGGTTTCCCACACCATTTTCATTTCTTCTTTGGTGTAGCCGTTTTCCATGAAAACATCGATTTGCGGGATCACATTAAAGGCGATTTGCTTTGGATAAACCTCAGGTTCCGCCGGGCGGCCGTTTAATAACGCCGCAGTTTGTTTTGCCAGTTCATCCATAGCAGGTTTACCACTGCCAGATACGGCTTGGTAAGTGCAGACATTGATACGTTTAATACCAACCGCATCGTAAATTGGTTTTAATGCCACCAACATTTGAATAGTTGAACAATTTGGATTAGCAATAATGCCTCGCTGTTTATAACCAGCGACAGCATCTGGATTAACCTCAGGCACAATCAACGGCACATCATCGTCATAACGAAACTGCGAGGTATTATCGATAACAATACAACCTGCTGCAGCCGCTTTTGGAGCATAAATTTCAGAAACACTGGCACCAGGCGAGAATAAACCAATCTGCACTTTGGAAAAATCAAATTGAGCCAAGTCTTCGACCATTAACGACTTATTACCGAATTGCACGGTAGAACCAGCCGAACGCTCACTGGCTAACGCATAGATTTTTCCGACAGGAAATTTACGCTGATGCAGGATATCCAGCATGGCTTCACCCACCGCACCAGTTGCACCTACTACAGCAATATCAATTTGTTTAGTCACAATTCACCTAAATTCTTTTGTTACAGCGCTGCCACAACGGCATCGCCCATTTCAGCAGTAGTCACGCGAGTCATGCCCGCGGAGAAAATATCTGCTGTTCTTAAACCTTGATCCAACACTTTGCTCACTGCACTTTCAATGCGATCGGCAAAAGCCGGCTGGTCAAGCGTGTAACGTAACATCATAGCAGCTGACAAAATCGTTGCCAGCGGATTAGCAATGTTTTGGCCAGCAATATCTGGCGCTGAACCATGAATTGGTTCGTACATGCCTTTGCCATTCTCATCCAGTGACGCTGACGGCAACATACCGATTGAGCCCGTCAGCATCGACGCGCAGTCTGACAATATATCGCCAAACATATTAGTGGTGACCATAACGTCAAACTGTTTAGGTGCCCGCACTAACTGCATCGCCGCATTATCCACATACATATGGCTTAATTCGACATCGGCATAGTCTTTTGATAATGCCGTCATGGTCTCACGCCACAGTTCGGTACATTCAAGTACATTGGCTTTATCGACAGAACATACTCGACCTTGACGCTTGCGAGCGATATCAAACGCTACACGTCCGATACGATTAATTTCACTCTCACGATATACCAAGGTGTTATAGCCCTCTTTTTCGCCATTTTCCAAGATACGAATACCTCTGGGCTGACCAAAATAAATACCACCGGTTAACTCACGCACGATCATTAGATCCAAACCAGAAACCACTTCTGGTTTTAACGTAGAAGCATCAGCTAATTGTGGATACAACAAGGCCGGACGTAAATTGGCAAATAGGTTTAATTGTGAACGAATACCCAATAAACCTTTTTCAGGACGTACACTGATGTCTAGAGATTCCCATTTATAACCACCGACTGCCCCCAATAGAATGGCATCAGCCTGTTTTGCCATTTGCAAGGTTTCTTCAGGTAGCGGACTGCCGGTTTCATCATAGGCGGCACCACCAATCAAACCGTATTCCAGTTCAATGTCCAAACCGTCTTGTTTAAAAGCGTTTAAAACTTTAACGGCTTCGGCAACAATTTCCGGGCCGATTCCATCACCGGCTAATACTGCAATTTTTTTTGTCATGAATGTTATTACTTATAAATGAATAAATTAGGAAAAAAGCCACGGCGCTTGTTCGCGACGACGGGCTTCGTAAGCTTTAATATCATCGGTATGCTGCAGGGTAAGACCGATATCATCCAGCCCTTCAATCAAACAGTGTTTTTTAAAGCTATCAATTTCAAAATGAAATTTTTCACCATTAGGCAACAAAATAGTTTGCTCTGGTAAATCAACTGTCAGCTGGTAACCGGGAGTTGCCTCGACTTGCTCGAATAATGTATCGATCTGTTTTTCATCAAGCTTAATAGTGAGAATGCCGTTTTTACTGCTGTTGCTAAAAAAGATATCAGCGAAACTCGGGGCGATAATCACCCGAATACCAAAGTCTTCCAATGCCCATACAGCGTGTTCACGACTCGAACCGCAGCCAAAGTTTTCCCTTGCCAACAGGATAGTGCCGCCCTTGTAACGCGGTTGATTCAATTCAAAATCAGGGTTTAACGGGCGATTACTGCAATCTTGTCCAGGCTCACCGTGATCCAGATAACGCCATTCATCAAACAGATTCGGCCCAAAACCACTGCGTTTAATTGATTTTAAAAACTGTTTTGGAATAATCGCGTCGGTATCGACATTCGGCCGATCCATTGGTATGACTATTCCGGTTTCGACAGAAATTTTTTGCATGTTCACCTCTTAATTTTTTATCGCAGGGCCTTGTGTAATGACTATTTTGTTGTTTTAGGGGTCATTTCTTATTAAATCAAGGTTGTTTAACCTGCTGTAATTCTCTTTTTATGCTGA
>NZ_SSXS01000004.1:150171-203654 GCF_004832235.1 Methylophaga sp. SB9B
GAAATTTTTTGCATGTTCACCTCTTAATTTTTTATCGCAGGGCCTTGTGTAATGACTATTTTGTTGTTTTAGGGGTCATTTCTTATTAAATCAAGGTTGTTTAACCTGCTGTAATTCTCTTTTTATGCTGATCTTGCAAGCGATATGGGCAATATCAAAAACCTGCAAATAATACCATTGTTTGCAGTGATATATTGCTTTGCTGGCAATCTAGTGGAGTTTAACGGACTTGTTGAATTTCACTTTCAATCGCGTCATGTTGTTGAATCAACTCGTCTATAGACTGCGTAAAGTCAGCGTCTATTGAACCTTTTAGTACAACAATTTCCACACGACGGTTGGTCGCTCGATTAGCAGCGGAATCATTCGGGGCTAGAGGTTTAGTATCCGCATAACCTTCCAATACAAATCGCTCTGGCGGTATCGTATTGTAATTCAGTAGCTCATGAACCACTGAAGTAGCCCTTGAGGTGGATAACTCCCAATTAGAACGATAACGGGCCGTACTAATTGGAATATTATCGGTATGACCAGCCACGGCAATTAAACCATCGGTCTGACTTAACACTTCGTTGATTTTTTTCAGGATTGGAATAAAGTCCTGATTCAATGTGGCATCACCCGATGGAAAAGAACCGCGTTCGCGAATTCGAATGACGATACGGTTGAGCTGATTTTCAACAACGATCAAGCCCCTTTCGATTTCCGACTCCAAAGCCTGTTTAAATTCTTCTACTTCTTCTGCCACTTGCTTTGCCTGCGCTTCTGCAACCGCTTCCGCATCCATGGTTATTTTCAAGACATCTCGCGTATCGTCGGTGGTTTCTTGGCGAACAATGTTTAATGGTGTGGGCTTAGGTTCACCGGGGCTGAACTCCTGCGCGATAATGCTGGTGCCTTTAGGTATCGCTTCATCAATGACTTCACGTTGTACACCAAATGCTTTTTCCAAGGACATGACCACCATTTTATATTTGATGGCGTCAATCTCTGCAAAAGACAGCAATAACACGAAAAAACACATTAGTAGCGACATTAAATCAGCAAATGTCGCCATATAGGCGGGTAAACCTTTCTTTTGTTGCTTTTTGAAACTCTGCGTTTCAGACTCACTCATCTTTAAGTCGACTTCAGCAGATTAAGCTTCGGCTGGAGCCGGAGCTTCAGCATCCCGCTTGGAAGCCGGGAGATAATTTTTCAGTAACTCTTCCAATACTTTCGGGTTCTGCCCTTCCTGAATCCCCATAACGCTCTCAATTATAATGCTCTTATTCATCAACTCTTCGTTGCTACGAAGGGCAAGTTTATCGGCTACCGGTAGGGCAAACATATTGGCAATCATGGCACCGTAAAGTGTCGTCAATAATGCAATCGCCATAGCTGGCCCAATTGACTTTGGATCAGACATATTTGATAGCATTTGCACCAATCCCACTAACGTACCAATCATGCCCATTGCCGGTGCAGCATCACCAATTTGCTGGAAAATCTGTTGTCCGATGCTGTGACGATTAACGGTTTCATTCATTTCGGTATTCAGCGCTTTTCTTACAACAGCAGGCTCATGGCCATCAACCAGCATACGGATACCTAAAGCAAGTGCCGGATTTTTAACTTCTTGTCGTTCAAGCGCCAATAAACCCTCTTTGCGGGCGATACCGGCTAGTTGCACAACACTGGCGATAATTTCCGAAGGATCTTCTGATTTATGAAGAAAGGCTTTAGTCGCCGTTTTCATCGAACCGATAAACTGTTTGAGCGTAAAGCGCATCATCACCACAGCGAAAGTGCCGCCGACAACGATCATAAATGAGGGGGTATTGATAAAGGTACTCGCCGCTGCACCAAGTGCGATAGTGGCGATAATCAGACTCCAGGCGATTAAAAAACCCAGTAAAGTAGCCAAATCCACGTGCTGTTCTCCCTGATTAAGTCTTGCCTGAAGTCATAGAGCATTTTTTGCGTTTTAATTGTACCGGATGCTTTCCAAAATCAACAGTATCAAGAACTCACAGCCTGTTGATATTTTTTCCGTCGGTAAATAATGATTGCTGGCAACAGTGCCAGGACAATCAAAAATAATAACAAGACAAATGGCCAAATGGTTGGTTGATTCCATTTTGCTCTTAACTGGTCTCGTAATAGCGGATCAATACGGTGATACTTTAATGTATTGTTTGCCATCAAATTTGGTTTGATGTTTTTATTCCATGCATGAAATAAGGTTAATTGTTTGGGATGAAATCCCCATACCCAAGGGGCATCATGCCTGACAATCTCTACCATTTCATCGATAATTTGCTGGCGCTCATCCCCATCCGGCATAACGCGCATTTGTTCAAATAATCTATCAAATTCAGGATTCTGATAATTCGCACTATTTTCGCCATTATGAATAGCTTTAGCATTTGGGCCATATAGCAAAAATAGAAAATTTTCCGGATCGGGATAATCGGCACTCCAACCTATTCTGAAGATCTGCGTTTGACCTCGGCGCATTTTATCTTGAAAACGATTGTAATCAGTTGAGCGAACAACTAGCTGGATATTAAGTTTTTGAAATTGCTTGCGCATCCAGTCTAATTGGGCCTTAGCATCGGGGCCAACTGCTGCCACATCAAAATACAGAACTAAAGGCTGTCCTGTTTCGGCATCGCGTCCTTTTAGGTATCCCGCTTCGGCCAATAAGTTTCTCGCGTATTCGATAGGTTTAGTTCTTACTGCATCATCACGCCATTCATACACGTAAGGGTCCAGTCCCGCCCTACCTTCCCGATAGCCAAAAATTCCTGGTGGTATCGGCCCTTGGGCAGGAATACCGCGGCCGTTAAAAAAAATCGACACAAATTCTTCTTGATCAATCGCAATGGCAATGGCCTGACGCAATTTGCGAGCCCTTTCTTCGTTTCCGCCGACAACAGAATCCAACATATTGAATCCTATGTAATGGGTCGTCGTACCAACGGCAGACTGCAGGTCGATACCTTTTTTCATCATATCTTCACTTAAACCAAATGAACCGCCTGAAGATACCTGAATGGCCTGATCAAAACTGTCTGATGTCAAACCACTGACATCGTAATAACCCTGAATAAATTTCCCCCAATAGGAGGTACTTTCTTTTTCAAGGGTATAAATAATCTTATCGATAAATGGCATTGGCACACCGGCGTCATCCAATAATCCCGCTGCGGCATCACCGGGATTTCCTTCTGTGGGATAAGTTTCTCCGTGATAGTTGGGATTCTTCACCATCACCATGCGCCGATTCGGATCGTTTTCGATCATCTGATAAGCGCGGTTCCCACCGGATACCAATCCAAAGTGATATTTTTAGCTACAAGCACTGCTTGTTGATAAAACACATCGGCTTCCCAAGGAATCGGAGCAAAAAATGGCATTGCCAACCAGTATTTTAACTGTGGATACTGACCATAGACGGTAATTTGGTAACGATAATCGTCAATCACCTGAACGCCATCTATCTGCAATTTTCGCAAATCAATCGGTTCATTTTGCTGACGCATTTTGCCAAGTGTGGCAGCGAAATCACCTAAGCCGACAATATGTTCACTCATTAAACCCAATATTGGTGAATGAACTTCAGGATGGGCCAAACGTTTAATTTGATAAACGTAATCCGCAGCTTTTAATTCCCGCGTCGCTTGCTTGGGGAAATCCATAATGGTTTGTATGTTGCGGGATGATTGGTTATCTAAATCGTGATATAGAAATTGCCCGGTTTTATCTTGAACAAATGCAGGATGTGGCTGATACGCAATGCCCGGTCTGATGGTGATGGTATAACGTGAAAAAGCAACATTTTCTGTTGTTTGTTGTGTTGGCGGTAATGGCTCACCATTTATATCCAACAATTCAACCTCTGGCATATTTGCAGCCGTTAGAGGTTCTAATGTGTAAGGTCTTTTAAGGTAATGATATTGAAATGGTGGCTCATAAATCTGCGCGGTAATCAGACTTTCATTGGCAGAATAAGAACGAGCAGGATCGAGATGTTTTGGACGCAGCATAAAGGAGCTGTAACTTACCGACTTTTCACTCTCAGCAGCAGGATATGGTGAATTGAGAGCCGAAAGGTCACACCCTGCCAGTAAGGCAAATAGCAGGACCTGTACTAAAACACTAAATCGGGTCATAACCATCCATAATCGAAGCCAATCAAATGACGAGTATATCGGGAATGTAACTGGCTCGCCTCTTCCCGTCCCAGTCAAAATCAGGTAAGTTTATCGGTTTTAAAATTTCTGGAGTACTTCATGGGTTTTCTACAAGGTAAACGGGTATTGATTGTTGGCGTGGCCAGCTCACGTTCTATCGCTGCCGGTATTGCGCATGCTATGGCTCGTGAAGGCGCTGAATTAGCTTTTACCTACCAAAACGACAAACTCAAATCCCGCGTTGAAAAGATCGCTGAAGAATGTGGCTCCAATCCGGCATTAATTTTCCCTTGCGACGTCAGCAGTGACGAACAGATTACTGCCGTTTTTGATGACTTAGCCAAACAATGGGACGGCTTGGACAGTATTATTCACTCAGTAGCATTTGCCCCGCGCGAACAGTTACAAGGCAGTTTTGTTGACAGCGTGACCCGTGAAGGTTTTGCTTCAGCACATGATATCAGTGCCTATAGTTTTGCTGCCTTAGCAAAAGCAGGTAAAGAAATGATGGCTGGGCGTAATGGTTCATTATTAACGTTGAGTTACCTGGGCGCCGAACGTGCTATTGATAACTACAATGTCATGGGCGTGGCCAAAGCGGCCTTGGAAGCTACTGTTCGTTACATGGCTTACTCTTTAGGTCCAGATGGTATTCGTGTCAATGCCGTTTCAGCAGGTCCAATAAAAACCCTTGCCGCAGCAGGCATTGGTGATTTTGGCAAGATGTTAGCGTATGGAGAGCGTAATTCTCCACTGCGTCGTAACGTCACTATTGAAGAAGTCGGTAATGTCGCCGCATTCTTATGCTCAGACCTGGCGTCCGGGGTAACTGGCGAAATCACCTATGTGGATGGTGGTTACAATATCGTTGGTATTGGCGATAAGTAAGCTAAACCGATGTTCATTCAGTTATCTAAAACAGGGCTTTAAGCCTGTTTTTGTTTTAGCCTTTGTAAATTAAGGACAGTTCATGCCTCACTCACATGCCGTCATTTTATTAATCCTAATCATCTTGAGTGCCATTAGTGGTGTTTTATTTGGCTGGTTTTTTGGAGAGTTATCGCTGCAAATCGGCTGGATGGGAGATTTATTTCTCAATGCACTGAAAATGATCATTATTCCACTTATTGTAGCCTCAGTTATCAGCGGCATTGGAGCACTTGGAGATGTTCGGAAGCTGGGGCGTTTAGGTGGGTCCACCATCCTTTATTATGGATTTACAACAGCTGTCGCCGTCTTTATCGGCTTGGTAGTCGTTAATATCATCCAACCGGGTGCAGGAATTGAGCTAGGCAATGCCACTGTTCCTGAGCGCATTCTTGAAAAACAGGGAACCGGCGTATCAGATATTTTCATGTCACTGATTTCACCGAATTTGTTTGCATCAGCAACTGAAATGCAGTTATTACCGATCATCGTATTTGCCATATTGTTTGCAATGGCACTCACGACTATTGGAGATCGCTCCAAGCCGGTGTTTGCAGTTTTTGATGGCATCAATGAAGCCATGATGAAATTAGTGATATGGGTGATGTACTTTGCGCCTTTAGGCATTTTTGCGCTGATAGCAGCCCGCATAGGGCTGGCTGGTGGTGGTGATGAACTGTTCAAAGAAATTCAGGCCGTCGGCTGGCATGTTGTCACGGTATTAACCGGCTTATTTATTCATTTTTGTTTTTTGTTGTTACTACTTCAACTGATTGCCGGTAAGGGCTTTAGTTATTTGCTGGGCATGAGCCGAGCCTTATTTACCGGTTTTGGTACAGCAAGCTCGACTGCCACCCTGCCTTTAACAATGGAAAATGCCCGGGAAAACAAGGTCAGTGATAAAGCCATCAAGTTTGTCTTACCGCTCGGCAGCACAGTCAACATGGATGGCACCGCACTCTATGAGGCAGCTGCCGTGTTATTCATTGCTCAGGCCTATGGCATTGATCTGACAATGACTCAGCAGGTTATCGTATTTATTACCGCTACCCTTGCCGCAATCGGTGCAGCAGGCATACCTGAAGCCGGACTGGTTACCATGGTGATTGTATTAAGTGCTGTAGGCTTGCCGCTGGACGGTATTGCACTGTTATTAGCTGTGGATTGGTTTCTGGATAGATTCCGCACTGTCGTCAATATCTGGGGTGATAGCGTGGGTGCTAAAGTAATCGATACGTTAGTCATAAAAAAGGCGCTTTAAGCGCCTTTTTCTTTTACTGCTCTCAATACTACTAATTACTCATCTTCAGTAGAAGTTACACGAGATTCGTAAATAGTAATTTTCGCTTCACTACGCAAAGCATTAATAAATGCGGCCATTTCGGCTCTGCCGTTGAGGCGAATCAAGTTTGATACTAAACCATCGCGTACTTCAGGTTCAATGTTGTCAGTATCACCTTGTTTAACTTCGCTGACAGCAACCACTACATAGTTTCCATTGTCAGCTGTAAAGCCCGCGTATTGTGCTGAACCTGTATTTGGCAAAGTGAAAGCCTGGTTCAAAATTTGTGCACTTATTTCCTGACTATCTCGTCCGTAAAATGCAGCAGCTTGCCAAGAATCAGGAAACACTTCTTCAGCAGGTGTTCCGGCTTTCAATTCCTGTAATCTTGATTCACCTTGAATGTAGGCTAAATCACTGGCCCGCTGGTAGCGAATTTGTTCAGAAATGGCTGGCGCAACTGAATCAAACGGCAACAAGGTTGCAGCGATATGACTGTTTTTACGAACCACGACAAGTCGTGTATCAGACAATTCGATAACTTGGCTGTTCAGATCCTGATTGAGCACATCATCCGAAAACGCCGCTTGAACTACAGCGTTGTTTTCTGCGATTCCACTACCGCCACTGCGAGTGAATGCGCCAGAGGTTTTGATTTCCAAGGCCAGGGTTTCGGCAGCAACATCTAGAGTTTCCGGATTTTCATAAGTGAGATTAGCTAACTCTTCTGCTTTATCGTAGAACTGACGTTCAGCTTGTTGGCGGCTGTACTGCAGAGCAACTTCGTCTTTCACATCAGCAAATTCAACATTGCTGGATTGATCAATATCCGTCAATTGAATGATGTGATAGCCAAACTCGGTTTTAACGGGTTCAGAAATATCACCAACATTTTCCAAAGCAAATACGGCGGCTTCAAATGTTGGTTCCATCACGTCGCGTTGAATTGGGCCTAAATCACCACCTGAAGCAGCTGATCCGACATCAATGGAATAGGTCTTAGCTAATTCTGCAAAACTTTCGCCTTCATCAAGCTTGGCTTGTATTTCAGCGAGAATTTGTTCAGCTTCGTCATTATCGTTAATTAAAATGTGACTTGCAGTCCGAAGCTCTGGTCCGACAAACTGGATTTTATTATCAATAAAATATTGTTGTAACTGCTCATCACTTACTTCCATCTGCGATGTAATGGTTTCTAATGATAATTCGAGGTAATCCAGTGAAACTTGTTCTGGAGTGGTATAGCTTGATTGATTGGCGTTATAGAAATCACGCACATCACTCTCTTCAACTTCGGTTTGATCTAAGAAATCTTGAAGTTTGAGTACACCGTAAGCGATTTCACGTTGTTGGTTTTCCAGTTTCAGCAGTCTTTCAACCTCAACCTGAGACACAATTGTACTGCCTTCAACATTTTGAATAAGTTGTTGTCCTAAGAGGTCATTACGTAAGGTCGCTTCGTAGTAAGCAGGCGTAAATCCAGCACGCGCCAATACCATTTGGTATTGCTCACTATCAAATCTACCATCGCGCTGGAATGCTGGAGTCTGTTGAATAAATTGGGCAATCTGGCGGTCACTGACTCGTTGACCAAGTGTGTCTGTTGCCGAGCGAATCAGTCGTTGCTCGATAAGGTCATCAATCACTGCATAACGTATTTCAGCGTTGTCAAAAAGCTCAGGGTTAAATTCTTCCCCCATCATTTCACGCATTTGTTCGCGATAACGTTGTACGGCTTGTAACAATTCAGAACGAGTTATCTCATCACCATTAACTTTCGCAACAACAGTATCACTTGGACCGGTAACGTAAGAGTTAACACCCCAAAGAGCGAAAGGAATACTTATCAAGGCAACAATAAACCAAGCAATCCAACCTTGGGCGCGATCACGTATGAAATGTAACATAGCAGTGAACCTTCTTTACGAAATGTGGGTTAATTTAAGCAAAAAAAAAGGCGCATAGAATGCGCCCTTCTTTTGTAATGGCGGAGCGGACGGGACTCGAACCCGCGACCTCCGGCGTGACAGGCCAGCATTCTAACCAGCTGAACTACCGCTCCTGATATTCCTGGTGGGTGCTGAGGGTTCGAACCCCGACCCTCGCCTTGTAAGGGCGATGCTCTCCCAGCTGAGCTAAGCACCCCAGAAAAAAGAAACTAGTTTACAGCATCCTTAAGAGCTTTACCAGCTTTAAATGCAGGAATTTTAGCAGCTGCAATTTTAATTTCTTCGCCGGTGCGTGGGTTACGGCCGGTACGAGCAGCGCGCTCACGAACAGAGAAAGTACCGAAACCTACCAGAGTAACTTGATCGCCTTTGCTTAAAGCTTTTGTGACAGCAGATGTTACACCATCAACAGCCAAAGCCGCTTTTGCTTTTGAAATGTCTGCGGCCGCAGCAACTGCATCGATTAATTCAGATTTATTCACAGCTTAATTCCTCGTGTCATTTATATTATGTGTTCAAGTCCCAAAGGACACACAACACCTCGGCGCGTCTCATTGGTTGTGTGTATCTAACTACAGCAAAAACAGTGTGTCAAGACAGGAAAACATTAGTGTCATTCGCCATTAACATTTTTTGTGAACAGCCTCTAAACTGTTAACAATTAAGTATTTAAGCATTTACTTATATATTTAAGGCTTATTTGAAGCATTAAGCGATTGAGCCAAAGATACATATTGCTCAACTGAGAGGGTTTCAGGTCGCTGTTTTGGATCGATGCCTTGTACCTCTAACTCAGACAGGGAAACACTATTTTTCAAAGTGTTAGCGATGGTTTTTCGGCGTTGGCTAAAGGCTTGCGTCACTAAATTACTCAAGGTTTTTATACAGACAGCACCACCGACAAACTGTGTTCTTGGCTGCAGATAAATTATCGCTGACTCAACCTTTGGGGGTGGATCAAATGCAGTGGGAGGAACAATAAACAATTGTTCGACTATACATTGATACTGAATCATTACACTTAGGCGACCATAGCTTTTATTGCCAGGTGCGGCACAAATGCGCTCTACAACTTCTTTTTGTAGCATAAAGCACATGTCTTCAATCAGTGGGGCCTGCTCAAGCAAATGAAATAATAAAGGGGTTGTAATGTTGTAAGGAAGATTACCAATCACCCTCAGTTTTTCGTCTTGTTGAGGTAATACACTGAAATCAAATTCCAGGGCATCAGCTTGATGAATATATAGATTTGTAGCTGAACTGAATTGCCTTTCAAGTATCGGTACCAAATCCCGATCCAATTCAATTACATCCAGACGTCCTGCATCTTCCAATAACCATCCAGTCAGAGCTCCTCGACCAGGGCCGATTTCGACAATATGTTGGTCTTTTTGTGGAGATATTGCAGCAATAATATCGGCGATTACTGCTTCGTCATGTAAAAAGTTTTGGCACACGTTTGCGAGCTTTTGGATAGGGGCGTGACTCATTCATAGCATACTTTTATTTGAAGACATGGTTGCTGCCATATTGATTGCGGCTTGTAAACTCGTTGAATTGGCTTTGCCCGTGCCGGCAAGATCCAATGCCGTTCCGTGATCTACCGAGGTGCGAATAAATGGCAGTCCAAGTGTGATATTAACAGCGTCACCAAAACCTTGATGTTTTAATACAGGTAAACCTTGATCATGATACATCGCCAGAACAGCGTCATAATCGGCAAGGCGAGACTTTACAAAAATCGTATCGGCGGGCCAAGGTCCGGTAAAGTCATATCCTTGCTGTTGCATAGATTTTATTGCGGGCTCAATAGTCGACTGTTCTTCAGTTCCCAAATGCCCTCCCTCACCTGCATGTGGATTTAATCCACAAACGGCTATACGAGGCAGCTTTAATCCAAAATCATGCTGCAGAGAGTCAGACAGGATTTGCATAATCTTTAGCAGACTTTCCTGGGTAATGGCATCCGCAACATCGCGCAGTGGTAAATGCGTAGTGGCTAATGCCACGCGAAGCTCTGGAGTTGCAAGCATCATCACAACCTTTTCGACACCGGCGCCATCGGCAAAAAACTCAGTATGCCCGCTGAAAGCAACCTTTGCGTCGTTAATCACACCTTTATGAACTGGCGCAGTTACGACAGCATCAAATGTATTAGTGAGACAACCATCTAGTGCCGTTTGTAAAGTTTTCAGAACATAAGGCGCGTTTGCGGTGTTGAGTTGCCCGGCCACAACTTTTTCAGCTAATTCACAGGGTAAATAGACAATTCTCCCCGCGACCCCAGGTTCAGCTGGCACATTGGGATCAAACTGCATTAATGCTATTGGTAAACCTAATTCATCGGCTCGCTGCTGCAGAAGGATGGGGTCAGAAATTACAACAATTTCATTGGGTTGAACACTTTGCGCTAACTGTATGCATAAATCTGGTCCGATTCCGGCTGGCTCTCCAGCGGTCAGCGCTATCCGGCGAACATTACTCAAAGTCCACGATACTCAATATATGCTTCGTCACGCATAGCTCTTAACCAGCTTTCAAGGTCTTCTTCAATTTTACGCTGCTTGAGTTGTTCACGAGCTTTGTTCCGATTGAACTCATCCGCCATATTTTGTTCACGACGCTCTTCCACTCTGACCAGATGCCAACCAAAACGGCTTTGGAATACTTCACTCATTTCACCTTCACCCAATGAGTTCATGACTTCTTCGAACTCGGGCACCATCACACCCGGGCTTGTCCAGCCTAGGCTACCACCATCAATGGCAGAACCGGTATCTTCAGAATGCGCTCTTGCGAGCTCAGCAAAGTCTTCTCCATTGGTGATTCGCTCACGTAGTTGGTTGAGTCTGTTCTGAGCGACTTCGTCAGTCACTAATTCATTGGTATTAATTAAAATATGACGTGCTTTAGTCTGTTTAACCAAATGCGTTTCTTCACTACGTTTTTCAGCCAGTTTAACTAAATGAAAACCACTACCACTTCGAATAACGTCACTGACTTCGCCAACGGCTAAAGCAGGAACTGCACTAGCGAATAAAGTAGGTAACTCAGCTTGCTTGCGCCAGCCTAAATCCCCACCTTCTAGCGCATTTTGACCATCAGAATAACCGGCTGCAACTTCAGAAAAATCACCACCTTGATCCAGCAAACCCTGAATTTCAGCTAGTTTTTCCTCTGCTGCCTGAACTTGTTCGGGTGCTGGCGCATCAGGTAATGCGACAAGGATATGTAGCAGTCGAAAAGCTTGCTCTGAATCACCCTGCAAGTTTTGTGTCGCTAAAAAGTTATCTACTTCACGTTCGGAAACGACAATTGAATCTTCAACTTCAGCTTTGCGTAAACGATTAATGACCATTTCTTCGCGGATAGTTTCGCGAAATTCAGCAAAATCATAACCATCGCTTTCTAAGGCATCACGGAATTGGCGTAACGTTAGATTATTACTTTCAGCGATTTGTCTAATCGCAGCATTCAACGCATCATCGGTGACTCGTATACCGGACATCTCAGCCCGCTGGATTTGCAGTCGTTGCATGATAATCCGCTCAAGTACCTGACGACGCAGTATTTCTGAAGATGGAATAGTGGCATTACGTTGACGAAGTTGTTGACGAACTGTCTGCTCCATTTCGACCAGTTCACTGTCTAAAACCACTTCGTTATTGACGACAGCGACGATACGATCAAGCGGTGCGGCCCATACGCTGTTAGCCAGCAATAAGCCGACAAGCAAATATTTAATCATGAACTATACAAACTCCGTAAATTGATGGCCGACATTATAGCGGTTCAAAACAATATGACCTAACAGCCAATCAAGCATTTATCAGAATCATTGACAAAGTTAGCCATTAGAAAGTTGAGTGTTGATGGTGACTTTATTCATATCCCATAATACTGTTTTCCAACAGACTTTCTGATTTCTTACCGAAGCGGCCTAAACCTTTCAGCTCAATTTCAAAATAGATGGCTTTAGTGCGATTTTCACCATCAATACCACTATTGACGCTATTAATAAAATCAGTGTCTTTAATGTAATCCCTGTAAACGATGCGGGTAGCCCAACAACAGCTATGATATTCAACACCGGCTAATGATTCGAGTGTCGTACTGTCTCTTAATGAACGATAATAACGTCCAATAACGCTCCATTGGTCATTGATTGGCACACTGCCAGATACATCAATCTGCTCGAGTGGAAACCGATTCTCACCATCATCGCGTCGGTAACGATGGGCAATATTGAATACACCACCGTCATCGCTACGGTAGCGTAACTGCAAAGACGACATACTCGATTGGGTAGTATCAGGATCCCATTGGATTTGTCCGGCCAGCGCCCATTCTTGTGTGATACTGGCGACAGCTTCAGCAATATAATCTGAATCGGAGGTTGTTTCTCTGGCATCAGGTCTCAAATTCACTTTCCGATCAGAAAAGTACTGGATTTGTCCCAACGTCATTCGTAACTTTTCACGTCCAGTTTCTTCATTTATAAATCGACTGGTTAACCCTACTGTCACTTGATTGGCATCACCAATTCTGTCCGGGCCTGTAAATCTGTCATGACTGAACATACTGCCCATACCAAAAGTTCGAAGATTGGTATCAAATAAAGGAATGTCATCCTGATTACGATATGGAATATAAAGATAGAAAGCTCTTGGTTCTAATGTCTGGATCATTTTGTTACCAGCAAAACTCATTGGCCTTTCAAAAATCAGACCACTATCCAGACTCACTACCGGCAGGGTCCGGTTAATTGAGCTTTCATCAAATTGAGATTGCGCACGTAAGTTATCCAGTGAATAGTAGCTTTGTTTTAAGGCGACTCTTGGCGTGACAAAAAAACCTGCTGTGCCCATTGGTAAACTGACGCCAGGCTCTAAATTCAGCCGTTGTCCCTTCACTAATTCATTATGATCAAAAGCCGTAAATTCGGAATTAAACTCGTAGCTCAATCCATAAGCCTGATCAGGTAGCACCCCACTTAAAGTAAGCTGCGGTAAACGTTGATATGGATCTTCTACTTCTTGCAGAAGGCTTTGATAGCCTTGTACTCGGGCGCCAAAAACCCATATATCGCCATAGTAGTTCACATCTAATAAACGATTTAAATGGGTCGTACTACTTAAACTTAAATTACCACTGAAATCTTCCAGATAGGCACGATCAGAAACATAATTATAATCTACGGTTGTATGCCAACGGTTGGCATATCTTCCAGTTTGTTGAAACGAAAAATGTTTCCGAGCTTCGTTATAGTGAGGATTAATTTCATCATTGTTACTACGCAAATTGTCATTGGCGAGAAAACCTGCATCAATCAATCCTTCGGACTGAGAGGTCAAATAACGGTACTCACCAATTAACATTAGCCCGCGATCAGACATATATCGTGGAGTCAGTGTCGCATCCATATCTGGTGCAATATTCCAGTAGTAAGGTGTACTAACATCAAAACCGGTTTCATTTGAATTGCCCATAGATGGAATCAGGAAACCAGATTTACGCTCATCACTTATCGGAAAACTAATATACGGCGTATAAAACACTGGAACATCCATCATGCGCAGTACTACGCCATAAGCCCTGCCGACACCTTCATCGTGGTCAAGGTCGACTTCATTAGCTTTTAACTTCCAGAAATCGTCGTCTTCCATACACGTTGTGTATATGGCATTTTTCAAATGCGTTGATTGAGTGCCTTGACGATTCACGTGGGTCGCTTCGCCACGCGCATTCATCTGCTTCATTTGGTATTTAGCATCAATCAACGTGCCACGATCTTCATTCAGATCCCATTCAGCCTGATCTCCGAAAATCGACATCTCGCTATCGCGTAAACGCACATCGCCCTGTGCTGTAACTTTTCCTGTTGATTGGTTGTAGGTAGCGCGATTGGCATTTAATTGCTGACCTCCGCGTCGAACATCCACCTTACCCGTGAATACAGAAGTTCCTAAATCGACTAATTGGGCAGTATCGGCTTTAACATCAACTTCACTTTCTTCAGTAAGCGCATCTTCGGGGAGGAAAAAATTGGCATCAGGACGAGGGCAATGACTTGGCACATGATAAGGCTCTGCAGAAACAAGAGGAGCAAAACAGGAAACAATACCTGCAGATAAAATCATCAGTTTGCGCATCAACATCCCCGGGCAGCCTTGATGACCGAAAAATCGGCCATTTCCATTCGATAAATAACTGCCAATTTATCGCACAGAAAGATGCTTTCATCAAATCTCCTATCTAATTAAGTACCCTCAAAATGATATATTTACCATTCATCAATAACTTAGCTTTATTCAGCTATCACAGGCATGGGTACATATCTTCATTTCCCCGTATAACCAACCCGACTATGTGTAATTATTTTTAAATATTCTGTTGACACAGAAAATCTCAATCCCTATAGTATGCGCTTCCTTTCGGGGGCTATAGCTCAGCTGGGAGAGCGCTTGCATGGCATGCAAGAGGTCGGCGGTTCGATCCCGCCTAGCTCCACCAAGATACGAAAGAAAACAGTTTTAGGTCCCCATCGTCTAGAGGCCTAGGACACTGCCCTTTCACGGCGGTAACAGGGGTTCGAATCCCCTTGGGGACGCCATATAAGGCAACCATTAACTGAGCGTTATTGGGTGTTATAAAAAGGCGGTGAGATTTCTCACCGCCTTTTTTGTTTTTGGCGTTACGCATTAGCTTTACTTCCCTATTACGCTCACAGATAATCAGCCAGCAGTTTTTCAATGGTGAGCAACATGACAGTCAATTTTTTCTCTGGAAATTCTTTTCTTCTTTCCCTTACATCAAGACAAGCTATCAACCAGTTGGTGGGCTTATTCATCTTTTGTTTGATGTTGTCTATTCCGGTGGCGCAAGCAAATGAGGAAAACACGGAATCCTTTGTCACTGAGTTTGCAGAGCTTAACGAAGCTAATCTCCCTACTTACGTAAGCAAGTTGAGCCATCGTTATTACGAACAGGTTGAGTTACTCGGAAAATATTTTCAGCTATACCAGCAAAAGCGTGACCCACGAGGCTTTAATGTCTGGCATCTGAGAGGCTTTACACCGTCGTTTGACGCGTTAAATGATGAGAGTCAGCAGGTTGCCAAGACTAACGAGAAATTCTTGGCAAATCGTCCGGAACAAGCGTTAAGCACTATTGTTGCTGAGCTACGCGATGTATCGGTGAATTTGATGCTCGCTTTTCGGGAAAACGATCCACAAGCTTTTAAAGCTGCAAACGCCATGGTCAAAGAACATGGTGACCAAATCGCTGCACTACTTAAAACACATAATCTGAATGAAGAAATTCGCGAGATATCGCTGAAATAGGGTCTATTTATCTTTAATAGACCCTAGCGCACCCTTCGCAACATAAATATGCCGATACCGGCAAAGATGATTGTTGGAAACGATGCGGCCAGCCAGGGCAAAACACCAAATACCAATCCCATATGCTGGAAGCTTTGATTGAACAAATGAAAGCCTATACCAACCAGAACACCCACCAGAATTCGTCCACCAACCGGTGCTGATCGTAACGGGCCAAAGATAAATGGCACGGCCAAAAACACCATCACTGCTGAGCTGAGCGGCATCATGATTTTGCTCCAAAATGCCAATTGATATTGACTGACCGCCTGATGATTGGATTTCAGATAGGAAACATATTCAATCAAGCTCCATACCGGTAAAAACTCTGGCGGAACTACAACCACATTCAACATGCCGGGATTGAGCTTGGATCGCCATTTGGCACGCTCAATCGATCTGACCTCTATACCATTTTCATCTATAGTGCTTTGCACCACATCAAGCATCAGCCACTCGTTATTTTCATAGCGTGCTTCTTTAGCTTGGGTAACGATGCGTAATTGATGCTTATCGTCGAATTCATACACTTTAATGCCTTCAAACCTGCCATCACGGTGAATGCGCTGGATATGATTGAAGTGGTTGCCATCTCGTGTCCAGAAGCCATACTGCGACTGACTGCCTTCAGTGCCAGTCTGTGCTGCCGTCTGAATTTGCATGGCTTTCTGTTCGGTTATTGGTCGGATAAATTCACCAATCACCACGGCGATAATCATTAAAATACCGGCGACAATCAATACGGCCTTGTTAATATCTTTAACCGATACGCCTGCAGCTCGCATCGCCACTAATTCGCTTTGAGATGCCAGCGTACCTAGTCCGATTACGCTACCCAACAATGCAGCAACTGGCAGTAATTCATAGACCCGTTTTGGCATCGACAAAGCGAGGTAAGCCAGAATATTACTGAGCTGATAGTCGCCTTTGCCGAGATCATCCAATTCAGCGATAAAGTCCATAAAGGTATACAGCGACATCAATACCACCAGCACTAAAGCGGTACTGCCTAATATGGTTTTACTGATATAGCGTTGCAGAATCATGCTGTTTTAGGTCGCTTACGTTGTTGCCAGAGTCGTTTAAGTTTTAGCCGGTTTTGTAATATCAGCATAATGCCGATCATCAACAAATGTACCCAAATTGCGCCAAACCAGGGGGCCAGATCGCCCTTCTCTACCCAGGCTCGGGTAACGCCTAATAAATTGCTGTAAATCACATAGACCAGTACTGCCGGAAAAAAGCCTGCATAACGCCCTTGCCTTGGACCGGTATGCGCTAACGTAATCGCAATCACACTTAAGATAACAGTCATTAACGCAGTGGATACCCGCCATTGAATTTCAGCCAGATCCTGTGGTTCGCCGCGTTCCCAAAGCTCGGCTGTGGGTAAAGACTTATGCCTTTCACGAACCTGCACTGATTCACCACGTTCAATCAACATACTGTGAGTGGCATATTCGGCAATGCGAAAATCCAGATCGCCTGCATTGCCTTCATAACGATAACCGTCTTCCAGGATCAGAAATTTGTCACCACTGTCGGTTTCGATATCAAAACGTCCGCGCTCAGCACGGAAAATCAGTGGTTTCTCATCACGATGAATCTCGATGAAGATATTCTCCATGTGAATTTTATCATCGCTGAGTTTTTGAGAATAAAAGGTCCAATCGCCGCTTTGGCTCTCTTTAAAACTACCGGCCACCAAACCGGTGGTATTGGCAGCTACCTTGGCTTTCTGTTCGATTTCATAGCGACCGGACAAAACATCGGGGACAATTAATAATGCCAAAACACCCGTGATAATCGCCATCGCGCCACTGAATATGACAACATTTCGTAATATGCGGTTACCATCAATGCCGCAGGCAGCTATAACAGTTAATTCGTTATCCGAGCTCATACGTGACAAACTCAGCAACACCGCCAGAAATGTGCCAATCGGCAACAATATAGACAACGCGCCAAGTGAATTGAGCCACAGTAAATTGAAGATGACTTCAGCAGGCAAATTACCAACAGCGGCCTGAGCCAAGTAGCGGGCAAAGCGGGTCGCCACGTATATCAGCCATAACACACCGATAACCGCTGTCAGAGAAAGTAAAAACTCTCTAAGCATATATCGGTCTATCAGGCTGAAACGCTCAACAAATAATCGTTTAAGGGCGGGCATTATTCAGTGGTCTTCGTTAGAATAGGCAGTCAGTTCACTGCAATAAAAAGCGCAGTCTAAACCATCTACATCAACAGGAGAAATCCATGCAGTATTTTGTGACCAAAGATGTTTTACCAACCCAGTCGATAGACTGTATTGCTGTCGCCGTATTTGAAGATAACAAACTCAGCCCCTCAGCGGCTACCTTAAACACAGCAAGTAATGGTTTGATTCAACGCGTAATTGATCGCGGCGATATCAATGGTAAGCCAGGTCAGACAATGCTGTTACAAGATATTGATGGCATTTCCAGTCCACGAGTTCTGCTGGTTGGTTGCGGTAAATATGACAAGACCACGGAAAATGACTTCAATACAGCTTGCATAACAATGGCTAAATGGCTAAACGAAAGTGCAGCAACTCAAGCCATTAGCTGCCTGGCCGAAACACCTGTCAAAGAGCGAACAACAGCGTGGAAAATTCGTCAAACGATCATAAATACCGAAACAGCTCTATATCGCTACAGCCAAACCAAAAGCCAATTTAAACCAGTGGATAAACCGCTGACCAGATTAGGCTTTATGGCCACCGAAGCTGATATCGACTCACTGGAACAAGCCTGCAAAACTGGCGCCGCAATTGGCAGGGGCATGAATCTGGCACGTGAACTCGGTAATCTTCCGGGCAATATCTGCACACCAACTTATCTGGCAGATCAAGCCATAAAACTGGGAAAAAATTTAGACAATCTGGTCGTTGATGTACTTGAAGAAAGCGATATCGCTGAATTAGGTATGGGGTCATTCCTGTCCGTTTCACGCGGCAGCCGTGAACCAGCAAAATTGATCACCTTAAATTACGGTGGTGGTGGCACTAGTAAACCTATCGTATTGGTCGGCAAAGGCCTGACCTTTGATGCCGGTGGTATTTCCCTGAAACCAGCCCCGGGCATGGATGAGATGAAATACGATATGTGCGGTTCGGCCAGTGTATTAGGGACCATCCAAGCGGTTGCCGAATTACAGCTACCAATCAATGTCATTGGGGTTATTCCAAGCTCTGAAAACCTGCCGGATGGTGATGCCAACAAGCCGGGCGATGTGGTTACCAGCATGTCTGGTCAAACTATTGAAATTCTCAACACTGATGCCGAAGGCCGCTTACTGTTGTGTGATGCCCTAACCTACAGTGAACGTTTTAATCCCGACACCGTTATAGATATTGCCACGTTAACCGGGGCAATTATTGTTGCTTTAGGCAGCAATGCAACGGGTTTGATGGCCAATAATCAAGACCTGGCAGATGATCTGCTTAAAGCTGGCAATGACAGTTTTGACCGCGCATGGCAATTACCGTTATGGGATGACTATCAAAAACAACTCGATAGTAACTTTGCCGATATCGCCAATGTTGGCGGCAAAGAAGCTGGCAGTGTTACTGCAGCGTGCTTTCTGTCCCGTTTCACTGAGAAGTTCAAATGGGCACATCTGGATATCGCCGGTACTGCATGGAATGGCGGCAAGGAAAAAGGTGCAACTGGCCGTCCAGTGCCTTTATTAATGCAATATATTCTGAACCGCTTGGAAGACTGATAGTTAGTTCATGACCAAAGTCAGTTTTTATATTTTAGCTACAACCGATCCGCTTGACCGGCAGCAATTTGCCTGCCGGCTGGCGGAAAAAGCTTATCTACAGGGTCATCAGGTATTTATTCATACTGAGGATCAGACTCAGAGTGAAGCTATGGATCAGGCGTTATGGGCTTTTCGGCCAGACAGTTTTGTGCCGCATCAGATTTTAGCAACTGACGACGAAATTAAAGCTCCGGTATTAATCAGCCATGAAAATACTGCGCCACCTAAATTAATGGATGTATTAATCAATCTAAACCCGGTTCAGCCATTATTTTTCAGTCAGTTTGAACGGCTGGCCGAAATTATTAATGGCGATGAAGAAATCAAAAAACAGGGACGCGTTCGTTATCAGTTTTATAAAGATCGTGGATATCATCTCGATACGCATCAGATAAACAATTAACGCAATCCGGCTCACTCATGACCGGGCGTACATTAAGCGGGTATAATGCCCGCTTTTCTTTTTCCGAACAGATAAACGCAGAGAAGCATGGACAAAACCTATAATCCCGATGCAATAGAACAACGCTGGTATCAACAGTGGGAACAAAACGGCGAATTCAAACCTTCTGGTGAAGGCACGCCCTACGCCATTATGTTGCCGCCGCCTAATGTCACCGGCAGCTTGCATATGGGTCATGGGTTTAATAACACCATCATGGATTTGCTGACCCGTTACCACCGCATGAAAGGCGATAACACGTTGTGGCAACCGGGTACCGATCATGCCGGTATCGCCACGCAGATGGTGGTGGAACGTCAGCTTAATGCCGAAGGCAAAACCCGCCATGATTTAGGGCGTGATGCGTTTATCGATCGCGTCTGGGACTGGAAAGCCGAATCCGGTGGCAATATCACCCGTCAGTTGCGCCGTCTTGGATCCTCTCTGGACTGGTCCCGGGATCGTTTCACCATGGATGACAATTTGTCCGAAGCGGTAAAACATGTATTTATCAAACTTCACGAAGAAGGTTTGATTTATCGCGGCAAACGTTTGGTGAACTGGGATCCTGTGCTGCATACCGCCGTATCGGATTTGGAAGTTTTATCGGAAGAAGAAGCCGGTCATCTATGGCATTTCCGTTATCCGTTAAGCGATGGCAGCGGTCATTTAGTAGTTGCAACCACCCGTCCGGAAACCATGCTTGGTGATACGGCCGTTGCAGTCCATCCGGAAGATGAGCGTTATAAACATCTGATCGGTAAAACAATAACTCTGCCGCTGGTTGGTCGTGAAATACCGATTATCGGTGATGACTATGTCGATCCGGAATTTGGTAGTGGCTGTGTCAAAATCACTCCTGCGCATGATTTCAATGATGCTGAAGTCGGTAACCGTCATAACCTTGAACAAATTAATATTCTGACCATTGATGCCGCCATTAATGACAATGCACCGGAAAAATATCGTGGGCTGGATCGCTATGCAGCGCGAAAACAAATCGTTGCCGATTTTGAAGCGTTAGGCTTACTGGAAACCATTCAGGACCACAAACTGATGGTGCCGCGTGGCGATCGTTCCAATGCGGTTATCGAACCGTTATTAACCGATCAATGGTATGTCAAAGCCGATGTACTCGCAGCACCCGCAGTTGAAGCGGTTCAGAGCGGTAAAATCAAATTTGTCCCGGCCAACTGGGATAAAACTTTTTATAACTGGATGGATGGCATTCAGGACTGGTGTATTTCACGGCAAATCTGGTGGGGCCATCGTATCCCTGCCTGGTACGACGAACAAGGCAATATCTATGTTGGTCACGATGAAGCCGATGTACGCCAAAAACATCAATTAACGGATTCTGTTGCCCTCAGACAAGATGAAGATGTGCTGGATACCTGGTTCTCATCAGCGTTATGGCCCTTCTCAACCTTGGGCTGGCCAGCGACGATGCGGCTTTGAAAACCTGGTACCCCAGCAGTGTATTGGTCACCGGTTTTGACATTATCTTCTTCTGGGTGGCTCGGATGATGATGATGGGTATTAAATTTATGGATGATGTGCCCTTTAAAGAAGTCTATATTCATGGGCTGGTGCGTGATTCACATGGACAGAAAATGTCGAAATCCAAAGGCAATGTTTTGGATCCAATCGATATTATTGATGGTATTGATCTGGAATCTTTGGTCGCCAAACGCACCAGTGGCATGATGCAACCGCAACTGGCTGCCAAAATTGAAAAAGCCACTCGCAAAGAATTTCCAGAGGGTATCGCACCGCACGGCACCGATGCGCTGCGTTTCACTTTTGCCTCATTAGCCACCACTGGTCGTGATATCAATTTTGATATGAACCGTATCGCCGGTTATCGCAACTTCTGTAACAAACTATGGAATGCGGCGCGTTACGTATTAATGAATACCGAAGCTCAGGATACCGGTATTGATAACGCTGAAGTGGAACTCAGTCTGGCTGATCGCTGGATCATTTCTTTACTGCAACAAACTGAACAGGATGTAACTCGTGCCATCGACAGCTATCGCTTTGATTTGGCGGCACAGGCGATTTACGAGTTTATCTGGAATAACTATTGTGATTGGTATCTGGAACTGTCCAAACCGGTATTAAACAATGAGGCTGCAAGTGATGCCGCTAAACGTGGTACCCGCCGTACTTTGGTTCGGGTTTTGGAAGCCACGCTGCGTTTAGCACATCCGTTTATGCCGTTTATTACCGAAGAAATCTGGCACACCATAGCCCCGTTAGCCGGTAAAACAGGCTCAACCATTATGCGTGAGGTCTATCCGGTAGCTGACAGCAGCAACATTGATAGCACTGCTGTTGCTGATATGGAATGGGTAATGCAATTTATTAACGGTATTCGTTCTATTCGATCACAAATGAATATTGCACCGAAAAAACAATTACCAGTGCTGCTCAAGGATGCCACTGACATTGATAAACAGCGTTTACAGGATAACCACGACTTTATCAGCCGATTAGCTAACCTGGAGTCTGTAGAGTTTCTGACAGGCGAAGCGCCTGCAGCTGCTACTGCACTGGTTGGCAAAATGGAAATCCTGATTCCACTGGAAGGTCTGATTGATAAGGATGCTGAAATTGCCCGTCTGGACAAGGAAATCAGCAAACTGGATAAAATCATCAAACAATCAGCGGGCAAACTGAGTAATGAAAACTATGTTGCCAAGGCGCCAGCAGATGTTGTTGCCAAAGAACGTGAAAAACTTGCCGAACTGGAACAATCGTTAAGTCAGTTACAGCAACAGCGTACCGCTTTAGGCTAAAACCCAATAGTTCTTTTCAGGAACTTTCCTCGTCAGTTAGTCAGTCAATATCATCACAATGAGCCGGTGTTTTCACCGGCTGCTATCTGTTGTAATAGGCCTATGACTACTGAAGAATTTAATCCAAACGACGCCACCACTACGCCAATGACACGGCTAAAGTTCGATAACCGCTTTGTAAGGGAACTCCCCGCCGATCCGGATACCGAAAATGTTCGCCGTCAGGTGCTGGGTGCCTGTTATACCTTTGTTAATCCTACCCCCGTTGCAAATCCCAAGCTGGTGGCTTATTCGATGGACTTAGCCACTGACCTCGGCATTAGACCAGTAGATTGTGAGAGCAGACAATTCACTAACGTGTTTGCTGGCAATGAAGTTTTAAAAGGTATGCAACCGCATGCAATGTGCTATGGCGGACATCAGTTTGGCAACTGGGCCGGACAATTAGGCGATGGCCGAGCCATTAATCTTGGTGAAGTTCAGGATATTCACGGCCAGCTGCAAATGCTGCAACTCAAAGGTGCTGGAGAAACCCCCTACTCCCGTTCAGCTGATGGCCTAGCCGTATTACGATCCTCGGTACGTGAATTTCTCTGCAGTGAAGCCATGTTTCATCTTGGCGTACCCACAACCCGTGCATTAAGTCTGGTGACCACCGGTGAAGGCGTAGTCCGCGATATGTTTTACGATGGCCGCCCGCAAACTGAACCGGGTGCGATTGTCTGTCGAGTCGCGCCATCGTTTTTGCGGATTGGTAATTACGAATTGTTTAACTCGCGGGGCGATATCGACAATCTTCGTTTACTGGTCGATTACACCATTCGCCATCATTTTACGCATCTGGGCGAACCCTCCAAAGAAACTTATCTGGCGTGGTTTAAAGAAGTGTGTGAACGCACCGCAGATTTAGTAGTGCATTGGATGCGTGTCGGTTTTGTACATGGCGTATTAAATACTGATAACACTTCGATACTTGGTCTGACTATAGATTATGGCCCGTATGGCTGGATTGATAATTACGATCCCGACTGGACGCCTAACACCACCGATGCAACGGGTAAACGCTACCGCTTTGGGCAGCAGCCGCAAATCGCGCAGTGGAATCTGCTACAGCTCGGTAATGCGATTTATCCATTAATTGATGAAGCTGAACCGTTACAACAAATCCTTACCGATTATGTCCAGCTCTACACCAACAAATGGCAGCAGATGCGAGCCGACAAACTGGGTCTGAACGAATATCTGGGTGATGCCGATCATGAATTGAATCAGCAATTACAGAAAATTCTGTTACTGGCTGAAACCGATATGACGATTTTCTATCGTAAATTAGCGGATGTGAGCTGTGAAGAGAATGATCTCAGCGATGAAGACTTGCTAGCTCCGTTGATGGAGGCTTTTTACGCACCAGATGCTTTATCAAAAGAAGATAAAAAAGACATCTGTGACTGGCTGCGACGTTACCAACTTCGTGTGCAACAGGATGGCACCAGCGATGTGGATAGAAAAGTCAGAATGAATCAGGTTAACCCGAAGTATGTATTACGCAATTATCTGTCCCAACAGGCGATTGATAAAGCCCATGAGGGTGATTACAGCCTGATTCATGAACTTTTAGAGGTCATGCACCGTCCTTATGATGAACAACCTCAGTATCAACAATATGCAGCCAAACGTCCCGACTGGGCCAGAGATAAACCTGGCTGCTCAATGTTGTCATGTAGTTCTTAAGTTAAGGAGTTAATCAGATGAAATTGATGAGCGTGCTGCTTGCAGCATCCATATGGACAGTTGCTATTCCATCTCATGCCAATACAGAAGACGACTCACTGCAAATTGACAAGGTTGCAGAAGGTCTTGGTATTCCCTGGGGAATGGCTATTTTGCCGGACGGCAAAATGCTGGTCACTCAGCGTGAGGGCAAATTAAGCCTGGTCGAACTTGATTCTGGAGATAAAACTGACATTAGCGGCGTACCGTCGGTTAAAGCAGAAGGCCAAGGTGGTTTCCTGGATGTCGCTTTATCACCTGACTATGCCGAGAGTGGCTGGATCTATTTCACCTATAGCAAAGATGTGGACGGCCAGGGAGCAACCACACTTGCCCGCGCCAAGTTGGATGGTAATGCTTTAAGTGATTGGAACGACTTGCTGGTCACCCAATCACGCACTAGCAAAGGTCAGCATTACGGCAGCCGTATTGTTTTCGATCAGCAAGGTCATCTGTTTTTCTCTATTGGGGATCGTGGAGAGCGTGATATGGCCCAGGATCTCAAAAATCACAACGGTACCGTTTTACGATTGAACCTTGATGGCAGCGTGCCGCAGGACAACCCCTTTGTTGGTGATAACAATGTGTTGCCGGAAATCTGGAGTTACGGACATCGTAATCCACAAGGCTTGTTTTATAACGTTGAAACTCAGGAACTCTGGGGAATTGAACATGGGCCACGTGGTGGAGATGAAATCAATCTGATCGAAGCTGGTAAAAATTATGGGTGGCCAGAAGCCACACATGGCAAAGAATATTACGCACCGGTATCAATTGGTCAGGGCAAAGAAGTTGAGGGTATGGAAAACGCGATAAAGATCTTTACCCCTTCAATCGCGCCCAGTGGTTTGGTGCAATATCAAGGGGATGCTTTTCCGGAATGGCAGGGAGATCTATTTTCCGGGGCGCTGGCCCTACAGCATCTGAATCAGGTCAAGCTTGAGAATAATGAAGCGGTAGATGAACAGCGTTATTTAAAATCGTTAAATAAACGTATTCGCAACGTTATTGAAAGTCCTGAAGGCTGGTTATACGTCTCAACCGATAATGGCGAGATTTATCGAATCCAGCCTGCTTCAAATTAATATTTGATATCCAGAATCAGATATCGATGACCGCCATCCTGAACCTGAATGGTGACTTCATCATCAATCTGTTTTTTTAACAAAGCCCGCGCCAAAGGTGAATCAACACTGATATTACCTTTGGCGTGGTCAATTTCATCCGGGCCAACAATCCGGTATTGAACCTCTTCTCTATCATCTTTTAATAAAGTCACATACGCCGCAAAGAACACCGCATCCTGATTATCCGGAATACGATCTATCACCAGCAAATCAGGAATGCGTTTTTGCAAATAACGGATTCGTCGATCTATTTCCCTGAGTTCTTTTTTACGGTAAATATATTCGGCGTTTTCAGAACGATCACCTTCCGCAGCCGCTGCCGCCAGCGCCTGAACCACATGTCGGCGACGCTGCCAGCGCTCGCTCAGTTCCTGATTCATCCGAAACATGCCATCTGCGGTGATATAAGGTGATGAAGCCATTAATTGATCGTTGCTGTTTTATGTAAGGCGTCGTTTAAAACAGCTTCATTAATCGTTGCGCCTAAGCGGCTGGCAATTATTCGCATATCTGTTTCAGCATTTTCCAGACAACTGGTGCCCCCTGGTGAGGGGGTCATGTTAAAAACAATACCTGTGCCAGGATTGATCTTGGCCTCTCCCATTAACAGCTTGGCATTTTTTTTATCAATCAGCTGCGGCCTGACACCACCAAAGCCTTTGGCAAATTCAATATCTTTCAATTGCAGGCCGGGAACGATCTTGCGGGCATCTTTCAGAAATAACCAGCGACGCAGTAATGGCACTTCAAACAGGAAGTTTTTGAAAATATAGTTGCGGATGTCTTTGATGCGGAATAAATCCCAGAACACTTTCATCACCCGGCTATCCAAGCGTAAAACCCGCAGAAACTCGAAAAACGTTTTGTTGTTATAACGCTCTAATAACGGCAGCAATAAAGCCGTTGGTCCAAAGCGGGTTTTACCTTCAATCAATACATCTGGATCGCCATGTACCGCAGCAAAAGGCAACGCATCGTTTTGTACGGTGTACACCTTGCCACGCAGCACTTGCGGGGTGAAATAGAAACTACCTGCGACTGGCAGGCAAGAGAATTCCAAGCCGTAACCCATCTTCTGCGCCAGTAACAAACTGTGTCCGCCAGCCGAAACCACCACACTGCGAGCCTTGATGACCTTATCGCCAGTGACCAAAGAAAACACACCGTCTTTTTCGACAATGTCATCGACTTCACTGTTGAACAATAATTGAATTTGTTTATCCGTTTTGGCTTTGGCTTTATCAACAAAAGCTTCTGATAAGCGCTGATAGTCTACCGCGCTGTAGTCATCCAGAACAGCAAGCGCAACACAGGGCTCAGGACGCATTTCCCCATTAATCATCACCACCGCAGGTTCATGGGAGGCAATATCGGATTTCTCCAGCAATTGCATATTGGGAAACACTTCGCGGAAGGTTTGGTAGCGCTGACGAAGCTGACGACATTCTTGATCGCCAACCCCTAAAACCATTTTGGGATATTTGAAAATAACCTGATCAACATTGGGTAACGCAGCAGCAAAATTCACCAGCATCTCGGCCGCCGCCTTCACTTTGGTGGCTTTCTCCAAAGTATAGTTGGTCTCAATATCACCACAATGAATGGTCTGGCTGTTGTTACGGCCGTGCGAGTTGACCCTGGCCACCCCGGCATATTTTTCCAGCAGCACAATGTCATTGATATCAGTGTATTCAGCCAGCATATACAGCAGCGCGGTGCCACAGACACCGCCACCGATAATGGCTACCTGATGAATTTGGTCGGTCATATATTTTCCCGTGCTAAAACGACGGAAATTTTAGCAAACCGTTAGTCAGACCGTTTAAAAATATCACTTTGTTATAAACAGTAAAGCTGGATAAATTAGCTCTGTTTATTTGTATTTCGTTTTTTTACTGCCAGAGAAAGACGGTATTGTTGAAAGAATCGCTTGTAACTCACTACGTTTCTTTTTGCTCTTTACCGGTTTTTTAGCAGAGGTTAATTTATCAACTTCATTTAATAAATTATCCAATTGCGCAGGATCTGGCAGTGGTGCTTGCTGAGTTGGCGGAATTAGTGACGCAGGTTCATCTGGCTGTGAGGCCTGCAGCTGTTCGACATCTTTGAGTAATGATTCCAGCTGCTCCGGTTCAGGTAGATCTGGCTGCTCAGGAATATCAAAAACCGCTATTTCAGACAGGGTCTGTTTGCGATCCAATTCTGCCTGGGCTTTTTCTGCTTCAAGTGCAGCAGCAAAGTCCAATTCAGCCTTGGTGCTATCGATATCCTGCGGCTTAGAATCTTCCTCCGGTAAAAGTGCAACTTCGGCTTCGGCTTCGGCTTCGGCTTCGGCTTCGGCTTCGGCTTCGGCTTCGGCTTCGGCTTCGGCAGCTAGTATTTCAGTTGACTCGGGTAATGCATCTTCGACTGACAAGTCAGTCGACATCTCTTCTACCGTTTCCGTTTGCTCGGATAATGGTTCAATTTCCAGCTCATCAATTGAAACCTCAGCAATACTCTCTTCTTCATTAAGCAGTTCGGCAACCCATTCATCAGCCACTGACGAGCGTTTTTCGCCACCAGATGATATTGCTGCTTCGTTAGGCTGACTCGGCTCATCTTCAAGTTCTTGTAACGAGGTAAATTCCGCTAAGTCATTCTCATCAGAAATCAGTTCAATCTCTTCAACGACAAAATCATTTTCTTCATCACCAATCGCGATTTCTTCAACATCGACTGCATCATCGGTAGCCAGAGAATCAAACGATTCAACTGATTGAGTTTCCTCTACTAGAGGTTCTTCAATGGTTTGAGGTGTTTCAGCACTGATCGTGTCTTCATTGGGCTCCACCTGCTCAGCGTTATCATCGGTAGCGATTTCCATTTGTGCAGCGGCAAGTTTTTGTCGTAACAGGTCCTCTTCGGTTTGCGGCTCAATAACATCTTCAATAACTAGAGCATTGGTTGCTGTTTCACTATCCGTCGTAATAGCCGTTTCATCAGCTAATGGTTCAGAGAAAGCAGTTTGTTCGAAAATCGATGGTTGCTCGATAGTCTCAGTTGAATTATCTAATGGCGTTGGTGGCTCTGGAGTAGATAGTTCTGCTTGATTTTCAGCCATCCGCTGCTGTCTGGCGGCTTTTAAACGCTCCGTCCGCTCACGTAACTTGGCACGCAGTTTGTCGATTTCATTAAGCGGTTCATTTTCGGTTTGAGCCGGATTATTGACGTTGTCATCAGCCAAATCTTCAGGTGTAGGTTGCGACGCCATAATCCCGGACAGTCTTTCTGCCTCGTTATCAAATCCGGCTTCGGCTTCGGCAATATTATTTTCTGGCGAGATTATTTCATCCAGTTCGCTGATGTCATCCTCAGCGCCCTCATTGAATACTTCAATCACTTCCTCAGTGAGCATTGGTGGAGTTTCAAGGAAATCTGTTTCTTCAGCTGAAGCATCCTGCAAATTCAGTTCAAGCGCTGATTCTTGTTCTACAGATTCATCTAACTCATCCGAGGCGAAAACAGCTTCCGGTTGTTGATCCTGTTCTATTTCTTCTGCTAAATCCAGATCATCAGCAATATCATTAATTGAAGAAGAATTCCGCTCTTCAGGTGCTAATGCCTCTTCCATGGATGTTGATGCTTCAGCCTTGGTAATAATTTCTTCTAACGGATTTATCTCATCCAACTGATCAATAGCTGAGACGTCATCTTCAACATTGTCGCTAGGTTCTTCAACGACATCCTGAGTTGTCATCTCTACGGTTTCGAGAAAATCAATTGCTTCAGCAGAAGCATCTTCCAGATTCTGTTCAAGCGAGGGTTGCTGCTCTGCTGATTCAACTATTTCTTCAGATGTTAATGCCGGTTCTTCTGGTTTATCCAGTTCTGCTATTTCGGTTAAGTCCAGCTCTTCAGCAACATCATTAGTTGCAACAAAATCCAGTTCTTCAACTGCTAATACCGGTTCATCTATGATTGCTGCATTCTCAGTTTCAGCAATCTCGAAATCATTATCTTCAGCGATCAGATCGGTCTGCCAATCAGTTGCTTCTTCATCAACAATTACCTGGGGATCCGCTTCGGCTGTTGATGACGTGTTATCACTTTCTGTTTTTTCTTCTATTGAGTGCTCATAAGATTGAGTCGGTTCAGGCAAATCAGCTTCGAGGTACTGCTCTACTATTTCAGAGGTGTCGTCCGACAGATTGGACTCAGTCAGTTCAGGCGGGAAGCTACCCTCTTCATTTGTATCAGCCAATTCAACAGGCTCGATTTCAGACTCTGCCAGATTATCTTCTTCTGGAGCAGTCTCCTCATCAACTAAGGTATTTATTTCATTGAAATCAAAGTCATTTTCGAGTGCTACATGTTCATTAACAGTTTCCGCCTGTTCGTCCTCAATCGGTATATCTGCCTCGCGCATAAGATCATCGATTTCTGCTACAGAAATCATCTCTTCTACTTCGGAATCCACGTCGTTTGGTTGTAAAACATCCAATTCGATATCGACAGGCTGAACAGGTGATGATAAGGCCTGATCCGTCGTGTCGTCTGTTTCGAAAGCATGCAGTTTGAGTTCCTGATGTTCAAATGCCTCAAAATCTTCATCAATCTGATCTACTACTGGCTCTGCGGCAGATTTACCATAAATATCCGGTACCTGATTGGTCCAGGCTGTATTCAAATACGCCTTCATGCTTTTTAGCTTAGTAGAACTATCAGCATTTTCTGACTCATTTTCGATTTCAGCTGCTGGTTCAGTCTCCGCTAATGGCGTTTTACCGTACACATCCGGAATGGTTGGGTTCCAGTCATTCTTTAGAAAATCCGCCATCCGCATAGCTGTTTTTGCAGGTTCAGGTTCTAATTCTGGCTCTGCTACAGGCTCGTCTGAGGCAAGTCCATCAAAGTCAGCTAACAGATCAGGATCTATATCCAACTCAGGTTCTGCCGCAATGGCATCATCAATAAGTGCTTCTTGCTCGCTAGGAACAGGTTCTTCTATGGGTGTGTTTTGATTAAAGATGTCATCAACGTCGACTTCATCTGTTTCAACATCCGCCAACTCAATATCAAAATCCGCGGCTGGCTCATTTAACTCTTCAATAACCGCCGTTTCGTCATCCAGCACTTCAGTTTGTGCAACCACTGTGTCTGCATTGGCATCATCAAACACGCCATCAAACTCGGCTTGAGGATCTTCTTCAGTCTCTGCCGGTTGTTCAGCTAATTCAATTTCAAGCTCTGCTTCTTCTTCCTGCAATGTTTCATCAACAACGTCTAGTAGGTCGGTGACCTCAGCATCTTGTTCACTATCTGCTTGCATGATGCTCAGCGTGGCATCAGTTAATGAGGTGATTTGTTCAGGGAAATTATTCAGCGTTTTTTCGTCCTGAGCCGAATACAGATTGACGATGGATTTAAAGATTTCCTTTTCACGCAGCATCAACTCTTCGACCATCGAATCCAAGGCCGCACCGCTTAAACCATACCGACTACTCAGCTGCTCGCTTAATGAAGCAACCCGTTGTTCGTAACTGTTTTTGATAAATTTCGCCGTTTTAGCAGCGGCTGCCTGAGTACGTTTGTGCTTGCGTCGTGCGCGAATCAACACCCAGATAAACAAAACGGCAAAGATAGCGGCCAGCTCATAGGCAAGCCATTGGAAAACCGGATCAGTCAACGACATTTACAGTAAGTCTCCAGGTAACAGCTGCCGACGACGGCTGCGATGCCAAAACCAGAATCCCATCAGCAACAACAGCACAATAACCGCATTGCCAATGGCTAAAATCACGGTATCAGACAGTCGAAATGAGCTTGCATCCACTACAGAGGTTTGTTCGTCTACAACCGGATCAATAATAACTGGCTCAAAAGGCTTATCGGCTGGTTCTGCGCCAATCGGGGTTTCTGAGGTAATGGTTAGTGTTGCGCCAACTTCGTCCATTAGATGAATGGGCTTTGGTTGCAAAAACACATTTCGTCCTGTCAAAGTTTTGCCGCGGATCTGCAGTGATAATTGATAAGCGGTTTCGGGTTGTAAATCGGCAAGCGTCAGCTGCCAGGCATTATCTGATTGACGTAATACATCGTAAGGGAATTCACTGCCATCAGAAGCGCTGAGTAATGCAGTGATTTGCAAGGATTCTGGCTCAATCATACTGGCATCGGCTGTCATGGACAGTCGATGACTACGACTGTCAGCCTCCAATTGGGTGACGGTGACATCAAATGGCAAAGCTACTACGTTCACAGATTGCCGACGCTGACGCTCAAAAGTGTCACTTTTAGCGGTGATCACAATATCATTCTGTCCGCTGTCAAACAGTTTGCCTAAATTTGCCATAAACGTTGCCGTCTGGTTATTTAAGGCCATCGTGTTATTGATGGGCTCACCCTGCAATGGCTGAGTGCTTAACTCTGCCGTTACCAATTGCAAAAAATCGGTTCGTTCTACCTGTTTACCATGGTCGGTTAATTTGGCGACAATATCAAATTGCTCTCCTGCCAAAATGTTATTTGGCAGATCAATGGTTTGCAGTTTTAGATCGGTCAGCACCATGACACGATTGTCCGGATCAATATTGGCGTCAATAAACCATTCACCCGCCATGGGTTTCTCAATCGTAATTAAATCAAAATGTGTTTCCTGCATCCAGCGGATGGCAGGATCATTAGTATCGGCCAATTGCTGTTTTTGATCAGGTTGGACCAGTTGGGTGATATCGGTTTCAGTTTCACGAAACACTAAGATCGTCATTTCATTGACGCTGTTATCAATAGTGAAGCGGTTATTCACCAGAGGAACGGAATCACGTTGAGTGGCTTGCTCGAATAAATGCAGAAAAACCCGCTCAAGCTCATCAGCGTTATCTACCTTGTGATACCAGCCATCGGTCGACATTGACAATTGTTTGAGCAGTTCGTGATCGGCTTCTTCGGATAAGGCTATGGTATGAATCCGAAAGCCTTTTTGTTTTATTTGTGGCAGCAGTGTATTGATGATGTTTTGCCGAGATTGCTCGCTGGCAGCTTTACCCTTGTCTAGATCAACCAGGCCATCTGACAACAGGATAATGCTGCGTTGTTTAGTTGAATCAGCGGCGTTGACATTAGCCGTCGCCTTTTGCAACGCCTGTTCAATATCAGTAAATAAACCAAGAGAATGAATTTCAGAGGATTTTTGTTGAACTCGTTGTCGCCATTTATCGTCGACTTTTTGGATAGGCACCAACATATTGACGTAACGGGCAAAGGTCCAAACGCCACTTTCGGCATCACCCGGCATCAATCCGCCTAATAAGCGAAGTCCCGGTGCGCGAAGATTCTCTGGATCGTTGTATTTCATGCTGCCGGACACATCAATAATGATGCGGACATCCGCGCTGGATTCAGCGTTTGCCACTGCTGGCAGAGTAAACCAGATGATTGGCAGGGCCAGTATGAGCCTTAATATTTTCTGCATAAAAACAACCTGTTTGGCTGGAAAAGCGGCAGAAAACGTCCTCAATGTCTGTTTTCTGGCGCGAATTGTTTTATTTGAGTCTCAATATGCAGTTTTTATGCCGATAGTTCAGCTATTTACTTGCAAGGTTTAAAGCAGATCTAAACCACGCTGAATATCTTGTTGAATATCTTCAACATTTTCCAAACCTACCGACAAACGTATCATGCCATCACTGATACCCGATTCAGCGCGGGCTTCTACTGACAAACGGCCATGAGTCGTAGTGGCCGGATGGGTGATAGTTGTTTTGGTATCACCCAGATTGGCAGTAATCGATATAAACTGTGTGGCGTTAATTAATTTCCAGGCTGCCTGCTGCCCGCCTTCCACTTCAAACGCAATAATGCCCCCAAAGTCAGATTGTTGCTGTTTAGCCAGCTGATGTCCTGGATGCGACTCGAGCCCGGCATAAAACACCTGAGTAACCATTTTCTGCTGTTGTAACCAGTGTGCCAGATGGTTGGCATTGACTGAATGCGCTTTCATGCGTAAATCTAATGTTTCAAGACCTTTCAGAAAAGTCCAGGCATTGAAGGCACTCATGGTCGGACCCGCAGTGCGCAAGAAACCATACACATCTTCACCGACTCGTTTTGCATCACCGACAACCGCACCGCCTACACAACGCCCCTGCCCATCAATGTATTTGGTAGCTGAGTGAATGACGATATCCGCACCAAGCAATAAAGGCTGTTGTAAAGCTGGTGTACAGAAACAGTTATCAACGATTAACAAACAATCATGTTTTTTGGCTAAGGCTGATAACGCCACCAAATCGGCAATCTCATTAAGTGGATTGGAAGGTGTTTCCAGAAATAACGCTTTGGTATTGGGCTTGATAGCAGCTTCCCAGGCTGCCAAATCGGTTAACGGAACATAATCTGTTTGCAAACCGAACTTGCTGAGATATTTATCAAACAAAACTCGAGTGGTGCCAAACACACTGCGTGACGAAACAATATGATCACCAGCAGCGCACAACCCCATAAAAGTAGCCAGAATGGCAGACATGCCTGAAGCGGTTGCCACGCATGACTCACCCTGCTCCAGCGATGCTAGGCGTTGTTCAAAAGTGCGTACGGTTGGATTAGTAAAACGTGAATAGATATTGCCAGGTTCATCGCCCCCAAAACGAGCTGCCGCCTGCTCTGCACTATCAAACACAAAGCTGGAAGTAGGGAAAATCGGTTCGGAATGTTCACCCTCAGGGGTTCTTACATGTCCTGCACGAATAGCTCGGGTGGCAAAACCCTGGTCTTTGAGATCTGTCATGACAACTCTGAATATAGCTGGAAAATCCTGCCATTCTAAAAGATTAGCCTAACTGCTGACCAGCTTTATCCTTAAAGGATTTGGGCTTTTGAATAGGTATAAGTTAGAAATATCAAAAAGGAATGCTCAGTCGATAACGACTGAGCATTTTTCGTAACAAAATTAAGGTTGATAATGAACAGATAACATAACTGTTCTGCCCCAGCTATAGTATCTATCGATAGTTTGATAATCCTTGTTCAATATATTTTGTCCTGTTAAACGCACTTTCCAGTCAGTATCAATATCGTAAGCGATACGAAGATCTAATAAGCCAAAGCCACTGAGTTTAATGTCATTATCTTTATCACTATAACTTTCACCTCTTAACTTCCAGCTTGCGCCTGTAGACCATTTATTCCATTGGCGATC
Source organism: Methylophaga sp. SB9B (assembly GCF_004832235.1). NCBI lineage: Bacteria > Pseudomonadati > Pseudomonadota > Gammaproteobacteria > Thiotrichales > Piscirickettsiaceae > Methylophaga > Methylophaga sp. SB9B. Next base: position 184,997 of record NZ_SSXS01000004.1, read on the forward strand.
AGCATGAAAATTGGCAATACGTTTTGCCCTTCTTTGCAACACATTTCCAGTTTCTTCATCTTCTGGCTTAACAAAAGATGCATCAAATGACAAAAGCCATTCTGCTACTGTTGTATTCAATTCGAACTCTAGGCCTTTAATTTTAGCCTCTGACACATTAGAAGGTTGAAATAATCCTGAAGGAGTCGCTGCCCATTCTATTAAATCTCTTACTTCATTCTGATAAGCGTTAACAGCCCATTTCCCCCAGGCTGGACTCCCAGTCAAACCAACCCCATAAGATTTCGATTTTTCCGGAAGAATATCCAGATTGCCTGCACCTGGCCAATAAAGATCATTAAACGTTGGTGTTTGAAATCCTGTACCAGCATTTAATGAGATTCGTAATTCGTCATTTAACCAATATCCATAATCGGCTGTTCCAGTATTACGATGACCAAACGCCTCGTTATCATCATGGCGCACACTCAAGAGCCACTCGTGTCGACCTGCACTGGCTTGCCAGCTTACGAAGGCAGCTTTGTTATCACGAGACTTTTCCGCATACTCATTAGAGCTTTCGACCCGGTCATGATCATAATCAAAACCGATATTAAGCTGTTGAGTTTCACTAAGACTCAGAGTGTTTATCCAACTTGCAGAACGATTCCGGGTATTGAATTTCGATTCATTTACACCCACTTTGACGCTTTGAAAACGATCCCACGATTCGCCCAACATAAAACGCATAGACCACAGATCGTTAATCACCAGTGAGCTATTTACACCAAGAATTTGTTGAATGTTTTTGCTATGAATAGGGTCTTGAAGAATATTGGTGTTACGAACAAAAGAACCATTGTCGTATTCGTTATAGCTGTTTGCCCGCAATATATTTGCCCCAACAGACCAGCTATCGCTAACATTATGATCAACTTTCAACGATAAACTGCTATTTCGATACCCATCATGATCAGGTGTCGCATACGTTCTAACGGGGTTATCCAATGTGTCCTGTGCGTCAATGCCATTTGTTGTTAAGTAACTATATCCCAGGTTATAACGAGTTTTTTCATTTCCACCACTCACTCCCGCCGTGGCTTTTTGAGTGTTTTTGCTGCCTGTAGCTAATGAAAAATATGGTTTAGTTTCACCAGATCTGCCTTGCTTAGTAAAAATCTGAATAACACCGCCGATCGCTTCTGAACCATAAATTCCCGACCGTGGGCCACGAACGATCTCAATTCGTTCTATCTGTTCAACAGGGAAATCCTGTAGTGATGTTCCGCCTGAAGTAGCAGATTGCCATTTAACACCATCAACTAAAACCAAAACATGATCACTGGCGGTACCGCGCATGTATAGGCTGGTTCCTTTACCCAATCCACCATTTTGGACCATGTCGATACCGGGTGTTCTGGATAAAAGTGTAGGCAAATCCAAAATCTGCAAACGATCAATATCTGCACGGGTAATAACGGTATTGGGTGCCAACGCATTTTCCGTGGGCATACGGTTTGCTGTGATGGTTATTGCGTCAAGGGATTCCTGTTCAGCAAAAGCTGAAACAGAAAAGGTGGAAGTTGCCAGTGCAGCCAATGTCAAACGTGCACAGACACGCAAAGGCATAGCCTTTGTTGAAGGTTTCATATTGTCTCCTAGGGATACGCTCACCCGCGATCCAGGTTAATAAAGTCACACAACACGATTTGGTTGTGATGAACTTCAGGCCGGTCTCCGGACTCACGTTGTGGCTTGCGCCAGTACACCCGCCTTCCCACGATTAATCGCAGTGGCTGATTGGATGCATTTTCAACGTTTACCGTTGCGGGGGCAGTGTTGGTTTTGCACCAACTTCCCGTTTAACTCTGATGGGTATCAAAGCACCTGAAGAGGCGCGCATCTTAAATCTCCCATGGCTTATCGTCAAACCTGATAAGGGCAATAAATGATTTCCAAATTGACAATATAGCTTGCTAATCCTTATTCTGTCGGCAGTTTCAGGTGTCGCGAAAGTGATGAAACGGGAAGTCGGTGCAGCCAAACTTTGGATAAACCCGACACTGCCCCCGCAACGGTAAATAAGTTCAGGTTGAACGTTACGCCACTGTATCAATTACGGGAAGGTGTTCAGCTGGTGATAGTACCGCTTATGAGTCCGGAGACCGGCCTGAAATATCCTGGTCTGTTGACCGAAAATGCTATTAACCAAGTTGTGCGGGTGAGCACATCGGAGAATCTCAATGTCGTTATTGTCTCAACGTCAGCAACTGATCGTGGCTGCGCTTCTTGCCTTATTAATGGTGATGACTCGTGGTCATCATTTTGCCGATATCAACGTTTTACCTAGCGCATCATGGGCAGTATTTCTGCTCGCCGGATTTTATCTGGCCTCAAAATTGTGGTTTCCGGCTTTTTTAGGTCTGGCTGTAGTGCTGGATTTAATGTCGGTTTACATAGGCGGTGCCAGTAATTTCTGTGTCTCCCCCGCCTATGGCTTTATGTTACCCGCATATGGCAGTTTGTGGCTGGCAGGTCGCTGGTTTCAATCAAAATACCAATTTAACTGGACGGCTCTGTTTACGCTGGCGATGACGCTGGTGACGGTTACCGCAGTTGCCGGCCTGTTCAGTGGCGGCGGTTTTTACTGGTTTTCAGGTCGTTATGTCGATCCAACCATGGCTGAATATCTGACCCGGTTCGTCCAGTCCTATCCTGGTAACCTGAGTAAATTAAGCTTTTACATTGCTGCTGCCGCGGTAATTCATATCAGCTTCCGTTTTGCGAATTTGAGCCAGCGCAGTAATCAGCTACGTTAATGTCAAAGCAGCCGCAAACCTGCGCTGCGTTGATTATTGCTGCCCCCGCCTCAGGTCAAGGTAAAACAACTATTACCGCGACCTTGGCGTGGCATTATCGACGTCAGGGTAAACAGGTCCGAATTTTCAAAGTGGGTCCAGACTTTCTGGACCCAATGATCTTGTCATTTGCCTCCGGCCATCCGGTTTATCAAGTTGATTTATGGATGGTCGGTGAAACTCACTCCAGACAATTGATTGCCAACGCCGCCAAACAGGCAGATATTATTCTGATTGAAGGCGTGATGGGTTTGTTTGATGGTTCGCCTTCTACAGCTGATCTGGCTGCCATTCTGGGAATCCCGGTTTTAGCAGTCATAGATGCCAGTGCCATGGCACAAACATTCGCCGCTTTAGCGTTCGGCTTAGCCAACTTTCGTCAGGATGTGACTTTGGCTGGCGTTCTGGCCAATCGTGTGGGCAGTGCCAGACATACTGAAATGCTGACATCCGCTTTACCAGAAGATCTGCCCTGCCTTGCTACTATGCCTCGCCAAACTGAGAGTTTGCCCAGCCGTTATCTGGGTTTGGTTCAGGCTGATGAACTCACTGATTTGAGTGAGCGTCTGGACAAACTGGCAGATAGCATTCAGCTCAATCCCGAATTTGTTTTGCCGCAAATCAAACTAGACTGCGAACCTGTTGAAGCTTTACCCCCATTATTAAAAGATCTTCGCATCGGCGTGGCTAAGGATGCAGCATTTGCCTTTATTTACCAGGCTAATCTGGATTGTTTAACCGCAATGGGCGCTAAGCTGGTATTTTTCTCGCCATTGACTGACTCAAAACTTCCTGAAGTGGATAGTCTTTATCTGCCCGGTGGTTACCCTGAACTGCATCTGGAAACACTCAGCCAAAATATGTCGATGCGTCAGGCGATATGTGAACACATTAATGCCAATAAACCTGTTGTGGCTGAATGTGGTGGCATGCTGTATTTATGCCGTACATTAACCGATAAGCATGGCCAACAAGCTGAAATGTGTGGCGTGCTTGCCGCTGATGCCAAACTACAAACCAGACTGACAGCCTTGGCTCTGCAACAAGTCACTATTGATAACCACACTTTACGTGGTCACACCTACCACCATTCATTGTTGGAAAATCAACCCGACGCTATCGTCTATGCTGAATGCCCGAATGGCAATAAAGTCTCTGAAGCCGTGTTTCAGCAACAACGGCTGACCGCCAGCTATATCCACTTTTATTTCCAGTCTTCCCCCGGACTTATTGCTCGCTGGTTTACCTCATGAGTCAGGATAAATACCGTTTTAATGAGCAGGATCGTGAGGCGGTTTATCGCGCTATTGGTGAGCGTCGGGATATGCGCCATTTTATTGCTGATCCCATCGATCAGGATATTCTGCAGCGATTATTTCAAGCAGCCTGGCAGGCTCCCAGTGTAGGACTGATGCAGCCTTGGCGGATGATTCGGATTACCGATAACGCCATACGCAACGCTATTCATCAACTCGTTGAAAACGAGAGAGTTCTGACTGCCAAGGCGTTGGGTGAACGCGAAACGGAATTTCTGCAGCTGAAAGTCGAAGGCATCAAGGATTGCGCTGAAGTGTTGGTTGTTTCGTTGATGGATAAACGTGAGTCGCATATTTTTGGTCGCCGCACCCTGCCGGAAATGGATCTGGCCTCGGTATCGTGTGCCATTCAGAATATGTGGCTGGCTGCACGTGCCGAAGGATTGGGCATGGGCTGGGTCTCATTATTTGATCCCAAAAAATTAGCCGATTTACTGGGGATTCCTGATGGTGCCTGCCCGGTGGCGATTCTGTGTCTGGGTCATGTTGATGATTTTTACCAACAGCCCATGCTGGAGCAGGAAAACTGGCGACAACGTCAGCCCCTGGATGAGCTTATCTTTGAAAACCGCTGGGAAAACAAAACCAAAACATGACCTTTATTATCATGCTCAGTGCTTTGATCATTGACTGGTTTGCTGGCGAACCAAAACGGTTACATCCTCTGGTCGGTTTTGGCACTTTGGGGAATAAAATCGAAGCACGTCTTAATCACTCCCATCATCATCGATTTGTTCAGTTTTTTGCTGGCATGTTGGCATTGGTCATTTGTGTTGTTCCTATTACTGTTGTTACTTATTTGCTAAGCCAGATTCCTCTATGGGGAAGTCTGTTTTCAGTTGTGCTATTAACGCTGTGCCTGGGTCATCGCAGTTTATTTGATCATGCCCGACCTATCCTGCATGCCATGCAACAAGGCGATATCGAACACGCAAGAACATTGACCAGCCGCATTGTCAGTCGGGATAAAGAGCATATTGATGTGAATAAAGCCACGATTGAATCCGTGTTGGAAAATGGCAATGATGCGGTTTTTGGCACACTTTTCTGGTTTGTTATCGGTGGTGCAGCCGGAGCAGTCGCATACCGTCTGGTCAATACACTGGATGCCATGTGGGGCTATCGAACTCAACGCTTTTTCTATTTTGGCAAAACGGCAGCTCGGTTCGATGATGTATTAAATTTTGTGCCCGCCCGACTGACCGCTTTAAGTTATGCCCTGCTTGGCAATACTCGGAAGGCATTGAGCTGCTGGCGTCAGCAAGCACCATTATGGGACAGCCCAAATGCCGGCCCGGTAATGGCAAGTGGTGCGGGCGCTTTAGATGTTCAATTAGGTGGAACCGCTTGTTATCACGGTGAATGGCATCAACGTCCACAGCTTGGTACATCAAATTCGGCTGAAGCAAACGATATTGGGCGTGCTTTAAGATTGGTCTCTAACAGTGTGCTGTTATGGCTTGCCGTTACAGGGATTATTACGGGGATCATTTATGCTTAATCATGGTGGCCGAATTCACGCCTATGCCAAACAATATGGTATCACCACCAATGACTGGCTGGATCTGTCTACCGGTATAAACCCCAACGGCTGGCCGGTGCCTGATTTCATCCCGGCAGCACTTTGGACAAGGTTGCCCGAAAATGAAGATGATTTAATTGACCAGGCTAAAGCTTATTATCAATGCCAGCATATTCTGCCAGTTGCCGGTTCTCAGGCTGCTATACAGATGTTACCGACTTTAAGAGCAGCTTGTCGGGTCGCCGTTCTATCACCAGCTTATGAAGAACATCGTCATTGCTGGCAGCAGGCAGGTCATGAAGTAGTGGCGTTGGAAAGCTTTGAACTGGAACAGCAAATTGAACAGTTTGATGTCGTCGTGGTGGTTCATCCAAATAATCCCAGTGGTGAAACATTTGACACAACACGTTTGATGAACTGGCATGAACGTTTGCAAAAACGCGGTGGCTGGTTAATTGTTGATGAAGCGTTTATTGATATCACACCGGAACGCAGCTTGGCTTCACAATCAGCTCTGCAGGGACTGATTGTTTTACGTTCATTGGGGAAATTTTTTGGGCTTGCTGGTTTAAGAGTCGGCTTTGTGATGAGCCACACTGATTTATTAACTCAGCTTGCTGAAAAAGCCGGCCCATGGTCAATTGCCTCAGCCTCGAGATGGATAGCCAGTCAGGCACTGGCCGATAAAAACTGGCAACAGCAATCGCGTCAGTATCTGCCGCAACACGCCCAACGATTGACTGAGCTGCTCGGTCAATATCATTTAGCACCAAGCGGCGGCTGCGCCTTATTTCAATGGATTAAAACCGCTCATGCTGTCAGCATTCATCATCAACTGGCCCAACAAGGTATTCTTTGTCGATTATTCGATCGACCGGCAGCCTTAAGGTTTGGCTTACCAGCAACTGAACAGGACTGGTTACGTCTGGAAACCGCTTTGCAGCAGGTCATACAAACATGACGGCTAAAACATTAATGGTTCAGGGCACTACCTCTGATGCCGGTAAAAGCACACTGGTGACGGCGTTATGTCGTTGGCTGGTGAAACAGGATTATTCTGTTGCTCCATTCAAACCACAGAATATGGCGCTAAACAGTGCTGTGACTGCCGATGGCGGTGAAATTGGTCGAGCTCAGGCCGTTCAGGCTCAGGCCTGCAATCTGCCGCCGCATATCGATATGAATCCGGTTTTGCTGAAGCCTAACAGTGATACCGGTGCTCAGGTAATTATTCATGGCAAAGCTATTGCCAATATGGATGCGCGGTTTTACCACGACTATAAACAAACCGCGATGACCGCCGTGCTGGAATCGCATACCCGTCTGCTTAAACAATATGATGTGGTGATAGTAGAAGGTGCTGGCTCACCGGCAGAAATCAATCTGCGCGATCGCGATATTGCCAATATGGGCTTTGCCGAGGCAGTAGACTGTCCTGTGATCCTGGTTGCAGATATTGATCGTGGCGGTGTCTTTGCCCATCTGGTGGGTACTTTGGATCTTCTGTCAGCTTCTGAGCAACAGCGTGTTAAAGGTTTTGTGATTAACCGTTTTCGTGGTGATATAAGCCTATTGCAATCAGGTCTGGACTGGCTGGAACAACGCACTGGCAAAACGGTTCTAGGCGTTCTGCCCTATCTGCATGGACTGCATCTGGAAGCCGAAGATGCGATTAATATTTCGCAGGTGGAAAAAGCCGACAATGTGCTGAACGTTATCGTGCCGGTCCTGCCACGTATCAGTAACCATACCGACCTGGATCCATTACGCCTGCACCCAAACGTAAACTTACAATTTATCGGCCCGGATTCACCGATACCGCCAGCTGATTTGATCATTCTGCCGGGCAGTAAACATGTTAGTGCTGATCTGCAATGGCTGGAACAACAAGGCTGGCCTGCAGCGATTCAAAAACATCTGCGGTACGGGGGCAAACTGCTGGGGATTTGTGGCGGTTTTCAAATGCTGGGTCAGCAGATTGATGATCCAACCGGCTTTGAAGGTTCGCCTGGTACTTGCAAAAAAGGTCTCGGTTTACTGGATATGCACACGACCCTGCATGCCGAGAAACAATTACGGCAAAATCAGGGACATTTATTGCTCAATAATGCTGCTACCAGTGGCTACGAAATTCATGCCGGTGTCAGTGAAGGCAAAGCCTTATTGCGTCCGCTGCTACAGTTGTCGCATGGTCCAGATGGAGCGATCAGTGAAGATCAACAGATTATAGGCACCTATCTGCATGGTTTGTTTGAACAGCAAACAAGCTCTGATGCCTTGCTGCAATGGGCTGGACTGAATAACGTAAGCAGCCCGGATTATCATGCTTTGCGTGAAGCGGATATTGAACGACTGGCCGAGATGGTTGAACAACATATGGATACCACAGCACTACTGGCAATTTTAAAGGCAGCAAATGGCTAAAACCCTAATCCTCGGCGGCGTAAAATCCGGTAAAAGCCGACTGGCCGAACAACGAGCAACCAACAGCAAATTATCAGTCTGCTATGTGGCGACAGCCGCGCGGATGACAGTGAAATGCAACAACGTATTGCGTTGCATCAACAGCAACGTCCTGCTCATTGGACTACTGTCGAAGTACCACTCAATCTTGCCGCTGCATTGCAGCAACATGACGATGCAGATAAATGTATTTTGGTGGATTGCCTGACCTTATGGCTGACCAATTTGCTGCTCGCCGATGATGAGAATTTATTAACTAACGAAATCCAACTATTACTTGAGACTCTGCCAACTCTGCAGGCTGAAATCATACTGGTCAGCAATGAAACCAGTATGGGCATAGTGCCGATGGGCGAATTGACCAGACGATTTTGTGATGAGGCCGGCCGCCTGCATCAACAACTTGCTGTGCTGATGGATAATGTCATCCTCACCGTGGCAGGTTTGCCGCATGCATTGAAAGGAAACTGAATGATCGACTTCACCCAATGGTTAACATTACCCGCCAAAACGATTGACCAAAATGCTGCAGATGCAGCGTTAACGCGACAAAGCCAGCTGACCAAACCGGCAGGCTCATTAGGCCTCCTCGAACAACTAGCAGTGCAACTGGCGGCATTGCAAGGCACAAGTCCACAAGCTGACCATGTGCATATCACCGTTTATGCTGCTGATCATGGCGTGATGGCGGAAAACATTTCAGCCTATCCACAATCCGTTACCGCGGCGATGATTCGTAATTTCGCTAGTGGAGGCGCGGCTATTAGCGTTTTAGCAAAACATTTGGATGCCTCGCTGGACGTGATCAATGTTGGCACTGTCAGTGAATTGGAAGAGATTAAAGGCGTGCAGGATCAACGAATCGCAAATGGTACGGCTAACTTTCATCAGCATGCAGCAATGACCGAAGCAGAATGCCAACAAGCCATGCTGATTGGTCAACATAATGTCGAATGCAGTCTGCAGAACGGTACCCAGCTTTATATTGCCGGTGATATGGGAATTGGCAACACTACGGCAGCCAGTGCAATGGCCTGTGCGATGTTGAATCTACCGGCCAGTCAGTTGGCCGGTCCAGGTACCGGACTTAATGCTGAAGGCGTCTCGCATAAAGCAAAAATTATCGCCGAAGCATTGTTATTACATAAAAACCATTTGGATTCTCCCTTAGCCATTTTGCGTTATCTGGGCGGCTTTGAAATTGCTGCAATGGTGGGTAGTTACCTGCACTGTGCCAAATCTGGTCTGCCGGTGGTGATTGATGGCTTTATCAGTAGCGTGGCAGCTTTATGTGCTGAACAAATTTGTCCGGGCAGTCGACGATGGTTTCTATTCAGTCATCACAGCGCCGAACCGGGACATAGCGTGGTGTTACAGGGGCTTGAGGCACAGCCTTTAGTGAACTTCAATATGAGGTTAGGCGAAGCCAGTGGTGCGGCCGTTGCTATCCCATTATTGAGAATGGCCTGCGCCCTGCACAATCAAATGGCGACGTTTGAAGAAGCGGCGATTGCCGGAGCAATAAGTTGATGAGACCGCTACTGATAGTCCTGCAGTTTTTGACTATTCTGCCGGTCAGATTGCAGGGTGAATTTTCTGAACAGGATATTGGCCGTTCATTATTGTTTTATCCAGTTGTCGGCTTGTTAATCGGGATTGTGATAAGCCTTCTGGGCTGGAGCCTGACATCACAATCGCCAATGGTCTCCGCCATTTTGGTATTAACGGTGTGGGTGACCATCACCGGTGCATTGCATCTGGATGGATTGGCTGACAGTGCCGATGCCTGGTTGGGTGGCATTGGTGATAAAGCTAAAACCCTAAGCATTATGAAAGACCCGGCTGCCGGCCCTATTGCAGTGGTGACAATCGTATTAGTGCTGTTAATTAAGTTTGTCATGTTGACTGTTTTACTCAGTCAGCAGAACTGGTGGGCATTAATCTGGTCTGTGATACTGGCCCGCACCGCTTTACCATTATTATTTTTAACCACTGACTATGTGCGGCCCCATGGTTTGGGCAGTATTCTCAAACAACAGCAATCCGCGTTGCATACAAGACGCTTGATGCTTGCCGTTGCTGTATTGGCATTATTCAGTATCGGCCTGTTTGCCCTGTTGTTTGGCTTAGTTGTTTTTTTATTGCTGCGCTACCTGATGGAGCGTCGATTAAACGGTTTTACTGGTGATACTGCAGGCGCAATGGTCGAACTGCTGGAAGCGGCAATACTGATATTTTTTGTTTTATTTTAGGAAAATTATGACTGATTCTGAAAAAAGCCAACGCCATAAAGATCGCATGCAACGTCATAAAGAAGTTGTCGATAAGAAAATCCAACAAGCCACTAAGGATAAAGGTTTATTGTTGTGCATAACTGGTAATGGCAAAGGTAAAAGTTCATCTGGTTTTGGCATGATTGCTAGGGCTTTGGGTCATGATATGAAAGTCGGTATCGTGCAATTTATTAAGGGTGCAATGAGTACGGGTGAAGAAGCCTTTTATCGTCGGTTTCCTGAGCAGGTCAGTTATCACGTAGTTGGCGATGGTTTTACCTGGGACACGCAGAATCTGGAGCAGGATAAAGCTTCTGCAGAAGCAGGCTGGGATATTGTTAAATCGATGTTACAAGACGACAGTATTAACGTGATTTTGCTGGATGAACTGAATATTGTCTTGAAAATGAAATATCTGGATGCAGATAAAGTAATAGCTGACTTAGCTGCTCGCCCGGCAATGCAACATGTGATTATTACTGGTCGTGGCGCTCCAGACAGCATCATTGATGCGGCTGATACTGTCAGTAGGATTGAGGATGTTAAACATGCATTTCGTGATGGTATCCGTGCTCAGAAAGGCATAGAGCTCTAAGGAATTTTACACTGTTTTGGCTTGAATTTTGCTGTGTCATCAAACGGTAAAGTTACTCACATTTTCTGTGGATAACTCTGTGTTTAACTTTGGAGTTAGTCGCTAAGCTGTTCATATTTAAGCACTCTGCTCAAAATGGTCAAAAAACAATCAACTCCATTAACTCATTATATTTCAATAACTTATAAATACAGCCAACGTAATCAGTCAGTTAGCGAGATCTCTTATTGAGAGGTGTGAAGAAATTGTGAAATAGGTGAATAACTTGCCGGTATTAAATGGAAAAAATTATCGGGAATAACTATTTTCAGACATAAAAAAACCCGGTAGCAAATAACTACCGGGTTCATTGTTTAGCTTTATGCAGGTTCTGTTTCTTTGATGATATCCAGAACCAGTTCATCATTTTTCAGAATGACCCTGACATGACCACCATCGCTCAGTTGACCGAACAATAATTCATCTGCCAATGGACGTTTGATTTTTTCCTGTACCAGGCGTGCCATAGGCCGGGCTCCCATCTGTACATCATAGCCATGCTCTGCCAGCCATTCACGCGCATCATTCTCAATTTCAATGGTGACGTTTTTGTCTTGCAATAACATTTCCAACTCAAGCACCGCCTTGTCAGCCACACGCAAAATAGCTTCCTTGGTTAGCGGCTGGAATTGAATGATGCCATCCAGACGATTGCGGAATTCAGGTGAGAAAGCACGTTTTAATGCTTCACTACCATCCATATGATGTTCCTGTTTGGTAAAGCCAATCGAGCTACGACCCATTTCCTGTGCACCGGCATTACTAGTCATTACCAACACCACATGACGGAAATCGGCTTTACGGCCATTATTATCAGTCAATGTACCGTGATCCATGACCTGCAATAACAGGTTAAACACATCGGGATGGGCTTTTTCAATCTCATCCAGCAGTAAAACGGCATGCGGTTGTTTGATGATCGCATCGGTCAATAAACCACCTTGATCAAAGCCGACATAACCAGGAGGCGCACCAATCAAACGAGACACCGTGTGCGGTTCCATGTACTCAGACATATCAAAACGAATCAGTTCAACCCCGAGAATATGTGCTAACTGACGGGTGACTTCTGTTTTACCTACCCCAGTTGGTCCAGCAAACAGGAAAGCACCTGTTGGTTTTTCTGGATGACCCAGGCCAGAACGCGCCATTTTAATCGCTGAACTTAATGCAGAAATCGCATCATCCTGACCAAAAATAACGTGTTTCAGGTTCGGTTCAAGGTTACGCAGATTGTCTTTATCGGCATTACTGACCGTCTTGGCAGGAATACGGGCAATCTTGGCAACGATCTGCTGTACATCCGGCACACCAATCATTTTTTTGCGTTTTGATTTAGGCAAAATACGTTGAGCCGCGCCGACCTCATCCAACACATCAATGGCTTTGTCCGGCAGATAACGATCGTTGATATGACGGGCCGCTAATTCTGCTGCCTGTTCGATCGCCGCATTGGAATAACGCACATTGTGATGCAATTCCAACCCAGGCTTTAAGCCTTTAAGAATTTCGATGGTTTCCGCCACTGAAGGCTCAGGCACATCGATTTTTTGGAAACGCCGCGCCAACGCACGATCGTGTTCAAAAATATTGCGATATTCCTGGTAAGTGGTAGAGCCAATGCATTTCAACTCACCATTAGCTAATAATGGCTTAAGTAAATTAGCTGCATCCATTGCACTGTTACCGGCACTGCCAGCACCAATCATGGTGTGGATTTCATCGATAAACAAAATCGCATGTTCCTGTTGTTTGATTTCTCGTAACAGGCCTTTCAGACGTTTTTCAAAGTCACCACGGTATTTGGTACCAGCAACCAGAGCGCCCATATCCAGAGAATAAACAACCGCCTGTTCCAATACTTCTGGCACTTCACCATCAACAATGCGTTTCGCTAAACCTTCCGCCAGCGCAGTTTTACCGACGCCAGCTTCACCAACAAACAAGGGATTGTTTTTACGGCGACGGCATAACACCTGCAAAGTCCGCTCAATCTCATTGGCACGACCGATTAATGGATCGATACGACCAAGCTTGGCTTCTGCATTAAGATTGGTCGCGTACAACGCCAAAGGGCTTTTGCTTTCGGAGTTGCCGTCTTCGACTTCAATCTTTTCACTTTTAGTTTCTTCTGCCAGATTTTCGATGCTGCCATGACTAATAGCATTGACCACGTCGAGTCGACTGACATCCTGCTTCTGCAGTAAATAAACCGCTTGAGATTGCTGCTCGGAGAAGATCGAGACCAAAACATTGGCACCAGTTACCTCTTCACCACCAGAAGACTGCACATGCATCACTGCACGTTGCAGAATACGTTGGAAAGCCAAAGTTGGCTGAGTTTCACGGTCGCTGTCTTCAGCCAAAGTTGGCAGATTATCGGCTAGGAAATCGGTTAGATCCTGACGCAAGGCATTAATATCCACCTCGCAGGCCTTGAGCACCGCCAGCGCCTGTCCATTTTCCAACAGGGCTAACAATAAATGTTCTACGGTCAGAAATTCATGGGATCTTTGTCGAGCATAGTTGAATGCCTGACTCAGCGTGTGTTCAAGTTCTTTACTCAGCATATTGCTATCCGCCTATTGTCGTTGCAGCCATCTCAATCCTGTTCCATGGTGCACTGTAAGGGATGCCCATGTCTTTGGGCATAACTGTTCACTTGTTCCACTTTGGCCTCAGCGATCTCAAATGTAAAGATCCCGCACAAAGCCTGTCCTTCTGTGTGCACTTGTAACATGGTTCGTGTGGCACGTTCACGTCCCATATCAAACAAGGTCTCCAAAACTTCCACTACAAAATCCATCGGTGTGTAATCATCATTCATCATGATCACCCGATATTTGGGTGGTTGTTTTAACTCCGGTTTTGATGGCGCAACCGCGTAACCATGCTCGGCTTGCCAATCAGGATTCTGTTTTTCTGCCATGGCAAAAATCAACTCGCTGCTTCGACCATCTGTTTGAGTTCGCCGTTCTCATACAGTTCCATAATAATGTCACATCCACCCACTAATTCACCGTTGATATAGAGTTGTGGAAAAGTTGGCCAGTCAGCATAACGGTGAAGATTCTCACGGACTTCCGGGTCAGCCAGTACATTGACATAAGCAAATTCTGCGCCACAGGCAGTCAGCGCTTGGGATGAGCGACTGGAAAATCCACATTGTGGAAACTCGGGGGTTCCTTTCATAAACAGGATTACCGGGTTTGATTCAATTGCCTGCTTAATACGCTCCATAATATCCATTGTTGTTACCTCTTAATAAGTTAGTTTTAGCAGATGGGGGCATCTGCAGTTAATTCAAGATTACGCTGTTGATTAAGGTCGTTGCAATAGACCTAACAGACCATCCAGTCCAGAGAAATTCAATGCTGTGTTTGCCGCTTCCTGCACTTTAGGTTTGGCATGATAAGCCACGCTCAAACCGGCCGTAGCCATCATTAGCAAGTCATTTGCCCCGTCTCCCATAGCAATAGCTTGCTGGGGACTGATACCAAGTTCATCACAACGCGCCAGTAAAAAATCCGCTTTGGCTTGTGCACCACAAATAGCCCCGGTTACTTCCCCTGTAAGGTAACCATTTGCTTCTGACAACACATTAGCCTGAGTAAAGTCGAGATTCAGCCGTTTTTTGAGTTTATCAGTAAAAAAGGTGAAGCCACCGGAGACCAGTGCTGTTTTAATTCCAGCCTGTTGCACCGTTTTTAACATTAGCTCTGCACCAGGATTGAGCATCAACCGTTCGTTATAAACTCGATCCAGCATTTCAACCGGCAGGCCTTTTAGCAATGCTACACGTTGTTTCAGTGAAGTTTCGAAATCAATCTCGCCCCGCATAGCGGCTTCCGTGATAGCTGCCACTTGAGGTTTTATTGCCATAAAATCAGCAATTTCGTCAATGCATTCAATATTGATCAAAGTGGAATCCATATCCATCACAATCAACCGGCAATCCTCGGCCACAAATTCTGCCGGTAACACATTAATATCCACCGCATATTGCTGACGTAGCATCGTCAAATCGGCATGCTGGGTATTCTCAATCAGCGCATATCGATCTTGCCAATGGCATTGACCGGCTAATTTTTCAGCAATTTCAGCGGCCAGTTCCCGGGTTAATTGAGGTCCCTGAACAATTATCTGTGTCATGTTGTTTCCCAGTCGTAAAATGACAAACGGCGAACTGACTTACGTCAGCTCGCCGCGTGCAAAAACAGTTTTATCAATCGATTCAATAATTATTATTTCGCATCATTTTGGTAACGCGTAACGCTATCGACAATTTCCTGTTTAGCGGCATCAATGCCAGCCCAGCCTTCGATTTTGACCCATTTGTTTTTTTCGAGGTCTTTGTAATGTTCGAAGAAATGCGCAATTTGATTCAGTAAAAATTCTGGAACATCATTGATGTCTTTTACATGGTCGTACATTTTGTCATGTGGAACTGCGACGACTTTGGCATCTTCGCCTTTTTCATCGGTCATTTTCAGCATGCCAACTGGACGACAAGCAACGACACAACCATTGATCAACGGAAATGGGGTGATAACCAATACATCAACCGGATCCCCATCATCAGACAAAGTCTGTGGTACGTAGCCATAGTTGGCTGGGTAGAACATGGCTGTGTTCATAAAACGATCAACAAACAATGCGCCAGTCGCTTTATCAACTTCGTATTTGACCGGATTAGCGTTAGCGGGAATTTCGATAATGACATTGATATCTTCAGGCAGTTTGCTGCCGGGGCCGACTCGGTCGAGGTTCATAAAGCGATTGCTCCAAATTAATGTTTAGGATAGAAACGAAACCCGGCAATTATAAAAGAAACCACGCCGCCATCAAAGTTGAAGTCACTTTAGCTATCGGTTGAAAAAATAAATCGCTACGCAAATCAACAACAGAGAAAACAAGCGACGCAGCCAATGTGACGGTATTTTTTTGGCGATTCTAGCGCCGAATTGGGCAAACAATACGCTGGTGATAATAATGCCGACAAATGCCTGCCAATGCACAAAGCCAGTTTGCCAGCCTGCTTGTTGGTTTAACTCATCTGGCGCAAACACAATAAAACCGATAACCCCGGCGATGGCAATCGGCAAACCGCTACATGCGGCTGAACCAATCGCCTGCTGGATACTGAGACGAGCCATCAGTAGATAAGGGACAATCAAGGTACCGCCACCGATGCCAACCAACGCACTGATAATGCCACTGAACAAACCATAAATAGTCGCAGGTAGTCGATTCAACAATACAGGATACGATGCCTTTGAATTGGGTAGCCAGATGCGTAAAGCCATCAGCAAAGCAAAAATTGCAAAAAAGGTCTGTAACTTTGCTCCACTGATTACACTGGCCAGTAACGCACCGCTAAATCCGCCAATAATCAGTCCGGGTACTAAGCGGCGAACCGCCAGCAGCGAAATATTCCCCAGACGCCAATGAGCAAATATTGAGGACATTGACGTCACAATAATGGTCATTAGTGAGGTGGCCACGGCCATATGAATCAGATATTCGCTGGGCAAGCCCTGCTTGCTGAACAGCCAGACCAGAACTGGAACGATCACCAAACCGCCACCGATACCAAATAGTCCGGCAAGCGTGCCTGCTACCACTCCAGCAGCAGCATAGCTTAGCCATTCAATCCACATAGGCGTCTTTTTCCTCAGTCATAGTGTATTTTTCGCTAAAATCATTGTGGTTTACCTATAAGGTTTTTCAAACCTTATCTAGCATTGCCTTTGCAGGCTGAATTTACTGGACCAACTTTGTCAGATAACACTGTAACGCACCGTCAGGTTTGGCGAATTGCCGGGCCAATGATCATTGCCAATATCTCAACGCCCCTGCTGGGTATGGTGGATACCGCAATGGTTGGTCATCTCAGCGCAGCCCATTACCTTGGCGCCGTAGCCATCGGCAGTATGATTTTTACCTTTGTTTTCTGGGGATTTGGCTTTCTCAGAATGGCCACCACTGGCCTGACGTCACAGGCCTATGGCGAAAATAGTACCGCAAAAATGCAGGCGGTATTGATGCAATCTATCTGGCTGGCGCTAATCATTGCCGTGTTATTACTGCTGATACAGCTCCCCGTTCGCAATCTGGCTTTGCATCTCGTTAGTAGTAGTCAGGACGTCGAATATTTCGCTGCCGTTTATTTTGATATCCGTATATGGAGTGCCCCAGCGACGTTAATAAATTACGCCATTCTCGGTTGGCTTATCGGCCGTGAAGCATCAAAAGCTGCGTTGCTGATGGTACTGGTAATCAACATTACTAATATTCTGTTGGATGCCTTGTTTGTGATGGGGCTAGGTATGGACGTTGATGGTGTTGCATTAGCATCCGTTATCGCTGAATACAGCGGCCTGTTGATGGGACTGTTTTTACTCAAGCATTACGGGCTGAATAAAGCTGGTATTCGGTTATCACTGAGTAAAAAAGTACTGCAACAAAGCCGCCATGGCTTGCATGTGCATGGCAACGTGATGATCAGAACCTTTTTATTGATCAGCTGTTTTGCCTTGTTCACTACTCAAGGTGCCCGCCAGGGCGATACCGTATTAGCAGCCAACAGTGTTTTGTTGAACTTTATTACTTTCATGGCGTTTGTATTAGATGGTTTTGCTAATGCCACTGAAGCATTGACAGGTAAAGCCATCGGTCGTAAATCACCGACCATGCTGAAAAGAGCGCTCAGCTTAACCGCATTCTGGTCAATATTAATGGCAATGTTGTTTTCGCTGATATATCTGTTATTCGGATCATCGATTATCCGCTTGCTAACCGGTATTGATGCGGTAATCGAATTTGCTGGGATGTATCTTATCTGGGTGATTATCGCACCCATGATTGCGGTATGGTCGTATTTGCTGGATGGTCTGTTTGTCGGAGCTACACGTAGTCGGGAAATGCGTAACACTATGTTGTTTGCAGCATTTGGTTGCTATCTGCCCGCTTTTTACCTGCTACAACCTTATGGCAATCATGGTCTATGGGCAGCTTTAATTATTTTTCTGGCAGCAAGAGGGATTGCCCAAAGTTTTTATATTGGCAAGATAATGCGTCTGGCAGATCCAAATTAATGGTGGTTTTTTCTTGCATGTTGATCGCTTGTCAATAAACGGCGGTCATGGCCTGAACGCCTTAAGACATGTCTCAAATCAAAACGAATTTGCTCACGTCGAGTGAGACCCTGGCGCCGTTGATAACGGCGTCGATCATCATCACCCCACAAATGTCCATATTCAGGGTCTAGACCATACTGTTGTTCGGGTTGACTCATCACTGACATCTCCATTGAGATCGATAGGCTTATCATTGCGCCGCAAAACAGCCAATGTCAACAAACCCTAGCAGCTAAATATTTGTTTTTTATGAGTAATGGGACAATCAAAAGCTAAACGACTGGCTTTCAACTGCAAACCCTCTGCAGTCTTTTTTCCATAACGGCTATCACCAGTAACCGGATGACCAATCGATGCGCAATGGCGGCGAATTTGATGCATCCGGCCCGTCTCAATCGAGACAGCTAACTGCGTCCGGTTTTGCTCGGCATCATAAGCGCGTTTTTCGAAATGGCTGACGGCATGTTTACCATC
>NZ_SSXS01000004.1:203753-243317 GCF_004832235.1 Methylophaga sp. SB9B
CCAATCGATGCGCAATGGCGGCGAATTTGATGCATCCGGCCCGTCTCAATCGAGACAGCTAACTGCGTCCGGTTTTGCTCGGCATCATAAGCGCGTTTTTCGAAATGGCTGACGGCATGTTTACCATCCAAAGGGGAATTTACCGTCAGTTTTTGCCACTTAACGTCACCATCGACCTGAATCTCATAGTGCTTTTCAATTTTTCGTTGTTGAAACAGCGTGGATAACTGGGCTGCCGCTTTTTGCTGGTGGGCGATGATCATTAAGCCAAAGGCTTCACGATCCAGTCGTTGTACCAGAAAACTTTGTCTGGGTTTAGCAAAAGCCCGTTCCGAAACTCGCAGCAAACTGCAGTGGTCACCCCACTCTGTGCCTTGCGCCAGCATACCGGCAGGTTTGAACCACACACTGTAAACACCAAAATCATGCAACAACTGTGGCTCAGCAGGAATTTGATCCAGTAAACGCTTATCGTAATGAATACTTAGCACTTCCCCGGGAGCCAAGGTTTTGGTCGCTCTGCGCAAACGCTGAGTACGTTTGCCTTTCTGTATCCAGACGGCGCCTTTACTCATTGCCAGCTTGATTTGCTGACGCGACAATTCACAGCGTTCCGCCAGCAAATCAATGGCATTTGCTGAGCCTTGCTGCACCGGGATTTTTAACTCGAAACGAACAGATTGATCAGACATTTTATGAAATGGCGCTTTGGCGTAGAATAATGATTTATTTGATTAGGTATCCGTGATGTTTATACCGCAATTAAGCAGTTGCTGTCTTGCTTTAGTATTTGCCATGGCGGTTCAGGCGGATGCTTATAAATGGATTGATGACGATGGTGAGGTCATCTATTCACAAACACCTCCTGTCGGCAAACCCTATGAAAAGATGGATACTCCCCCTCCTCCATCAATGAATCCTGAAGCGGCTCAAAAAGAAATTGAGCTGCTGATCGAACAGCAACAGGCAACGGATAAAGCCCGTGCTGAACAGCAGCAAAAACAACAACAAGCGCAACAAACGGCAGCCATTGTCGAAGAAAACTGCCGTGTTGCCCGATACAATTTACAGCAGTATCAAGATAACCCCGGCAGACGGGTAATGGATCCACAAGGCAATGTTACCCGGCCTACCGAAGTCGAAAGACAGGAAAAAATAAGCACTTTAAAACAGCAAGTTAAGCAATTCTGCGAACAGGAGAATTAACCATGCCTTATTTAAACATTGTGACCAATCAAAGCATTAATGACGAAACAGCCCTATTAAAAGCCGCCAGCAAAACCGTGGCACAAGCATCAGGCAAACCGGAAAGTTATGTGATGATCGCGGTTGAGTCGAAAACAGCCATGTCATTTGGTGGCAGCACCGAGCCCACGGCGATTTTGGATTACCGCTCTTTAGGATTACCCAGCGATCGCAAGGCGTTTTCAGATGCGTTATGTTCGATGATTGAAGATCAAATTGGTGTCAATGGCAGCCGGATCTATATCAGCATGACCGACTCCGAACGGCAAAACTGGGGCTGGGATCACAGCACTTTTTAACAAATCCAGACTTTGCCGCAATTGTGCGGTGCAGTTTTTAATTTAATAACAATAATCAGGAATCACGTTTTCCATGCGTACTTCGAAGCTTCTCATTTCCACTTTAAAAGAAACACCTGCCGATGCCGAAATCGTCAGTCATCAATTGATGTTGCGGGCGGGTCTTATCCGCCGTCTGGCTTCTGGTCTGTATACCTGGATGCCGATGGGCTTGCGGGTACTGCGTAAAACCGAAGCGATTGTGCGCGAGGAAATGAATAAAGCCGGTGCTCAGGAAGTGTTAATGCCCTCCGTGCAACCGGCTGAATTGTGGCAAGAAAGCCAGCGCTGGGAAAAATACGGTCCGGAATTATTACGTATCACCGATCGTCATCAACGTGAGTTCTGTTATGGCCCGACCCATGAAGAAGTCATTACTGATCTGGTGCGTCAGGAGATTCGCAGTTACAAACAATTGCCGGTCAATTTTTACCAGATCCAAACCAAATTCCGTGACGAAATCCGTCCACGTTTTGGTTTGATGCGGGCTCGTGAGTTCCTGATGAAAGATGCCTATTCATTCCATGTGGATCAAGCATCGTTGCAGCAAACCTATGATGATATGTATGCAACTTACACGCGTATTTTCCAACGGATTGGTTTGAACTTCCGTGCAGTACAAGCGGATACCGGCAGTATTGGTGGTAATGCCTCACATGAATTCCACGTACTGGCAAGCTCCGGCGAAGATGCCATTGCATTTAGCAATGCCAGTGACTACGCCGCTAATGTTGAGTTGGCCGAAGCAGTTAAACCAGCTGGTGATCGCCCTGCTCCTAATGCTGCTATGCAAACCGTCGATACACCACATAAACATACTATCGAAGATGTCAGCAGCTTTTTGAAGGTTCCCGCGTCGCAATGTTTGAAAACGTTGCTGGTCGAAGGTGCTGAGAAAAACAGTGTTGTCGCTTTGGTGTTACGCGGCGACCACGAACTCAATGAAATCAAAGCAGAAAAACATCCGTTAATTGCTGCGCCTTTAACCTTTGTCACACCAGAGCAGGTGCATGAAGCTACCGGTGCCAATATCGGTTCTATCGGCCCAGTCGGCCTGACAATCCCTATGGTTGTCGACCATGCTGCTGCACACATTGCTGATTTTGTTTGTGGTGCCAATGAAGATGAAAAACATCTGACTGGCGTGAACTGGGGCCGCGATTGCCCTGAACCTGAAACCGCAGACTTACGTAATGTAGTCGCAGGTGATGCCAGCCCGGATGGCCGAGGTACATTGGAAATCGCCCGTGGTATTGAAGTGGGTCATATTTTCCAACTTGGTGAAAACTACAGTAGCAAACTGAATGCCGTGGTATTGACCGAAACAGGACAATCTCAGGTTATTACCATGGGTTGCTATGGCATTGGCGTATCTCGAGTCGTTGCTGCAACTATCGAACAGAACAACGATGAAAACGGCATTATCTGGCCACAGGCCATTGCCCCATTTGAAGTGGTATTAGTGCCGGTCAATGCACATAAATCACAACGGGTTCGTGATGAAGCTGAAAAGATCTATCAGCAATTGCTTGCTGCCGGTGTCGATGTATTGCTTGATGATCGCGGCTTGCGTCCTGGCGTCGCTTTTGCTGATATGGAGCTTATCGGAATTCCACATCGCCTGATTCTGGGTGAACGTGGTATGGACAATGGTGTGATTGAATATAAACATCGTGCATCTGGTGAAGCGGATGAATTCGCTTTGGATAATGTGCTTGAAGCTATTCAACAAAAGTTAGCGCAATAATTATGACGCTGATTCGCCAACAGGACTTTGTGCAAAGCATCGCCGATGCGTTGCAGTTTATTGCCAATTATCATCCCCAGGATTTTATCCAGGCGATGAGCAAAGCCTATGAGCGTGAGCAATCTCCAGCAGCCAAAGACGCGATAGCCCAGATTCTGGTCAATTCACGGATGTGCGCCGAAAACAACCGACCAATTTGTCAGGATACCGGCATTGTTAATATCTTTCTCAAGGTCGGTATGCAGGTGCAATGGCAGACCGATTTGAGTCTGGAAGATATGGTAAATGAAGGCGTACGTCAGGCTTATCAACATCCCGATAATGTGCTGCGTGCGTCTATCGTTGCCGATCCGATTGGCAGCCGCAAAAATACCGGTGATAACACACCAGCAGTGATTTATACCGAACTGGTCCCCGGCGACAAGATAGAAATTGATATTGCCGCCAAAGGTGGTGGTAGCGAAAACAAAGCCAAATTCACCATATTGAACCCTAGTGACAGTCTGGTGGATTGGGTACTGGAAACTGTGCCGAAAATGGGTGCGGGCTGGTGTCCTCCCGGCATGCTCGGTATCGGTATTGGTGGTACAGCTGAAAAGGCCATGCTAATGGCCAAACAAAGCCTGATGGAAGATATTGATATTCAGGATTTACTCGAACGTGGCCCACAAACGGCAACTGAAAAGTTACGGGTTGAATTATATGAAAAGGTAAATCAACTGGGAATTGGCGCACAAGGTTTGGGCGGTCTGACAACGGTATTGGATATCAAAATCAAGGATTATCCGACCCATGCGGCTTCGCTTCCTGTTGCAATGATTCCTAATTGTGCCGCTACCCGACATGTGCATTTCACGCTGGATGGTTCTGGCCCGGCAACATTCACTCCTCCCTCGTTAAGCGACTGGCCGGAAATTACCTGGCAGGCTGCGGAAAACACCCGCCATATTAATCTCGACACAATAACGCATGATGAGATTAAACAATGGCAACCCGGCGATACCTTATTACTCACCGGTCATTTTTTAACCGGTCGCGATGCGGCGCATAAAAAAATTGCCGATTTGCTGGAACGTGGTGAATCGTTACCAGAAGGGCTGGATTTTCATAATCGGTTTATCTATTACGTCGGCCCGGTAGATCCGGTAAAAAATGAAATTGTGGGTCCAGCCGGTCCCACCACGGCAACCCGAATGGATAAATTTACTGAAACCATGCTGGCTAAAACCGGTCTGTTAGGCATGATAGGCAAAGCCGAGCGCGGTGAACAAACTGTCGATTTGATTAAAAAGTATCAATCGACCTATTTGATTGCGGTGGGCGGCGCGGCTTATCTGGTATCAAAAGCAATTAAATCTTCACGCTTGGTAGCTTTTGAAGAATTAGGCATGGAAGCGGTGCGTGAATTCTATGTAGAAAATATGCCAGTCACTGTGGCGGTCGATAGCCGGGGAAGCTCGGTACATCAAACTGGTCCTCAGGAATGGCAGCAGAAAATTGCTGGTATTCCCATTAAAACGATAACAACTTAGAGAGAATTACTATGGGCATTGCAATAAGTTTACATTTACTGGCTTCGGTCATCTGGGTGGGCGGATTATTTTTCGCTTTTATGTTTTTACGCCCTGTTGCGGCGACCTTACTGGAACCCGAACAGCGCTTTCCACTTTGGGCAAATGTTTTTAAACGATTTTTCCCATGGGTGTGGGCATCGGTGGTGACCATTTTAATTACTGGATTCGGCATGCTGTTTATGATGGGTGGTATGGGCGCAGTCGGTGTTCATGTGCATATCATGTTGCTGTTGGGCATCTTTATGATTTTATTATTCCTGCACGTATTTTTTAATCCATTCAGAAAACTGAAATGGGCTGTGGCTGAGCATGATTGGATAGCATCGGCCAATGAACTGGATAAAATTCGTAAATTTGTTCGAGCAAATCTCATTCTTGGCTTAATTGTGATTGTCATTGGTTCGGCTGGACGCTATTTTTAGTATCTATGACACTAAAGCCTATTTTCATTTCTCTATGCACGCTACTGTTAACCAGTAGCGTGCTGGCAAATGAAATAAAACAAGTGCGCAACAGCGATGGCGTTGTGGAGTTTACCAATGCCGATATTGATGTACGCAAACCCACATCGATAAACAGTAATAAGACCATCATCTACAAGTCACTATCAAATGATGGTGATGGCTTCAGCTTTTCCGATCAACGACCAATTACTGGTGATTTCGAGGTGTTGGCTTATGATTGTTATGCCTGTAACCCGACATCAAAAATCAATTGGCATACCATCGGCCTGAATAGAGCGGATTATGCTGACACGGTAAAAGCCATGGCGAAAAAATATAAAGTGGATGCTGCACTGGTACGTGCAGTGATTCACGCCGAGTCAGCTTTTAACTCCAAAGCTCTTTCAAAAAAAGGTGCACAAGGCTTGATGCAATTAATGCCCGGTACAGCTAAAGATCTAGGCGTGACCAATGCATTTGATATTCAGCAGAATATTGAAGGTGGCGTGAAGTATCTGGCAGGTTTGTTGAAAACTTTCGATGGCGATATCAAACTCGCAACGGCTGCTTATAATGCCGGACCTGGTGCAGTTAAACGTTTTAAGGGCATACCACCGTATGCCGAGACAGAAGTGTATGTTGAACGTGTAGGCATCTTGCACCAACGTTATGGGCAAGAAGGCTGAGCCAGACAAATCTGGATTAACCACCGTCGTTTTTAATTGCAGGGATAGTTTGTTTGGCTAAATTTGCCTTATTTCGAAAGCGTGAGATGTGGTTCCCGACAGTATGGGGCGGTTTGTTTTTTTTAATTCTGCTGATAATTGGCGGTATTTTTTCATTAAAACAACTTGCCATAATCCTCGCCCCCAATGCTCCGGTAGCAGATCGTACTTATCTGGTCGTTGAAGGCTGGCAGGAGGAAGACAGCTTACTATCTGCCTTAGCCATATTTAACGCCGAGGGGTATCAATACATGATCACTACCGGCGGACCTAATAGGCGATTCCTGAATCCCACTCATGCCTCGTATGCAGAGCAAGCTGGTGATTTTATGTTGCACCAAGGTTTACCCGCTGAGAAATTAATCATTATTCCGGCCCCGGAGTCAGCACAAGAACGTACTTATCTGAGTGCCGTGTTGGTCAGAGACTGGTTGACTTTAAAAGGTGAAAGTTTGGATGAACTGAATGTGCATACCAGCCATGTACATGCCAGACGAACCCGCTATCTTTATCAACAGGCTTTTAAGGACGTTAAGATTGGTATTTATGCTGCGGCCCCTCAAAGCTTTGAACTGA
Source organism: Methylophaga sp. SB9B (assembly GCF_004832235.1). NCBI lineage: Bacteria > Pseudomonadati > Pseudomonadota > Gammaproteobacteria > Thiotrichales > Piscirickettsiaceae > Methylophaga > Methylophaga sp. SB9B. The sequence continues at coordinate 210,402 of NZ_SSXS01000004.1, forward strand.
AACAATGGTGGAAAACCAGTGAAGGGGCAAAATCAGTAATTACCGAACTGATAGGTAATGTCTGGGTAGTATGTTGTTTTTATCCCGGTGAGCCGGGTTCACATTATGAAAGGTGGGCGGTAGAAAAAAGCGGTCAATCTTCAGACCCCCGGTAAACGCAAGGTCAGCGTTCCATCACGTTGTGTCATATCCAGATGTTTCATAAAACTCATACCCAGCAATACGATATCGTCGGTCATATGAGGATTTATGTGGGCACTGATATGCTGCAATTTGATTGCACCGAGCTGTACGGTATCTAACTGAGTAGCATAAACCGGCACAACACCATTTGCCGTCATCACCATCGCCTGCCTGCCCTGTTTCAGTCCAGCTTTTCTGGCTATTCCTCCGGGCACACTGATATTGGTCGCACCAGTATCCAGTAAAAATGTCACTTCATGGCCATTAATAAATCCCGGCGCCACATAATGTCCGGCCTGATTTCTTTGTAAAACCACATCGGTTCCAAGCCCGGCTTCCATTTCCACTAAATGCCGATTAGGGTTTTGTTGATTTTCGATAAACCCATTAAAAAATAGCGTCATCGAGCCCATTAACAATAACCAGAACACGATGGTAAATAGCTTCGAAGAACCTTGTTGAAAGCGTGCATTCATTTTCATTTAAGTTAATTCAATTAAAGTAAAAGTTGGTGGCAATAGCAGCGAAGTTAAAGACATTATGCGTGCAAGCTGCTCAACTGACTAGTTCAACACCCCTCACTTGGAGATTGTTTTTAATGAACACACGTAATCTGATGGATAAGCTATTACAATCTGGTCAGCAATTTCTGGACAATAATAAAAGCGGCATTGATCTAGGAAACAGCAAAGTCGGTCAATTTTTAACTGGCGCTGGTGGTGGCGCTTTAGCAGGTACTGCAGTTGGTCTGTTGTTAGGCAACAAGAAAGCCCGAAAAATCGGGGGTAGCGTATTTAAATACGGTAGCGTTGCAGCAATTGGTGCGGTGGCATTCAAAGCCTACCAGAATTGGCAACAGAATAATCTGCAAGCAGCCCCGCAAAGCACCCCGAAAACGCTGGACAAGCTACCCGCCGCCGAAGCCGAACTTCATAGCCAGGCCATCTTACAAGCAATGATTGGAGCTGCTAAAGCTGATGGCCATATTGACGATCATGAGCGCATGTTGATTGATCAACAGATTGCTCAACTCACGGATGATCCGGAGCTGTTGCAATGGATAGATACTGAGTTAAAAAAACCCGTCAATCCTGCTGAAATTGCTAAATTGGCAACGACTAGTGAAATAGCTGCAGAAATGTATTTGGCAAGCTTAATCATTACCGATGAAGATAGTTTTATGGAGAAAGTTTATCTTGATGAACTGGCTCGCCAGCTCAATCTGGATGAGGCGCTGAGAACAGAAATTCATCAGGCTAAAAATAGCGCTGTCTCATGATATGCTTTGCGCATGTCATTTTTATCACACGCCCTGATTTTGTGGCTGGGCAGCAGCTATGCCTATGCTCAGCCAATCACCTTTTTTGATGCCGCCACTGAAGAAACGGTTCAGTTACAACTGACCAGTGGTGCTTGTGCATTTTGTAATCTTTCACCTCAAGCAAAATGGTATTTCGAGAATGAAATCATTGCGCCGGTTCGAACAGCTCCCTCCTCTGCAGTAACGTTACCTAAATGGTTGCAAGAGCTGCCGGTAATTAACGATGACATACCGATATGGATTGCTTCACCTGACTTAATCGAGCAGGCCAGTTTTGATGACTCAGGTCATTCTATTATTACAGCTGATGGACAGAAAATCGTTTAAAACCGTTGCCAAGATCCCTGAAAATCGCTCATTCTGGAATCAGGACACTTCTGAGTTCTTTAAAAAGCGAGATATTCGTCTGCGTGGTAAATCCATTGACGGTGAGTTCATTGCACGAACGGTATGGCCGCTGGATTTTGCCATCACCAACTATCAACTCTTGGCGCTCAACCATGATGAGGATTTGCAAACATTGGTACAGGCTGACGATGGCGGTGTTGAGCTACCACATCAAAGCCGTCTGTTATGGGAACGTGAACCAGGAGCCGCTTTAGAATCAGCCGGTAAGGCCGTATTCGGTTTAATGCTGAATGGTGCCCAGGGAGACGATGATGAAGCATTAGCCGGCCATTTTGCTGGCGTCACTGGGCAATTTAACGGTGATGGCAGTTACCATGACTGGTTAGTAACCAATTTTTACAATCTGGATACCGTCAGTGAGAAAGCAATCATCGCTGCTGTGACACCAATGGATAACTATCTGGCCGATTTAAACGCTGGTCAAAACTATTACCGCCCATCCTACATGGTGGTTGCGACGCTCAAAGATGGCCAACCTGCTGCTGAATTTCAGCAGTCCATTAATCAAGTGATGAACCATTTCTATCGGCATAACTTTATTTACAACCATGCCGATGCGAACTGTGCCGGAATCACCATTGATACTTTGCGGGCTTTGGGTTGGAAAGTGCCGCACCGTGGCATAAACGGTTATATCATGGCGATTGGTGCTTATTTTTATACAGCGCTAACTGAAGCAGATCTGGATGCAGCCAGACAGATTTACGACTACCTGACGACTGAAACGACACGGTTGTTACCAGCGGTTGCGTTTGATGCCATCGGAGAGGATTTATTACGGTTAACCGCCACTGAATCTCCGCGCTCTTTAACCGCATATGAACAGAGACTCGCAGAATCCATAGAAGCCATATGGTTTGTCCGGATTCCACAAATTCCATCAAGTCGTGTTTTGGGTGGAGCACCAATCTACAGTTTCAGCGAATATCTGGAAACAGCCCCAGCAGATCGAGATGATTGGTCACTATTGAACTGGCAGAACGTGATATTCCTGTTGCACTCAAACAAACAGAGCCAGTGAATCCTCCCCCACATCCGATTCCCTGGCCTGTTATGCTGATTTTATTGGGTCTTTTTAGTCTGGTCGTTACGATCTTAAGGTTATTTATCAAAAAACGAATAAGTTGATTTAGTTTGTTTGATTCGTTGAATGACGCTGACGTTTTTCCCAGAGCTTTTTGGCATAGCGACGCATATTCGGAATATCATCAGTTTCGTCCATAATCGACTTACCGATAATGGTTTCAAAAATATCTTCCATGGTCACAATACCTAACCAGCTACCATATTCATCATATACAACCGCCATATGCTGGCGCTCTTTCATCAGCAAAGTCATTACCGACTCCACATCTTTCTGATCGGTCACCACTACAATCGGCTTCATCACTTCTGAAACTTTAGTTGCTTCATCAGCCCCAATCACATCACGACGAAAAATAACGCCTAACGGCGATTCATTGACATCCAATACTGGATAACGTGAAAACTGTCCTTCGTTGGAGCGCTCTATAAATTCAGCAATGGTCTCATCAGGCCCCACATATTCCGAGACTGTTCTCGGCGTCATAATGTCTCGTGTGCGGATTTCATGTAAATCCAGAATATTGGATATCACTCGGGATTCATCCTCATCAAGCTCACCCAATTCTTTACCTAATGAGGTCATAGCTTTGATTTCAAGGCGGATGTCACCTTGTTGTTCTTTGCCACCAATTAGTTTCATCATCTGATCTGATACCCAGATAAATGGTTTTAACAACCAGATCATCGCATTTAAAATAGGCGGCATCACCGGAGCCAAACTACGCCAGTATTTTGCACCGATAGTCTTAGGCAAAATTTCCGAAAGGATAAGGATCAACAACGTCATAATGACCGAAGCAATGCCAAGATAGCCATTGCCAAAAACAACCGTCACCTGCGCACCGACACCCAGAGCACCAACAGTATGGGCGACCGTGTTTAGCGTCAAAATAGCCGCTAGTGGCTGATCGATTTTATCTTTGAGTCGATTAAGCTGGCTGTAGAGTTTGGGTTTGTGTTCTTTCTGTTGCGCTATATAGCTAGGAGTGACAGAGAGTAAAGCCGCTTCAAGAATTGAACAAATAAATGAGACTAAAATTGAAAGTACCGCAAAAGCGATAAGCAAAGTCATGAGGTTTAAAAGCTCCGGTTACAAGGGACGATCATAATACACCGGCTGCAAGTTACTGTATATCGACACAAATTAGCGAAAATAAAAACCCGCGTTAATCATTACACCCGCCGCAGCAAAAGGGACCAACTCCAGATTGACTCTGCGGTGTTGCACACCTACCGCTGGCAAAATTACAGGCGCCACCCCCAAACTATTAAAAGGGATTTTGTCCTTATATTCACCGCGATAACCATACAGCAGGCCCGCAGTCAGTTTGGCATAAGCTTTGGTGTTTTCTCCTAAGGCATAATCATAACGCCCACCACCATAAACATAGGTGCTTTGCTGATCATAACTGTTCTTAAATGTCGCCCCGCCCACTAACCAGCGAACATCATCTCGCCAACTAGTCTGTTCTGGATTTACGAAAAACTTCACTTCATCATTAAAATAATATTCAAGATTAATCATTTTCTGATGATTGTTGTGATCCGGTTCTGGATTGTAATGTTTGGTCCAGACAGAGGTTTGCAGTAACAGCTCATCACCCTCAGTAAAAATACCTTTAGCATGAGCTGGGCTCACCACAAGTAAAGAACACAACAGTAATTTTTTCATTGAAATATCACTTTTCATTTAGTTTGCAGTTCCAGTTTGATATTTTTTGGTTATGCTGCGACGCAACCATTTTTCAATCTCTAAAATCAGATACATGACAATGCCTACCGCAATAATCTCCATGCCATGTCCTAAACTAATAGGAGTTGTTTCAAAAAGCGTATTCATAAAAGGTGCATAGGTAAATATCAGCTGCAAAATGATAACCAAACCAATTGACAGAAATACGATATATGAAGTGAACCATTGCTTGATTGACCATGAAGCACTGCTCAAACACCGTACATTAAATAAGTAAAACACCTCCATAACGACCAAGGTATTGACCGCATAAGTTCTGGATTGTTCTAGAGATGCCCCTTGAGATTGGGTCCATAGAAACATGCCATAGACGCCGATCACAAATAGTAACGACACAAAAGTGATTCGCCAGACCAGAAAACTCGAGAGCATTTTTTCATCACGCTGGCGTGGCTGGCGATGCATGGCATTCTTTTCACCCGGTTCAAACGCTAACGATAATGCGAGGGCAATTGAGCTGACCATATTGATCCACAGTATTTGTAATGGGGTAATCGGTAATGTCATGCCTGCCATGACTGCTACGATAATACTTAACGACTCGCCACCATTAATAGGCAATAAAAATAAGATGGCTTTTTTCAGGTTGTCATAAACCGTACGTCCTTCGCGTACTGCTTTGGCAATTGACGCAAAATTATCATCCGCAAGTACCATCTCAGCGGCTTCCTTGGCCGCTTCAGTGCCACCATGCCCCATCGCAATACCGACATCTGCACGTTTCAATGCAGGAGCATCATTCACCCCATCTCCAGTCATCGCAACAACATGACCATTCGCCTGTAAGGCACTGACCAGCCTTAACTTATGCTCCGGCGCTGTACGGGCAAAAACATCTGTTTGATTCACCGCATGCTGTAACTCGGCATCACTAAGCTGTGTCAGTTCATGTCCGGTCAGAACAGTATCCGTATAACGCAAGCCCAGTTTGGCAGCGATAGCACTTGCCGTAGCCGCATGATCGCCGGTGATCATTTTCACTTGAATGCCGGCCTTGTGACATTCACTGACAGCTGTTATCGCCTCTTCTCGGGGTGGGTCAATCAATCCAATTAAACCGAGTAACACCAACCCTTGATTTAAATCGGCAAATTGCAACTCTCCGGAATGTTGCGCAACAGTTTTAGTGGCTACGGCCAACACTCGCTGCCCTTCTGCTGCAATCTTTTCAATCTGCGCATACCAAAAGGATTGATCGACCGGTTCATCACCGTTGTCAGTTCGTTGCAACTGACATAACTCAATCAATTTTTCCGGTGCACCTTTGACAGCAATAAAATCATGCCCCTGGTGATCATGATGCAATGTCGCCATAAACCGATGTGCAGTATCAAATGGGATAACATCCCGTCGTGGATAAAACTGTTTAAGCTCTTCCAGCGTGAAATCCGCTTTTAACGCTGCAGTGAGCATGGCGGCTTCCATCGGATCGCCTTCAGCCAGCCAATCATCATCGCGTCGCTTCAATGTCGAGTCATTGCAGAGCGCCGCACAACGCAGCAGCATTGTTAAGGTAGGCTGTTGTTCCAACTCAACGGCCTGCTCCTGTAAAGTAATTTCGCCTGCTGGAGAATAGCCGACACCGCTAATGCTATAGGTATTCGCCGAGCTTACTACTGCGGATACCGTCATTTCGTTACGGGTTAATGTACCGGTTTTATCTGAACAAATAATCGATACCGCACCAAGCGTTTCTACAGCAGGCAAGCGACGGATAATCGCATTTCGACTGGCCATGCGTTGTACACCGATTGCCAGGGTAATAGTCAATATAGCCGGCAATCCTTCTGGAATACCTGCAACGGCGACACCGACCACAATCATGAACATCTCGATAGCCGGCGTTTGATTAAGCCAATAACCATAAGCAAAAACCAAAGCGGCAATCACCATGATCACCAACGTCAGCCAACGAGAAAATACGGAAATTTGTTGTAATAAGGGTGTGGTGAGGTTTTCAATATCCGAAATCATGCCACTGATACGGCCAATTTCAGTATGTGCACCAGTCGCAACAACCACACCATGCCCCTGACCAGAGGTCACTAACGTGCCTGAATACGCCATACACAGACGATCGCCCAATACGGCATCACTTGCTACGGGTTGGGGCTGTTTTTCCACTGCGACCGATTCACCGGTTAACACCGCTTCCTGAATTTGCAGACCTTTTGCACTGAAGAGTCGTAAATCAGCGGGCACTTTATCACCGGGTTCCAAAACAACCACATCACCGGGAACCAGCTTATCGGCCTCGATCCGCAGACGATGCCCATTACGAATTACCGTAGCATGCGGTGCCAGCATGTCTTTGATGGCATCCAACGCTTTTTCGGCTTTTCCTTCCTGAACAAATCCAATCAGGGTATTTAAAATAACGACGGCCAGAATCACCCAAAAATCTATCCAATGCCCCAGCAAAGCCGTGAGAAACGCCGCACCAAGCAGGACATAAATCAATAGGTTATGCATTTGCGCCAATAGTCTAACGAAAGCGGAGCGTCCTTTAGCTCGCGGCAAATGATTAGCACCAAACTGCTGCAAACGTTGCTCAACAGCCTCAGAATCCAAACCATGTTTATCGCTATCAAGTTCAGACAAACTTTCCTCTGAAGTAAACTGATGCCATGATTTTTCAAAGGGTTGGCTCTGCATATCTTGCTTCATTGGTCACTCCTTAAAACAGCTATTGTCTTAGCATAACGCGTTTTACAGTAAAGCCTAAGAGACTTAGAGGTTTCCTTTGATCTGTATCAAGCTGCACAATAGGCATATTGATTGATTTTTCAATAAAGGAAAGCGTTATAAACACTATCAGTATTTTAGGCAGCGGCTGGTTGGGCTTACCGCTCGCAACTCAATTTTATAAACAAGGTTTTAGCGTAAAAGCTTCGACACGCCATAATGATCGCTTCAGCGAAATTGCCTCTAGCGGTGCCAGCGTGTTTATCGTTGATATTGATGAATTAGCTGAAAGCGGTGAATTTTTACAGACTGACATTCTGATTATCAACATCACCTCGAAAAACATCAGCGGCTTTGCCAGGCTTATTCAGCAAATTGAAACGTCACCAATTCAAAAGGTCTTGTTTATCAGTTCAACCTCGGTTTATCAGAATCTTAACCGCGAAGTTACTGAAGACGAACAGGCTGAGAACCACGATAGCGAGTTATGGCAAATTGAACAGCTGTTTCAAACTAATAAGAATTTTGAAACAACCATCTTACGGTTTAGTGGTTTGATTGATGAACGACGCCATCCAAGCAGATTTTTTCGTAATGGTCGCAGTGTGCCACAAGCCGATGCGCCGGTGAATCTGATTCATTTGGATGATTGCCTGGGTATTATCGATGCCATTTTGCAACAGGAAGCCTGGGGAGAAATCTTTAATGGCTGTGCAGATACCCACCCCAGCAAACGTGAATTTTACAGTTATGCAAGGCAATTAATGGGTCTATCGCCACCTGAATTTGATATCGAAAGCGATATAAAGTACAAAATCATCAGCAATCAAAAAGTTAAAAACAAATTAAACTATCGCTTTCAACATGCTGATTTAATGAATATTGCTTTCTAATGGAAAACCAACTTTGTCCTTGTCAGAGTCAATTTATATATGACGAGTGTTGTGGCTTGCTGCATCAAGGCAAACAGGTTGCAATTAAAGCTGAGCAATTAATGCGTTCTCGCTACAGCGCCTTTGTGATGCACAATATCAGCTATCTACAGGCGACATTGCACCCATCGCAGCGACAGCCGGATGATTTGCTTAATTTGCAGCAAACTATGGAAACCACGCAGTGGTTAGGTTTAAATATTGTCGATCACGCTGAAACTGATGATGAGGCGGAAGTCGAGTTTATTGCCTTTTATGTAGATAAACCTATCGGACAATTACACGAACGCTCCCGATTCAGTCGACAACAAGGCCAATGGTTTTATGTGGATGGTGAGTTTTTACCACCGATAAAACTTGGTCGTAACGATAACTGTGTTTGTGGCAGTGGCAAAAAACTTAAACGCTGTCATGGGCAGTCTTAAACGTTTGATTCACCCAGATAACGTTTACGTTTGGCAGGTTTTAACTGCTGCAAATCCACCATTACCAAACCATCGATACAGTTGCCGAAATTGGCATCGATATTAAAATCAATAAACCGTACCCCGCTGGGCTCACAGATATCGGCATACTGTTTATACAGCGTTGGCACGCTCACATTCATATGTGCCAGTTGCTCACGCATCGCGGTAAAGTCAGTGTCAGCATCTTGATGAACTAACGTTGAATTTACTCGCTGCTGTATCTCACTATCAAACAGATAGGGCACTCTGGCGCTTGCCAGTGTTTCCGCATCAGCGAAATGTTTTTGATAAAAATTGACAATCAACGCCTTGGCAAAATCAGGATAGGTATTGCTCAGGCTGACCGGTCCAAACAGATAACGGATCTCTGGATAACGTTTTAGATATGCGCCAATGCCATACCACAGATAATCCAAACTGCGCTTACCCCAGTATTTAGGGCTGACAAAACTGCGACCTAATTCAATACTCACCGGAAAATACTGCTGCATCGCCGGGTTAAACTTAAACAGTTCACTGGTATAAATATCACGACCAGCAGCCATGATACGTGCGACTTCACCAATTCGATAAGCACCGGCAATCTCCAGCTCCTGCTCATCCCAGAGAATTAAATGCCGGTAATCACGATCATAATGATCAATGTCACGCTTTTTACCGGTTCCCTCGCCTACTTGTCTGAAGGTGATTTCCCGCAGCCGGCCAATTTCTTGTATCACTGCTGAATTCGCTTGATAATCAAAAAGATAAATCTTTTTGTTATCAGCCGTTTCACCTAACAATTCGGCTTGCTGCAATTCCTTTTTAATCGCCCGACGTTCCTGTGGATGAGCAATAGTTTGCTCGGTAACAAACAGTGGCTTTTTTCCTTTTGCAAGTCGATACAAATGGCGACGTAATAACTTGGCCTTTTCGGCTTTTACTAAAGGTAACTGCTCAATTTGCTGATAAGCAATCGGCTCTCCAACTCGCATGCCAATAGTTTTGGAATTTTTATTGAACATTTCATGTGCCAGCATCATGCCGGATAAAGGCTTATAAACCATTGATGCACTGTAAAACAGTGAAGAATTTCTGGCTTCAACGTAAATCGGCAAAATGGGAGCCTGCGTTTTTTTGGCAAAATTTAAAAAACCGCTGTTCCATTTACCATCACGTACACCACCTGGACGGATACGTGAAACTTCGCCGGCAGGAAACACAATCACAGCCTCATCATTATTCAGGCATTCTACTATTCGAGCGACACTGCTTTTACGGGTGGATTTGGAAAGATTATCAACCGGGAGAAATAATGAACTTAATGCTGAAAAATTCAGCAACATGTCGTTAGCGACGATTTTGACGTCACGTCGCACTTCACCCACCAGCTTTAATAAACACAAGCCATCCAAAGCCCCTAACGGGTGATTAGCGACAATAACCACACGACCAGTAGCAGGAATATTATTGCGGTGACGATGATTGATGCTGTAACTGAAATTGAAGTAATCCAGCACTTCATCAATGAAATCAAATCCTTCAAGCTGCTTGTGCTGTTCAAGGAAACGATTGACTTCTTGTTCGTGGGTAATCTTACGGAGGAACCCCAAAGTTGGGATTTTGACCCAGGGTTTTTGATGTTGAAAATTGGGAAATTTTTGTTGAACGGCTTGTTCAATATTGAGCATACATATTCTCTGGTAACTTCATGCTACAAAGTCTAGAGAACACATATGACAAAAAAATAACGGTTTGATGACTGTTCGATGACAGCCTGGCAAACCGTTAAATTTGAAGGGTTTTAATTAGGCCGCTTGAACGGGAATGGCATGACGCATATGGGTAATATCATTATTTTCATTCAGATAGACCAACGTCGGTTTGAAGCTTTTTACTTCTTCAGCATCCATGGCTGTATACGCACAAATAATAATACGGTCACCGGGGGAAGCTTTATGGGCCGCAGCACCATTCACTGAAATGATATTGGAGCCATCTTCAGCACGAATCGCATAAGTGACAAACCGTTCGCCATTAGCGACGTTATAAATATGGATTTGTTCGTACTCGTGAATGCCGGCGGCTTCGAGTAATTTGCCATCAATCGCACATGAGCCCTCATATTCCAGTTCGGAATGGGTCACACAGGCACGATGTAATTTAGCTTTTAACAGTGTCAGATGCATAGCAGGCAAATTTCCGTCAGTAAGCAGTGTATTATCGCTTTTTAAGAATTTTCAAGCAAGGTTGCAGGCAATATTGTCAATCAAGCGTACAGTGCCCAGCCGCCCTGCCGCCAGCAAACGCAATTCTTTATCCACCGCCAGATCGGCTATTTGCAGATCCTCTGCTCGGCGAATATCAATATAGTCCAGCGTAAAGCCAGCTTCTGTCAGGTTGAGATGAAATTGTTGCAGTAAAGCCGATTTTTCAACTCCCAACATCAACTGCTGTTTAAGCTCAAGCAAACTTGCATATAAGGTTGCTGCCTGTTGTTTTTGAGCATCACTTAAATGCTGGTTCCGAGAACTCATCGCCAAACCGTTCTCTTCTCTAACTATTGGTGCGCCTACAATTTTCACTGGCAGGTTCAAATCACTGACCAGTTTTTGAATCAATAATAGCTGCTGATAATCTTTTTCACCAAACACTGCGACATCAGCTTGCACCATATTGAATAATTTAGTGACTACCGTGGCTACACCATCAAAGTGCCCGGGACGTTCCAGCCCACACAGTTTGTCATCCATACCTGGCACATGAATAAAGGTGTGGAACTCAAAACCTTGGGGATACATTACATCAGCATCGGGAGTAAACAGCAGATTACAGCCAGCCTGCATCAACTTTTTCACATCATCCTGCAAGGTACGTGGATATCTGGCTAAATCCTGCTTGTCATCAAACTGCAATGGATTAACAAAAATACTGACCACCACTTTGTCTGCCAGAGTCTGCGCTTTTTTGACTAGTGAAATATGTCCGTCATGCAGATTTCCCATGGTAGGAACAAAAGCAATGGTTTCGCCGGCAGTACGCCAGGTTTTTATCTGGCCTCGCAGGCTCAGAATCGACTCAACAATTTGCATTAATATTGTTGCTCAGCAGTGGGGAAATCACCGTTTTTGACGGCTTCAACATAGCGACTTACTGCCGCGGGGATATGACCACAATCAGCAAGAAAGTCATGGCTGAATCGTGGACGTTTGCCGGGAGTAATGCCCAGCATGTCGTACAACACCAAAACCTGTCCATCACAATCGGCACCAGCACCAATGCCAATCACTGGAATGGAAAGTGCTTCACTGATTTTTTTAGCCAGTACAGCGGGTACACATTCAAGCACCAGCATATCTACTCCGGCTTGTTCGAGACTGATCGCATCCTGCAGGATTTTCTCTGCTGCCGATGCCTCTCGGCCTTGAACCAGATAACCACCTAACTTATGAACAGACTGGGGCAATAAACCAAGGTGACCACAAACAGGAATACCACGCTGGCTTAAAGCGGTGATTAATTCAACCAGCTCTGCTCCGCCTTCCAGTTTAATCATCTGCGCCCCACCTTCGGCCATTAACCGAGCGGCATTATGCAACGCCTGATCAATATTGGCGTAACTCATAAAAGGCATATCAGTGATAACAAATAAACGATCACTGCCACGAATAACATTAGCAGTGTGGTAGATCATATGATCTACGGTGACTGGCAAAGTACTTTCCTGACCTTGAATTACCATACCCAAAGAATCACCAACCAGAATGATATCGACACCAGCCTGCTCCAGTACATGGCTAAAGCTTGCGTCATAGGCAGTCAAAACCGCGATTTTATTTCGCTCGGCCTTCATTTTACGCAGCTGATTCAGGCTCAGACGGCTCATGCTTTTTTCTCTTTAACCGGCAGCGGATTGTAATATTGCCGACCACTTTGAATGGTTAAGATTTGATCTAACAGCTGTTGATAATCAGCTTCACTCTTCACCAGATCAATCTGCTCTGCATTAACAATCAATAATGGTGAGGCATCGTAATAGTGGAAAAAATCCGCATAAGAATCTGCCAGACGTTTAAGGTAAGCGTCTTCTACATGCTGTTCATAGCTGATACCGCGTTGAGCAATTCGAGTTTTCAATGTTGGTAAGGAGGCTTGCAGATAAATTACCAGATCAGGCGTCCGATGATGCAGGGTAAGATTTTCATATACCATGTTATATAACGCCAGCTCATCATCATCGAGCGAGATTTGCGCGAATAATCGATCTTTTTCCAGCATAAAATCAGCGACATGCAACGAGGTAAATAAATCATCCTGCTGCAAGGTCTTGGCTAATTTAACGCGTTGCATCAAAAAGCTCAGTTGAGTCGGTAATGCTGATTGTTTGGGATGTAGATAATAACGTTCCAAAAACGGATTTTGTTCTGGTGCTTCCAACAAGGTATTGCCAGAAAAACTCTCGGCAATTCTTTTAACCAGATGTGTTTTGCCGACACCAATCGGACCTTCAACAACAATATAACGATGTGGCAATGTTTTCATAAGCTAATCTGTTCCACTTGTTGTAAATCACCTTGCGGGCATGATGGCAAGATTTTCTGCAATGTTCCAATACCCGGGATTTCGATATCCGGTGCAATTTCAGCTAACGGATATAACACAAAAGCCCGTTCATGCATGCCGGGATGGGGAATTTTCAGTCGTTCATCATCCAATATTTGATCACCATAGAGCAAGATATCCAAATCCAAAGTTCGCTCTCCCCAATGACGCTTTCGTACTCGACCATGTAATTGTTCTACAGATTGTAAGGCGTCTAATAACTGATGGGGATTGAGACTGGTTTCCAACGCCAAAACGGCATTGATGTAATCTGGTTGATCTACCGGGCCCATTGGCGGGCTTTGATATAACGAAGAGACTGAGACTATGTTGATATCAGCTAAAGACTGCAGATCATCTATAGCAGTTTTAATCTGTTGCAGTGGGTTTTCCAGATTACTGCCGAGTCCAATATAAGCGAGCATTATTCCACTTTTTTTATAACTGGTTTACGACGGCGACGACGACGTGGTTTGCGTTTTTCTGCTTCTCCACCAGTCCCCAAAGCATTTACCATATCGGACTGAGTGGTTGCAGATGCCTGCTGAAATGTAGTCCACCAATCCGTCAGTTCCTGTAGTGGTTCACCAGATTGGGCTCGCAAAGCAAGAAAGTCATATCCTGCGCGGAATTTTGGATGCAATAGTAAAGCAAAGGCACGTTTGCCCTGACGACGAGTTAATCTTGGTTGCATGGTCCAGATATCACGGGTGACCAGACTGAAACGTTTGGGTATTGCCACGATTTGAATCTGCTCAGACAATACTTCGCCCGCGGCACGTTGCATCGCTGGAATTTCCGGCATGTCCTTACTTAACTGCAGCCAGCGTTGCCGAAGTGGTTCCCACAATAAGGCGGCGAACAAAAAGGCCGGAGTAACCGGTTTGTTTTCGGCCAGTCTTTTATCGGTATTTTCCAGGGCTTTCATTAACAAAGTACGCGGATAACCGTCTTTTTCCTGGTGTAACAAGGCCGCCGTTTGCGGATAAAGATGATCAAAAACACCGTAATGACAAAGCAGCTCGTGGGTTACAGCGGCTTGACCACTTAAATACAGCTTTAAGGTTTCATCAAATAATCTGGCTGGTGGGATATCACCAAGTAAGGGCGCCAGATCAACGATAAGTTGCTCAGTTTCAGCTTCCAGCTTAAGGCCTAATTTGGCCATAAATCTTAAAGCTCGCAGCATTCTGACAGGATCTTCACGATAGCGAACCGGTTTATCACCAATTAATCGAATCAGACCCGCTTGCAGATCGGCGATGCCACCGGTGTAATCCACAATCGAAAAATCACGGATGTTGTAATACAGCGCATTAATGGTGAAATCCCGCCGCCAGGCATCCTGTTCTAATGTACCGTAGACATTATCCTGCATGATGCGGCCTTGATCATCGACATGATTTTTGGCTTCAGGCGGTGCACGGAATGTGGCTACTTCAATAATTTCATCACGACCAAACCGCACATGAACCAGTTTAAATCGCCGACCAATCAGCTGACTACGGCGAAATAAACGGTGGACCTGTTCTGGCAACGCATTGGTGGTGATATCAAAATCTTTAGGCTCATAGCCAAGTAACAAATCGCGGACACAACCGCCCACTAGATAAGCTTCAAACCCGGCATCTTTAAGGGTATAAAGTACTTTTAACGCACTGGGGCTGATGAGGTCGCGGGAAATATTATGCTCGGAGCGTGGCACGATGAGTGGTGCGGCTCCCTCGGCTGCTGCACGGCTTTTTTTTGCCGGCTTTGATCCGTTTGATTGAGTTAATGAGTGAGTTTATCGACAGCATAAGGTGCGAATAATACCATGCTTGCAGGCGATAACTGGAAAATGCATAAATTTATCTTATGGCCCGGCGAACTGGTGCAAATGACCGCCGATGAATGGGGGATGGTCCAAGCTCCAGTAATGCTTGTTGGTGCTGTGCGGTCGGATAGCCTTTGTGTTTTGCTAGTCCATAGCCGGGATAAAGTTGATCCAAGACCAACATTTCACGATCCCTGGCCACTTTGGCTAATATTGAAGCAGCGGCGATGGCTGGCTCGCTCAAATCACCTTTAATGATCGTGGTGACTGGGCAATTCAAATTTGGTGCATGATTGCCATCAACCAGAGCATGCTCAAGAGCGAAAGGTAAAGCAGCCACTGCACGTTGCATTGCCAGCAAACTGGCTTGCAGTATATTTAACTGATCAATTTCTTCCACTTCCGCCCTGCCAACGCCCAGGCATAAGCATATTGCTCAATCATTGGCACCAGCTGTTCTCGACGTTTTTCACTGAGTTTTTTAGAATCCGTCAGACCATGAATGGGTTTACCAGGATCCAGAACCACAGCAGCGGTAACCACTGGGCCGGCTAATGGGCCTCTTCCAACTTCATCTATACCCGCAATTAACGCGATCACACTCATTTAGAAAGTAATCTCAGCACAAGCTCAGCAGCATTATCTGCCCCGCCACTCGGTCCAAGCGCATTAAGCACCTGTTGACGGATTTGCTCAGCGTGCTGCATTCGTTGGGGATGTGTCAGCAAATCCATTAACTGCTGTTCCAGCCGAACGGCAGTGACTTCATCTTGCAGTAATTCTTTAATGACCGGCTGCTGCGTCACAATATTGCATAATCCTACATAAGGAATTTTCACCAGCCGTTTCAGGATTCGATAACTCCATGGTGAAACTTTGTAGGTAATAAAATGCGGCACACCTATCAATGCAATTTCCAGCGTTACAGTGCCTGAAGCAGCCACGATGGCATCACAAGCTCTAATAACCTCGTAAAAGTCGTCTTTAATAATGCTAATGCGTAAAGATGAACCGGCTAAATACTGTTGCAGGTAGGTTTCATCAATTCCGGGAGCCTGAGGAATCACTATCTGAATCGGAAAATGACGTTTCTGGATCCGCTCAGCCGCTTCCAACATTACTGGTAGTAAAGCTGAAATTTCACTACGCCGGCTACCGGGAAACAAACCAATCACTCGAACAGCTTTATCCAGAGCAAATTTCTCTCGTGCGGTTTTCTGGGTAAGTTCTGTCTGAACTGCATCGACTAACGGGTGCCCGACACAAGTTACAGCCACCCCAGCGGCCTGGTATATATCCTGTTCAAATGGAAACAACACCGCCATATGGTCAACATCGCGTTTGATTTGCTCGATTCGCCCCGCTCGCCAGGCCCAGATTTTCGGGCTGATGTAATACAGCACTTTAATACCGAGTTTTTTTGCTTGTTTAGCCAGTTTCAGATTGAAGCCGGGATAATCCACCAGAATAAGTAAATCAGGTGGTTGGCGGCGTAGTTCTGCTACGACCTGATTAAAAATGCCTTTAATTTTCGGATAGCGTTTGATGACCTCCACCAGACCCATCACCGCAAGTTCTGCAAAATCGATATTGATATCGGCACCAGCCGCCCGCATTTTTTCACCACCGATTCCAGTGATATAAATAGCAGGTTGCTGTTTTTTTAATGCGCTGACCAAGCGGGCAGCATGTGCTTCGCCCGATGCTTCTCCAGCAACAATATAAATATGCTTATTCACCGGTTATATTCAATCTTCTAGGTAGCCGGTTAATTCCAAACCAAAGCCAGAGACACCCGTTAGTTTAGTTGGGGTGCCGATCACGCGCATTTTACGCACACCCAAATCCGCTAAAATCTGTGCGCCTACGCCAAAGGTTCTTAAATCCCAACTGGCTTTGAATGGTGCGGCTTCACCTTGATCTTGCTGCTGGTATCGAGCAATTTTAGCCGCCAGTTGCTTATTTTGTTCTGGTTGCCGCAAGACTACTAATACGCCTTTGCCAGCCTGCTGAATTCGGCGCATCACATCCGGCAAAGGCCAATGTGTCGGTTCACGTTTTGATGCCAGTAAATCACCCAATGGATCGGCCATATGCACCCGCACCAATGTTTCCTGCTCGGCATCGATATCACCGTAAACCAGAGCCAAATGGGTTTGGCTGTTTACATCATCCTGATAGCTGTGCAAGGTGAAATCACCATATTCTGTCGGAAAATTACAGGTCGACATGGCTTTAATGGTCATTTCATTTTGCAGACGATAGCTGATTAAATCTGCGATGGTGCCGATTTTTAGCTGATGGGTTTCAGCAAATATCTCCAAATCTGGGCGTCGCGCCATAGTGCCGTCATCATTGAGGATCTCAACAATCACTGCTGCAGGTGTACAACCCGCCAGATGTGCCAAGTCGCAACCGGCCTCTGTATGTCCGGCACGGGTTAATACCCCACCTGGCTGGGCTTTTAACGGAAAAATATGTCCCGGCTGAACCAAATCCTCGGGCTTGGCTTGCGTAGCCACTGCTTTTTGAATCGTTAATGCACGGTCAGCGGCAGATATCCCAGTTGTTACCCCTTCAGCGGCTTCAATTGAAACGGTGAAATTGGTGGCATACGGTGTTTGATTATCGGTGACCATTAATGGCAGACGTAATTGACGGCAACGATCTTCAGTCAAAGTCAGACAAATCAGTCCACGACCGAATTTAGCCATAAAGTTAACTGCTTCAGCAGTTACCTTATCAGCGGCCATCACTAAATCACCTTCATTTTCGCGATCTTCGTCATCCATGATGATGACCATTTTGCCTTGTTTCAGATCATCAATGATCTCTTGAGTACTATTGATTTGCATTAACGGATATAACCATGTTGTGTAAGGAAGTCCCGGCTGATGTTAGAGCCGGTCTGAGGTAGCAAACGCTCGAGATAACGGGCAATCAAATCTACTTCCAGATTGACCTTGGTACCAGTTTGATAATGTTTAATGATCGTCTCTTCAAGTGTATGTGGAATGATATTAATATCAAACCCACCATCAAAAACGCCATTGACTGTCAGACTAACCCCATCAATGGTAATTGAACCTTTTTCTGCGATATAACGCTCCAGTTCTGCAGGGACTTTTATCTTATATTGCCAGGAACGCGCCGAAGCCGTTTTACTGATCACTTCACCCAAACCATCAACATGCCCGCTAACCATATGACCACCTAAACGATCCCCAACGGCAAGGGCTTTCTCAAGATTGGCTTCACTACCCGTTTTTAATTGTCCCAGACTGGTACGCTGCAGTGTTTCTTGAGACACATCAAACTGTAAACTTCTGCTCGCCATTTCGACTACAGTTAAACACACACCATTGACCGCAATGCTATCTCCGAGCTTGACGTCGTTAAGATCCAACTTCGCAGAGTCAATATGCAAGCGGATATCACCACCTACCGATTGCAGAGATTTGAGCTGACCTACAGCCGCAATAATACCTGTGAACATGAATTAAAAAGCCTCGTTATAGTGTGGTTTAGCGGTAATTCGCCAGTCATTGCCAACGGCACGAATATCAGTGATATCTAATTCAATATTTTGTGCCATATAGTCCATACCGGGCAGATGGAAAACAGCTCGGGCGGCATCCCCCATCAGTTTGGGTGCAACATAAAAAATCATTTCATCGATTAATTGTGAGCGTAATAATGCACCGTTTAAGACAGCGCCGGCTTCAACCATAACTTCATTGATTTCACGTTTGGCCAATACCGATAACATTCCACTTAGATCGACCTGGTTATTTGGTGCTGGCAAAACAATGGTTTCAACATCATTACGCACCATGCGATCACAGGCGGTAAACAGCAATACTTTTTCGTCGTTGAGAATTTGGGCATTGGCAGGCATACGCAATTCACTATCGACAATGACTTTTAACGGTTGACGTATGGCTTCTCCATGGGGATACCAATCAGCAACATGACGAACGTTTAACAAGGGGTCATCAGCGATAACCGTACCGACCCCCGTGACAATCGCTGAGCTGCGTGCTCTGAGTTTTTGTACATCCGCTCGTGCTTCAGGGCCGGTTATCCATTTGCTCTCGCCTGATGCCATTGCCGTGCGACCATCAAGGCTCATCGCCATTTTACTTCGCACATAGGGTCTGCCAATGCGCATACGCTGAATAAAGCCTGGATTTAATTGCTCAGCTTGTGAGGTCAGTATGCCCTGATGAACTTCTATTCCAGCCTGTTCAAGCCGTTGCATACCGGTTCCTGAAACTACAGGATTGGGATCGGTCATCGCCACATATAAACGTTTTATTCCGGCTCGAATCAGTGCATCGGCACAAGGTGGTGTACGGCCAAAATGACTACAGGGTTCCAGAGTCACATAACAATCAGCGCCTTCTGCATTATGTCCTGCATCGTGTAAAGCATTAATTTCTGCATGGGCTTCACCGGCGCGATGATGCCAGCCTTCACCAATAACCTGATCATTTTTGACAATGACACAGCCCACCCTTGGATTAGGATCAGTGGTGTATAAACCTTTCCAGGCCAGCTGTATGGCCTGTGCCATAAATTGTTCGTGTTGGCTCATTGGGGTTGCCTCCACAGATGATCTTTTACATTGATTGTAATCGCATTCGAATGATGCGTTTGCATAAACTGTAGCTGACTATTAAATTCAGCTGTCTTTATCAGATAAAGCACGATTTTCCATACGTTCGATTTCTTCCCGAAACGCATTCACATCCTGAAAACTACGATAAACCGAAGCAAACCGGACATAAGCTACTTCATCCAGCTCACGCAATGCATGCATTACCCAGTCACCAACCAGACGACTCTGCACTTCTCTTTCACCGGTTGCCCATAAGCGTCTGGTGATGGTTTTGACCGCATTATCAATGGCATCAATACTGACTGGGCGCTTTTCAAGTGCACGCATAATACCGGCACGCAATTTATTTTCATCAAACGCTTCACGGGTAGCATCACGCTTGATCAAGCGTGGCAGACTCAGTTCAGCTGTTTCGTAAGTGGTAAAACGTTCATTACACACCTGACACATGCGACGACGTCGAATCGCATCTCCCTCGGAAGAGAGACGCGAATCGACGACTTTTGAATCTTCAGCTCCGCAAAACGGGCAGCGCATCAGTCAGCACAAACTTATGAGTAAACTGGCAGACGTTTACAGATTTCCGTCACCTTGTCACGGATGGCTGCGATCACTTTTTCATCGCCATGACTGTCAATGACATCACACATCCAGCCCGCCAAGTCGGTGCAATCCTGTTCACTGAAACCACGCGTGGTGACAGCAGGAGTACCAACACGAATACCAGAGGTAACGAATGGTGATTGCGGATCATTAGGCACGGCATTTTTATTGACCGTAATATGCGCATTACCCAGCCATGCATCAACTTCTTTACCGGTCAGACCAGCTTCAATAAAGCTGACCAGGAACAGATGATCATCAGTTCCTTTAGAAACGACATCATAGCCACGGGCCATAAATACTTTGGCCATCGCCTGGGCATTTTTAACAACTTGCTGTTGATAGGTTTTGAACTCCGGCAACATTGCTTCTTTGAAAGCAACCGCTTTAGCCGCAATCACATGCATTAACGGCCCACCCTGGAAACCAGGGAAAACGGCTGAGTTCAGCTTTTTCTCAATTTCAGGATTGGATTTGGCCAGAATCAGACCACCACGTGGACCTCTTAATGTTTTGTGAGTAGTTGTGGTCGTTACATCAGCGATTTGTACTGGATTCGGGTAAAGTCCTGCCGCAACCAGACCGGCCACATGGGCCATATCAACCAGTAGATATGCGCCAACTGAATCCGCAATATCACGGAATTTTTGCCAGTCAATAATACGTGAGTAAGCCGAAAAACCTGCAACGATCAGTTTTGGCTGATGTTCTTTAGCCAGTTTTTCAACTTCGTTATAATCAATCTCACCGGTATCACTGCTAATGCCGTAAGCAACAGAATTATAGATTTTTCCGGATGCACTGACTTTGGCACCGTGAGTCAAATGACCACCATGTGCCAGACTCATTCCCAGAATCATATCGCCGGGTTGCAATAAGGCTAGATAAACTGCAGCATTGGCTTGTGAGCCGGAATGTGGTTGCACGTTAGCGTAATCAGCACCAAATAATGCTTTTGCACGTTCAATCGCCAGATCTTCAGCGGTATCAACATGTTCACAGCCGCCATAATAACGTTTGCCAGGATAACCTTCTGCGTATTTGTTGGTTAACAATGAGCCCTGAGCTTCCATCACCCGTGGGCTGGTATAGTTCTCAGAAGCGATTAATTCGATATGATCTTCCTGACGTTGTTCTTCAGCAGAAATTGCCTGAAACAACTCGTCATCAAAATCAGCAATGCTCATGTTTTTTTTGTACACAGTTTTCCCCTGTAGCGGCTGTAAATGCCCGCATATTGTATCCCACAACGCACGCAGCATCTATGTAAGAATAGAATTTTTAGTTAAACAAAACCGGAGTCAGATATGAAAATAGCCATTCTTGGTGGTGGCCTGATGGGCAATGCATTGGCAGAGCGTCTTCTCGACCAGAAATGCGAGTTGAGTATCTACAACCGAAGCATTAAAAAGGTTGCTAATTTAAGCGCTCAAGGTGCCCGAATCTGTGAAACGGCCAGCGAAGCTGTTCAGCAAAGTGAAATAGTTATTTTGCTGTTGAGTGATGCCGATGCAATTGCCACAGTTCTGGACAATGTGGATCCCGCAGTCTTTGCAGACAAGCTGTTTATGCAAATGGGAACCATTGCTCCCGAACAATCTCAGCATCTTGAAAGTCAGTTAAATAGTGTGAATGCCGCGTATCTGGAGTGCCCGGTATTAGGTAGCTTGCCTGAAGCCCGTAGTGGTAAATTAATTCTAATGGCAGCAGGCCCTGAAGATAATTATAGGTCAGTGTTGCCCCTATTGAAGTTAATAGGAGAAACACCGCGTTATATTGGTGATACGGGGCAAGGCGCTGCGATTAAGCTCGCGATGAACCAGTTAATTGCAGGGCTTACAGCAACATTTTCACTGAGTCTTGCCATGATTGAGGAACACCAGATTGATGTTGAGCAGTTTATGCAGATAGTGCGTGAAAGTGCAATTTATGCTGCAACATTTGATAAAAAACTCGAACGTATGCTCAATCGCAACTTCAGTGATCCGAATTTTCCCACCAAACATCTGGCAAAAGATACTCGGCTATTTCTGGAGGTCGGTGAAAAACTTCGACTTGATACAACGGCACTGGAAGGCATTAGTCGATTATTGGATAAAGCCATGGCAATGGGCATGGAAAATACTGACTATTCCGCACTCTATGCCGCGATTTCGCCTGATCGAAAATAATCCCACAGACAAAAACGCCTCTTTAAGAGGGCGTTTTACTCAGGCTGTTTATTTAATTAGAGACTAAATAGATCCCGGCGAATAATGGTTTCGCAACGATCAGGACCTGTTGAAATAATATCAATCGGAACGCCAGCCAATTCTTGGATTTTATCAATATAGTTCCGGGCATTTTCCGGCAAGGCGTCAAACTCGGTGATACCCAATGTTGAATCCTGCCAGCCTGGCATATCGATATAAACCGGCTCACAGCCTTCAAACTCATCCGCACTCAATGGCAGAACTGTTACATCTTCACCATTGCGTTTATAACCAACACATAAACGAATGATTTCCAACCCATCCAATACATCCAGTTTGGTTAAACATAAACCAGTAATACTGTTAATCCAGCTGGCGCGGTTTAATGCCACCATATCAAGCCAACCACAGCGGCGATCACGCCCGGTAGTCGAGCCTTTTTCATGACCTTTAACCGATAAATGCTTACCGATATCACAGCTTAATTCTGAAGGGAATGGACCTGCGCCAACGCGGGTTGCATAAGCTTTGGTAATGCCTAATACATAATCAATATGGCACGGGCCAACACCAGCACCTGTCGCACTGCCACCGGCAGTCGTGTTTGATGAGGTGACATAAGGGTAGGTACCGTGATCAATATCCAGCAAAGCGCCTTGAGCACCTTCAAACATCACCCGGTCACCGTTGAGATAATACTGCTGTAGCATCGCCGGTATATCGGCAATCATTGGCAGTAACACATCCCGCATAGCTAATGTTTCGTCACGCACTTGTTCAAAACTGACTGGCGCTGCCTGATAGTAATTAATCAAGGCAAAGTTATGGAAACTCACCACTTCACGCAGTTTTTCTACAAACTTCTGTTCGTTGACCAGATCGCCAAGACGTAAACCTCGGCGCGCCACTTTATCTTCATACGCTGGGCCGATACCGCGTCCAGTTGTACCAATCGCATCTTTACCGCGACGGGATTCTCTGGCGACGTCTAACGCTACGTGATAAGGCAAAATCAATGGACAGGCGGCACTGATTTTCAGGCGCTGACGTACTGGAATACCATTGGCTTCCAGCTCATTCATTTCTTTAATTAATGCTTCCGGAGATAGCACCACGCCATTACCGATAAGGCATTGAACATGCTCTCGCAAAATGCCTGAAGGAATCAGGTGCAGAATAGTTTTTTTACCCTCAATAACCAGGGTATGACCTGCATTATGTCCACCTTGAAAGCGTACTACAGCTGAAACGCTGTCAGTCAAAAGGTCAACAACTTTACCTTTACCCTCATCGCCCCATTGGGAACCGATTACTACAATATTTTTAACCACGCGTGTTATTTCCTGTCTCGACCACTTGCCAGCGGCCATCTTGTTGAATCAATGTTTTTTCGGTATTTATTGTGCTTCCGGGTAAAGCAAAAACCACAATATTACCCTGTTCACGTAAGCTTTCAACCATATCAAGCTGTGATTGATCTGATGACCAAGTAGCGCTAATCAACTGGCGCTTTTCCCTTGGTTTGGGAAAGCTGGTCACCAGTTTTTTCAAATCTAAACTGAAGCCCGTAGCAGGTTGGGCATGACCGAAATCCTGTCCAATATCATCATATCGTCCACCCAACGCAATGGCTTGTGCCGAACTTGATTGATATGCAGCAAACACTACGCCGGTATGGTAGTGATAGCCGCGCAGCTCAGCCAGATCGAAATTCAACTGTATGCCTGATAAACGCTGTTGTGACATTTCAGCCAACATATTTAGCGTTTCCAGCGCTTGCAGTACGGATTCCGGTGCGTCCTTTAAGATCTGCTTTGCTTTGTCCAGCACTTTCACGTCGCCATTTAACTCAGACAAGGCAACCAGCATTTTTCTGGCCGGTTCATTAATGGCATAGCTGGATAATAAACTTTCAATTTCCGGCAAAGCCTTACGCTGCATTGCAGAGAAAAGCGCTTGTTCCTGCTCGTCATCCAGTTGAGCAAAATCGGCTAAACCGCGATAAATGCCAACATGGCCTATATCTAATGAGATTGAGCCGGCAACTCCACTAATCTTCAGCAATTCAACCATTAGTTGAATGCTTTCCATATCACTTTCCGGACCAGCATGGCCGTAAATTTCAGCACCTAATTGGATTGGATTACGTGAGCTGGCCTGACCAGCTGGTAAAGTATGCAAAACACTCCCGATATAGCACAGGCGTAACACATCTGAATTATCTCGAAGTCGATGTGCTGCAATTCTAGCCACCTGCGGAGTCATATCAGCACGAATGCCTAGCAAGCGACCGGATAATTGATCAATCAGTTTAAAAGTTTGTAAATCGAGTGTTTTTGCCGTACCTGTCAGTAAGGAATCCAGGTATTCGACTAGCGGCGGGACCACAAGTTGATATCCCCAACTTTGCATGCGATCCACTAATAGACGATGCATTCTTTCCAGCTGGGCAGCTTCTTCCGGCATTAATTCATCGATGCCCTCTGGGAGCAACCAACTTTCTTTTAATGTCATGTAAATTAATTAACCCAATATAAAATCAGCAAACCTGCCACCATGCTGAGCAACCCTACTGTGCGTAATTGCTGATCAGTCATGGTGACAATTTGCAGTAAGGCTCGCCTTAATGCCGCAGGATTAACAAAAGGCATAATCCCTTCAATAATCAGCATTAATGCGGTGGCGAGCCATAAGCTGTGAATTAGAGACTCACTCACTAGTCCAGTATATTCAAGTCACTGAAACTGCTGAAAAAATCACCTTTTGGTTCAATCACCAGCAGATCATCCCCTTGGAAAATATGCTGATATGCGCCTAAACGACGGTAGAAAGAGTAAAACGACTCGTTCTGACCGTAAGCATCTGCGTAGATTTGTGTTGCAAGTGCATCACCTTCACCTCGCAGCATTTCAGACTGACGATTAGCTTCAGCCAAAATAACGGTTCTTTGTCTGTCAGCATCTGAACGGATTTTTTCAGCTTCTTCCGCACCACGAGAGCGTAGATCTTTGGCAACACGCTCACGTTCAGCTTCCATACGGGTATAAACTGATGAACTGACTTCAGTAGGTAAATCAATACGTTTGATACGAACGTTGACCACTTCAATACCAAACTCATTGGCAATGCGGTTTGCCTCGTCCATCAAACCACTGACCATAACTGAACGTTCACCAGAAACCACTTCCTGAATAGTTCGACGACCAAACTCAGCACGCAGTCCATCTTTAATGATTTGCGATAAACGTAGCTTGGCGCTTTCTTCGTCGCCACCCATCGATGTGAAGTAATCTGCAACATTAGCAACACGCCACAAGATAAAAGAATCCACGATAACGTTCTTCTTTTCACCTGTCAGATAACGAGCAGGTGTGGCATCAAGGCTCAGGATCCGCCCATCAAAACGACGTACTTCATTTACGAAAGGAATTTTAAAATGAATACCAGGCTCAAAATCAGCTTTTTCGATTTGACCTAAACGCAGCAGAATAACCCGTTCACGTTCATCAACGAAGAAGATAGCAGAACTGAGAGTGATCAGTGCCAGTACAACAATAAAGATAATTGCAGTAAATCTAGAACTCATGATTAACGTCCTCCCCTGCTACGTGAACCATCTTGAGCTGATGTGCTCGATGACGTTTGGGGGTTATTGGTAGTCGGATAATTTAAATTGTTTAAATCTACGCGGGGCGCATTGCTACTGCCACGCATTTTATCCAGTGGTAAGTAAAGAACATTGTTGCCACCACTATCCACGTCAACCATAACTTTTTGGCTACGGCTATAAACCGATTCCATCGCATCGATGTAAAGACGTTCTTGAGTAATCAAAGGCGCTTTTTCATATTCAGTCATAACTTGCACAAAACGACTTGCTTCACCGTTTGCTTTGGCGACCACCTGACTTTTGTATGCCTCAGCTTCCTGAATAACACGGAAAGCCTGACCACGAGCACGTGGAATAATATCGTTCGAATAAGCTTCTGCCTCATTCTTGGCACGGACTTCATCTTCACGTGCTTTAACGACGTCGGCAAAGGCATCCTGTACCTGCTCAGGTGGCTGTACGTCCTGCATACTGACGCTGGTTACCGTTAAGCCTGTGGCATGCGCGTCTAACATCGCTTGCAAACGTTGCTCAGTACGAGTTGCAACTTCACTACGTCCTTCAGTTAAAACAAAGTCCATCGTTGATTGACCAACCACTTCACGGACAGCACTTTCCATCATCTGACGGAGAATAGTGTCTGGAGTACGCACATTAAAGAGATACTCTGCCGCATCATTAATACGATATTGACCAGCAATTTTTAAATCCACTATGTTTTCGTCGTTGGTAAGCATCAGTGATTCAGATAAAACATTGCTTTCTGGTCGACCACCGCTTGAGCGATAACCGATTTCTACAGAGCGTATTTTAGCCACATCAACCACCTCAACCCGATCTATCGGGTAAGGGAAATGCCAATGAGGTCCAGGCATAGAGGTATGGCTATATTGGCCAAAACGTAATACCACGCCTCTTTCAGCTGGCTCTACAATGTAGATACCGGAAAGTAACCATACTAACAAAATAATGGCAGCGATTAATCCTGCGCCAATTGAGCCTGATTTACTACCGCCTTCTGGAGGTTGAGTATTATTACTTCCGCCACTATTACCGCCGAACATTCCGGCAAATTTTCGCTGCAGATTTTTTACAACTTCATCAAGATCAGGGGGGCCTTCATTATTACCACCACGCTTACCCCATGGGTCTTTATCACCACTACCGGGTTCGTTCCAAGCCATGTACCGCTCCAAAAATTAATTTATGATTTTCAATATGGGAACCGAATGAATCTATTTTACGGACATGGGTGCCGATAGCAACCAAAAGTCCGCTTAATTGACTGATTCAATCGCTAAGAGTTGCTCAGGAAAATATTCTTGTAATGCCAGTCTAAGTAGATCCAAGCCTTCACCAGTATGGGCAGAAAGCCAGATGCGACGAATTTTTCCTTGCTGATCCCGTTCTAGTTTTGGCTGAACGTTTTCTAAGCGGTCAATTTTGTTATAAATAATCAATTGCGGTAGTTCATCAGCGCCGATTTGCTGTAAAACCTCATCAACGTGTTTCATGAGTTCATCTCTGTCCACCGCTGCAGCGTCAACCACATGCAACAGTAATGATGCATCACGGGTTTCTTCCAGGGTAGAACTGAATGACTCAACCAAATCATGGGGCAATTGGCGAATAAATCCTACTGTATCAGCTAGAATCAAAGGCTCGGTATCCGCTATCCTGAATCTTCGTAATGTAGGATCCAAAGTGGCAAATAAACGATCATCAGCATAAACATCTGATGCTGTCATGCGATTGAACAACGTAGATTTTCCCACGTTGGTATATCCCACCAGTGAGACAACAGGGACACCGGCACGTTGTCTGGAACGTCTTCCCTGATCGCGTTGCGAACGGACTTTTTCAAGTCGTTTTTTCAGTGATTTGATGCGTTGACCTAATAGACGTCTATCGGTTTCGAGCTGGGTTTCACCTGGACCACGTAAACCAATACCACCTTTTTGTCTCTCTAAGTGAGTCCAGCCACGTACTAATCGGGTGGAAAGATGTTGTAACTGGGCCAATTCAACCTGGAGCTTACCTTCATGCGAACGTGCTCTGCGGGCAAAAATATCCAGTATCAGACCGGTACGTCCTAACACACGACATTTAAGCCGTTGCTCGAGGTTACGTTCCTGACTGGGAGAAAGTTCGTGGTTAAAAATAACCACCGCCGCATCATTAGCAGAAACTAATTCGGCAATCTCTTCGACTTTACCGGTTCCAGCAAAATACTTTGAATCTGGCCGTTGACGTTTACCATGCACCACTGCGGAAATATTGGCCCCTGTTGAATTAACCAATTCAAGGAATTCTTGTTGGGTTTCATCAAAACTACGATCATTAAAATCGAGATGAACTAGAACTACCGACTCTTGTTCGGCATTTTCTTCAAAAGCGGCGTTGCTATCGGGTCTGTCAAACAATCAATAAACTCCCTTACTCTTCTTGGGTTATCTGAACATTTCTTGCAGGAACGATGGTTGAGATTGCGTGTTTGTATACCATTTGATTAACGGAATTTTTCAGCAATATCACAAATTGATCAAAAGAGTCGATTTGACCCTGTAATTTAATACCGTTGACCAGATAAATCGAAACTGGAACATTTTCGCGACGTAATGCATTCAAAAAAGGATCCTGCAAGGATTGGGCTTTAGCCATTGTCGACTCCATCGTTGTTATTATTGTTAAAACGCTAAGGTGTTACGGGCATTCTAAAAGGCTGCGCAGAATCGTCAAGCATTATCGGATTCTGATAGTTTCGAGCGTATAAAATCCAATACCTGTTTGTTTGGCAAATCGTTACCACTATCAAACCAAACTCCATCTTTTTGGGCTCTTAACCAAGTTAATTGGCGTTTCGCCATTTGCCTGGTGGCGATTATCGCTCTTTCAATAAAAGTGTTCTCATCATACTCACCATTCAAAAAAGACCAAGCTTGTCGGTAACCAACTGCGCGAATGGATGGAAGTGCAGCATGCAAATCTCCTCGCTTCTGAAGCTTTTTAACTTCTTCGATAAATCCCGCTTGCATCATCATCTCATAACGTTTTGCTATGCGTTGATGCAGAATCTTTCTATCAAAAGGTGACAAAATAATTTTGATAACGCTGTACGGCAGCAAGAAATCTGAGTGTTGTGTCAATTCAGTTAGTGGTTTCCCTGAAATCTCATACACTTCCAAAGCTCGTAATAATCTTTGTGGATCATTAACATGGATGCGTGCTGCAGAGACAGGATCAACTTCATTTAAACGTTGGTGCAAGTGCGACAGTCCGAATTGCTTCAGTTCTTGCTCAAGCTTTGCCCTGATATTAGCGTCGGCTTCTGGTAATTCAGCAATACCGTACTGTAATGTTTTGAAATACAGCATGGTGCCACCTACAAGTAAGGGGATTTTGCCACGCTTGGTAATATCAGCCATTAAAACTAATGCATCTTGACGAAAACGACCGGCAGAATAAGCCTGTTGCGGATCAATGATATCGACTAAATGATGCGGGAATTGCTGCAATACCTTTGTATCAGGCTTGGCAGTACCGATATTCATTTGCTTATAAATAAGCGCAGAGTCGACACTAATAATTTCTACTGGCAGGTTCTGAGCCAGAAATATTGCCAGATCAGTTTTACCGGCGGCCGTTGGGCCCATCAAAAAAATTGCCGGAGGTACTTCAACCAAGCCTTTCGACAAACTTATGTTTAACCTTGTTTCATTGAGTCAAAAAACTCAACATTCGTTTTAGTTGACTTCAGGCGATCCATCAGGAATTCCATTGCTTCGATGGGTTCCATTGGAGCCAGAATTTTCCGAAGGATCCACAATTTCTGCAAATCTTCCTCATTTGTCAGTAATTCTTCTCGGCGAGTACCGGAGCGGGTGACATTGATAGCAGGATAAATACGACGATCAGCTAGTTTACGCTCAAGTAATACTTCCATATTACCCGTACCTTTAAACTCTTCGAAAATAACTTCATCCATCCGCGAACCAGTTTCAATCAAAGCGGTTGCAATAATGGTCAAGCTGCCACCCTCTTCAATATTTCTTGCCGCACCGAAGAAACGTTTTGGACGTTGCAAGGCATTTGCATCCACACCACCAGTTAAAACCTTACCTGAAGAAGGAGATACAGTATTGTAAGCGCGAGCCAAGCGAGTGATTGAATCCAACAGAATAACTACGTCATGTTTATGTTCAACCAAACGTTTGCTTTTTCGATAACCATTTCGGCAACTTGCACATGACGCGTTGCTGGCTCATCGAACGTACTTGATACAACTTCGCCTTTAACAGAGCGTTGCATTTCAGTCACTTCTTCTGGGCGCTCATCGATCAATAATACGATTAAGGTACTTTCAGGATAATTGCTGGCAATTGACTGTGCGATTGATTGCAAAATCATTGTTTTACCAGATTTTGGTGGTGCAACAACCAGTCCCCGTTGACCTTTACCGATTGGTGAGGCCAAGTCGATTATACGAGCAGTTAAATCTTCGGTACTGCCATTACCACGCTCAAGATTGAATCGTTCGTTGGCAAAAAGAGGTGTCAGGTTTTCAAATGGAACTTTATTGCGCGAATTCTCTGGTTTTTCATAGTTGATTTCATCAACTTTTACCAAGGCAAAATAACGTTCACTATCTTTAGGAGGACGGATTTTTCCTTTTATCGTATCCCCAGTTCGTAAATGAAACCGACGAATCTGACTTGGTGAAACATAAATATCATCTGGTCCGGCAACATAGGAGTCTTCAGGAGAACGTAAAAATCCAAAACCATCTGGTAATAATTCCAAAACCCCTGTGGTATAGACGTCATCACCTTGTTTTGCATGGGCTTTGACCAAAGCAAATATAAGTTCTTGTTTTCGATTTCGGGCTAAGCCCTCAAGATTCATGGAGAGAGCAAGTTCCATCAATTCAGCAGCGGACTGCCTTTTTAGTTCTGTCAGATTCATGTATTACCTAAAATGGGTTTTTATATCAGAATTGCCTTGGATGCGCGTGGAGAACGCGTATGTTTGAAGTTTGGGAGATTTAACTGGAAAATTGCCAGCAAGAATATCAGTAATAATTACACCCGTCCAGCATTTTTGGGAAAAATATCCCTAATCTTTAAAAGTAAATATATGTAAATGATTTATCAGTGAAACTTATACTATATTGATTGTGTTCTAACAGACTGACAATCACTTTTCACGAGGCCATTAATGAAATTATTATCCAGATTTGTCATGGCAAATCTACTCCTGGTTCTTTTGTCGGGCTGCAGTAATGTACCGAAACAAATCAGTACAGCTCCAGCCGATGATATTCAGCTTAATGAAATCAAAGGTCAAGTTGATAGTTTCTCTGCACAACAAGTTCGTTGGGGCGGTGAAGTGGTCAGTGTTGAAAACAATAATGATTCTTCGATCATCCAAGTTGTTCAATACCCGCTTAACCATTATGGTAAACCGATTACCAATCAACCTAGTGATGGCCGATTCCTAGCTAAAACAACTGAATTCATTGATCCTGTCGTTTATAAGGAAGGGACAATACTGACATTTACCGGAACTCTGGACGGAGAAGCGGTACGCATGGTGGACAAAAAAGAATTATCCATGCCGGTGATTAATGTTTCTACCATGTATAAATGGCAGCCATATCGTACTGTACAGAGGGATCCATTTTATGATCCTTTCTATTACAATGGCTTCTACCCATACCGTGGCTACTACAATAGATATTGGTACCATCCAAGATTTGGATATCGCTATTACTATTAAACGTTCCATACCCTATTAATAGATCACTTGTATCTTGTTTGAATATCTTATATTAGTTTTACAGAAGCAATTATAGGTTACTTCGTTGAAAGAAGATCATTGCAAAATTAATAGATAAAAAATACCCATATTTCTCTGATAAACGGGTATTTTTTGTATAAAAGCCTGACAGTTATTTACATGGATATCATGGTCGCTATCGCTATCCTGCTAGCGCGACACTTGAACATTCAGGTTCATCCTATGTCGGTTTTGTAGGAGCAACAACTGACCACTCCGTTCAAGTAGGTCACATTGTCTAAACGATAGATAATAAAAAGGCCACCCGATAAAGAGCGGCCTAGCTATGTTCGACTTACTTTGATGAAGTGCATCCCTGCACTTCACCCTTCAGGCAGCTACCGCTGCCCAAATCTGTTCCAGACGATTTTGTTATGTCCATGGATGGAAGGTATGCCGCTAATGCAGGAGCAATTTGCGGCCACATGGGGTGTTGCCATGCTCAGGCAGGACACCACAAGTTTTGAATATAAAAAAAGCCCGGCGCTTTCGCGTCGGGCTTGTTTTATATTAAAGCCTGGCAGTGACCTACTTTCACATGGGAACTCCCACACTATCATCGGCGCTGAGCTGTTTCACTTCTGTGTTCGGGATGGGAACAGGTGGGACCAACTCGCTATGGCCGCCAGGCATAACTGGCTGCTTGCTTTTCAGGCAAGCTAATTCGGGAAGTAAAGGTTTTATCACTTATGTGCACACCCAACTTACTTGGGGTTATATGGTCAAGCCTCACGGGCAATTAGTATTGGTTAGCTTCATACATTACTGCACTTCCACACCCAACCTATCAACGTAGTGGTCTTCTACGGCCCTTCAGGGACTT